>NZ_JBWKPP010000004.1:0-403170 GCF_059418305.1 Acidovorax sp. GW821-FHT09B03
ATTGCGGTATCTCCGTTGCAAGGATACCCAAAAGGCATGCACGACTAATGCCAGTTATCTGCGGGACAGCACACTAGTTGCACTGTGACAAAGCCCGAGGGCTCACTACACAGGATCACACCATGGCAGCCTACCCTCTCTCCACGGCCCGCAGCACGCCATCCACGCCCGCTGCGGCATCGCGCGATGGCGACATGTCCCTGGTCAACATCGCGGCCCGCCAGCGCATGCTGTCGCAGCGCATGGTGCTGCAGACGGTATTGGCCACGCGCGGCAGCGACCTGCATCTGAAAGCGGCACGCAGCTCGCTCGCGCTGTTCAGCGAAAGCCACGCCCGGCTGGTGGACACGCCGCGCCACCTCGACACGGCCATGGGCGAACGCATCCGCATGACCTACCAGGGTGCCACCGGCGTGGGCCCCACCATCGATGCCTTCATGCAGCAGGTGGAGCGCACCCTGGAGCTGGCCGAGCGGCAGAGCCCCCGCATGGAAGAAGCCCTGGCCCGCCTGGTGGAGATCACCGACGGCGCACTCGATGCCCTGAACACCGCCACCACCGCCTTCGACCAGTTGGGCAAGGCCAAGTCCGAGACGCTGATGAAGGAGCTGGCGGGCATCGTGGCTTCCATCCAGACCGTGGCGCGCGAGGCCAAGGTGGTGAGCTTCAACGCCCAGGTGATGGCCGCGCGCGCGGGCCAGCACGGCCGCGAGTTCGCGGTGGTGGCCAATGTGCTCTCGGGCATCACCAACGAGATCGACGGGCTCTCGCTGCAGGCCGTGTCGCTGGCGGGGCGCAACCGCTGAACAGCCGGGCAGCGAGCTCACAGATTGGTGAAGCCCCCGGCAGGCGCGGGATGGGGAAGGGACCAGCCGAAATAGACCTCCACCTCCACGATGCGCCCCTCGCGGGTGGTCACCACCTCGGTGTTGCGAAAGCGCCCGCCGCCCTGGCGCGTGCCCTCGTAGGTGACGAAGACGGTATGGCCCTGCTGGACCAGGTGGATGAACTGGAAGCCGCTGATGCCCTCGCTGTTGGGCCAGCAGCGCGCGAAGTAGGTGGCCCGGTCGATGCGGTTGTCGAGCGGGCTCGAGAAATGGAAGTTCTCGTCGATCAGCGCCTCGAGGGCCTCGCGGTCCTTGCGGACATAGGCCTCGTAGCTGGCACGCACCAGGGCGGTGGCATCGTTCATGGTGGCTTGTCTCCCCATTGGGAAGGAGCGCCTGAGCGCTCCAAAGGGACAAGGCTACTCCAGCGAACACGGAGGCCTGTTAGCACATGTTCCAGGCGCCAACCAAACACATCCAGACACGGCGCTGTTTAGCACCAGCTGAGTCGAAACTGGCGCGGCCAAGGCCAGTGCCCCCGCGCAAGGGCCGCCCCGCCGCGCTGGGGGCGTCCCCCTCCCAGATTGCCAAGCAATATGAGAGAGGGGGAAGGCGCGAAGCGACTCAGGGGGTGCTTACATTCAAGCCGCCAGGGGCGCAGGCACCGGGGCCGAGCGGGCCTGCTCGAAGCGCGCCGCCAGTTCCTTGCGCAGGGTCTTGCGCATCACGGCGGCATCCCAGCGGCGGCGCTCTTCCGCGGTGGAAGGCGACAGCGGGGGCACCTGCACGGGCTTGCGCGCCTCGTCCACGGCCACCATGGTGAAAAAGCAGCTGTTCACGTGCCGCACGACCTGCGAGCGGATGTCCTCGGCCACCACCTTGATGCCGATCTCCATTGAGGAGGAGCCGGTGTAGTTGACGCTGGCCAGGAAGGTCACGAGCTCGCCCACGTGGATGGGCTGCAGGAACATCACCTGGTCCACGCTGAGCGTGACCACGTAGCAGGCCGAGTAGCGGCTGGCGCAGGAGTAGGCCACCTGGTCGAGCAGTTTCAGGATAGCGCCGCCGTGGACGTTGCCGGAAAAATTGGCCATGTCCGGGGACATGAGCACGGTCATGCTCAGCTGGTGCGAGGGGATGTTCATGGGCCCCGATTTTACGTGCGATGGCGGTTACACAAGGATGCACACGCCGCCGCTACACTGCGCAACACACAAGCCTGGGCAACACCACTCCACGATCCGGGCGCAGAGGGGTAAAGCATGCTGGAAATCGACAAGCTCAATGAATTCACCGAAAGCCATGGTGCGCTGCGCACCGGGCGCGGATTGGTATCGGGCGTCATCGCGCTCACGCTGGCCATCCTGTGCTTCCTGGGCGTGCTGGCCTTCCACTTCCCCGAGTACCTGACCACGCCCCAGCTGCGCAAGAGCTACGACGTGACCGTGATCCGCTACATCATGCTGGCGGCCATGGCCATCGCGGGCGGCATCTCGCTGGTCAACATCCTGTTCAACCGCTCGCGCTGGCTGGCCACCTTCGCCTTCGCGACCGTGGCGCTGGCCGCCATCCTGGGCGGCCACAAGGTGGAAGTGGACCCGAACTTCCCCGACAACACGCCCTACATCGGCCTCGATTGGTTCATCCTCGACCTGCTGGGCAGCTCGCTGATCTTCATCTTCATCGAGAAGCTGTTCGCGCTGCGCAAGGACCAGCCCATCTTCCGCGAAGAGTGGCAGACCGACTTCCACCACTTCATCGTGAACCACATGGTGGTGGGCTTCGTGCTGCTGGCCACCAACCTCCTCGTGCACAGGTTCTTCGGCTGGGCCGCGAGCGACGGCATCCGCGGCTGGGTGCAGGGCCTGAACTTCTGGGTGGCGCTGTTCCTCATCGTGCTGGTGGCCGACCTGGTGCAGTACTGGACGCACCGCGCCTACCACGAGGTGCCCGTGCTGTGGCGCCTGCACGCCGTGCACCACAGCGTGAAAAGCATGGACTGGATGGCCGGCTCGCGCCAGCACATCCTGGAGTTGCTGATCACGCGCACGCTGGTGCTGGCCCCCATCTACGTGTTCGGTTTCTCCAAGGAAGTGATCGACGCCTACATCGTCGTCGTGGGCTTCCAGGCGGTGTTCAACCACGCCAACGTCAGCGTGCGCCTGGGGCCGCTGCGCTACGTGCTGGTCACGCCCAACTTCCACCACTGGCACCACAGCCAGGACCAGGAGGCGCTGGACAAGAACTATGCGGCGCACTTCGCCTTCCTGGACTACCTGTTCGGTACCGCCGTGAAGAGCACCAAGCTCTGGCCCGAAAAGTACGGCGTGCTGGGCGACTATGTGCCCAACGGCTTCGTCAAGCAGTTCAAGTTTCCGTTCACCTGGAAGGGCTGAGCAGCCGCCCCGAGGGGCCGTCCGGGTTGCAAATGAGGCGCAAAAGCAACGCGCCTGGCCCGAATGGCGCCCATCCCAGGCACTGCCATTAAGAATGATTGTTATTTAAAAGTTACAATTGGAGCCATAAACCAGCCACGCCGTGCTCTTCTTGTTGTTGCGCAGCCAGCCAGTTGCCAGATTCAACAACTCGAGGAGTGCTCCATGTCCGTTTCCCGTAGGCAGCCCGTTTGCCGCCTGAACCCATTGGCGCTGGCCGCCATCGCCACTGTGCTGGCCGGCGCAGCCCAGGCCCAGGACGCCGCCCCAGCGGCCTCCACCGACCAGATCACGGCCCCCAAGGCGCTGGACAGCGTCACCGTGTCGGGCTCGCGCGAAAGCGCCTCCACGCGCCTGCAGCTGACCGCACGTGAAACGCCGCAGTCCACCACCACGGTGACGCGCGAACAGATCGAGCGCCAGTCGCTGACCAGCATCGACGCCGTGCTGCGCAACGTGAACGGCGTGGCCGTGAGCTTCTACGACACGCAGCGCCCGCTGTACTACGCTCGCGGCTTCCAGATCACCGACTTCCAGATCGACGGCCTGCCCTCGTACAGCAGCAGCACCAACCAGGAATACGACACGGCCCTGTACGAGCGCGTCGAGATCGTGCGCGGCGCCAACGGCATCCTGACCGGCGTGGGCGTGCCCTCGGCCACGATCAACATGATCCGCAAGCGGCCGCAGCGCGAGTTCGCGGCCTCGGTGGCACTCACCGCCGGTTCGTGGAACCTGTACCGCGGCGAGCTCGACATCAACGCCCCGCTGACCAAGGATGGCAGCGTGCGCAGCCGCCTGGTGATCGCGCCACAGAAGAAGGACAGCTTCCGCGATCGCTACTCCGAAGACAAGACGGCGCTGCTCGCCGCCATCGAGGCCGACCTGGGCTCGTCCACGGTGGCTACGCTGGGCTACCAGCGCCAGTCCAACGACCCCAAGGCGCCGATCTGGGGCACGATCCCGCGCTTTGCAACCAATGGCTCGCCCATCGACCTGCCCACCTCGGTGAGCTTCTCGCCCCCATGGACACGCTGGGAGCGCACCTCGGGCACGCTGTACGCCACGCTGGAGCACCAGCTCAATGACGACTGGAGCGTGAAGGCCGCCCTGAACCACACCGAGGGCGACACCTTCAGCCTGCGCACCTACGGCTATGGCCGCACCGTGTCGCTGGCGCCCTTCGTCAACCCCACCACGGGCGCCGGCACCACGCTGTACGCGGCCGTGGGCGGCGGCAGCGAAAAGCAGGACACGGTGGACGCCTACCTGTCGGGCAAGTTCGAGCTCGGCGGCCGCAAGCACGACCTGATGGTGGGCGTGAGCTCCACGCGCATCGCCACGCGCACCGATGGCTACAGCTCGGTGGCCAACTGGAGCTACGTGATCCCCAACATCTACACCTGGGACGGCAATGCGCCCGAACCCGTGTACTCCAAGACCGGCGCCTGGCGCACGCAGATCACGCAGCAGACGGGCCTGTTCACCTCGGCGCGCTGGCGCGTCGCCGAGCCGCTGTCGGTACTCACCGGCGTGCGCCTGACCGACTGGCACCGCCACAGCGACAGCTACGCCACCACCGGCACCTATGCCGGCAAGAGCGCCATCCAGGACGAGAACCGCAAGGTCACGCCCTACGTCGGCGCCGTGTACGACATCACGCCCACGCTGTCGGCCTATGCGAGCTACACGCGCATCTTCAACCCGCAGAACTACAAGGACCGCAACAACAACCCGCTGTCGCCGGTCATCGGCAGCAACACGGAGGCCGGCCTCAAGGCCGAGCTGCTGGACCGCCGCATCCAGGCGCATTTCGCGGTGTTCCAGACCAAGCAGGACAACTACGGCGTGCGCGATGGCGCCATCACCACGCCGCTGCCCGATGGCACCCTGCCCTACGTGGCGGTCAACGGCACCAAGTCCACCGGTTTCGAGCTCGAGTTCGCGGGCATGGCCACCAGGCAGTGGCGCGTGAGCGCAGGCCTCACCCGCGCCAAGGTCACGCGCGCAGCCACGGACCTGATCTACGCCAACCTGCCCGAGTACCTGCTGCAACTGGGCACCGACTACCAGTTCTCGGGTGCGCTGGCCCCGCTGTCGGTGGGCGGCAACCTGGTCTGGCAAAGCTCGGTCGAGGGCTTCAACATCCCGCATCCGAGCGGCACGGTGACCGTGAAGCAGTCGCCCACGGCCGTCCTGGGCCTGCGCGCCTCGTGGCAGTTCAATCCCAAGCTCAGCGCCACCCTGGCCGTCAACAACGTGACGAACAAGAAGTACTGGGCCAACCTGGACTACGGCAACTACAGTGACCCGCGCAATGTCAGCCTCACGATGCGCGCTGCATTCTGAGCCTTCTCCTGAGGCGCCTGCGCGCCCGGGTTCGGCCGCCACGGCGGTGGCCGCCGCGCACGCCGAGGCGGCCCACCCGGCCGGCCGCTGGTACACCAGCCACCATGCGTGGCTGGTGGTCTGGCTGCAGCGCAAGATGGGCTGCCCGCACGGTGCCGCCGACCTGGCGCAGGACACCTTCCTGCGCGTGCTCGCCGCGCGCGGGATCGAGCAGGTGGCGGAGCCGCGCGCCTTCCTGACCACGCTGGCCAAGCGGGTGCTGTTCAGCCACTGGCGCCGGCGCGAGCTGGAGCAGGCCTACCTGCAGGCGCTGGCCGGGTCGCCGCAGGCCACGGCGCCCTCGGCAGAAGACCTGGCTCTGCTGCACGAGGCATTGCTGGCCATCGACCAGCGCCTCGCCGGCCTGCCCGGCAAGGTCCGCCAGGCCTTTTTGCTGCACCGCATCGACGAACTGACGCATGTGCAGATCGCGCGCGAGATGGGCGTCTCGGTGGCCAGCGTGGAGCGTTACGTGAAACAGGCCTATCTGCACTGCTGCAGGCAGGACGCAGACGCCCCATGAGCAGCGCCCCTCCCGGATCGGCGCAGGACGCCATCACGGCCGCGGTGGACTGGCAGGTGAGGCTGACCTCCGGCAGCGCACATGCACACGAGCACGCGGACTTTGCGCGCTGGCTGGCCGCCGATGCGCGCCACCGGGCCGCCTGGCAGCGCGTGCAGGGTGTGCTCGCGGAGCCCGTGGAACAGATCCACCGCATCGACCAGCGCAGCCCGGGCCAGTTGCCGGCCGTCCACCAGAGCCTGGCTGCGGGCGCAGGACCGGCGTCGCGCCGGCGCAGAAGCCTGCTCGGTGGCTCGGCCCTGCTGCTGGCCACCGGCGTGGGCGCCGCTTGCCTGGCCCACCGCAGCCAGCCACTGGGCGAACTGCTGGCCGATGTGCACACCGGCACCGCCGAAACCCGCCACAGCGTGTTGCCCGACGGCAGTACGCTGGACCTGAACGCCCGCAGTGCGGCCGACCTGCGCTTTGACCACGGGCAGCGCCTGGTGCGGCTGCGCGCCGGTGAACTGCTGGTGCAGGTGGCGCGCGATGCCGTGGCCGACCCCTCTTCGGGCCTGCCGGCGCGCCCTTTCGTCGTCCAGACCCGGCATGGCACGGCCCAGGCCCTGGGCACCCGCTACCTGGTACGCCAGGAGGCGCAGCGCAGCCTGGTGGTGGTGCTGGAGCACAGCGTGGCCATTCAGACCGGCGACGGCGTGCGGCGCCTGCTGCGCGAAGGCCAGGCCGCCTGGATGGATGGCCAGCGCATCGAGATGGTGGAGCAGCGCATGGCCCACCATGCCAGCTGGACCGAAGGGGTGCTGGATGTGCGCGACGAACCGCTGGGCGAGGTGGTCGCCGCACTGGGCGCCTGGCGCAGGGGCCCGGTGCGCGTCAGCCCGGCGGCCGCCCGGCTCCGGGTGTTCGGCGTCTTCCGGCTGAAGGACACTGAGCAGGCCTTGCAGGCCCTGGTGGACACCCAGCCCATCCGCGTCACGCGCTACGGCCCGATGCTGACCCTGATCGACCTGGCTGCCGGCTGATACGGTCTGCCGGACTTTTTTTGTCACCGGTTGAGGGGTTTGGCACGGCTCGTTGGACAAGGGGGAAAGAACCCCTTTTTCCACCTCCCGCACAGGAACCCGATCCCATGCACAGCCCCTCCTTTCGACCCCGCCTGCTCGTGGCGGCCCTGAGCGCCGCCCTCGGCAGCGCCAGCTTTGCCCAAGCCCCGTCCGCTGCCGGTACTCCGCTGGTGGCCCAGGCTGGCGCCGTGCAGAACTGGGACCTGCCTGCTGGCGCCCTGGACGAGACCCTGGCCCGCATCGCCCGCCAGGGCGGCAAGATCCTCACGGCCGATCCGGCCCTGCTGCGCGGCAAGACCGCCCCGGCCGTGCGCGGCAGCTTTGCCCTCGAAGAAGCGGCGCAGCGTGCGCTGGCAGGCTCGGGGCTGGGGCTGGTGCGCCTGGGCAGTGACACCCTGACCGTGCGCCCCGCGCCTTCTGCCCCTCCTGCCGCCCCCGCTGCGGCACCGGCCGCAGCCGCGCCCGGCACGGCGGAGCGCAGCATGGCGACCGTGACGGTCGAGGGCTCGCGCGACCCCAATCAGGTGTACCAGCCCTTCCCGGGCGGTCAGGTGGCCAAGGGTGCGCGCCTGGGGGCCCTGGGCAACACCGCCCTGCTCGATGCACCCTTCGCCATCAGTGGCTACACCGAGCAGGCCACACGCGATGCGCAGGCCCGGCGCCTGATCGACGTGCTGGCCGTGGACCCGGCCGTGCGCTCCACCAACTCCGAGAGCAATGCGGTGGACGTGTTCTTCCTGCGCGGCCTGCCCATGCTGAGCCAGGACATCTCGTTCAACGAGACCTTCGCGGTGGTGGACACGCGGCGCATCGCGGTGGAGCAGTTCGAGCGCATCGAGGTGCTCAAGGGCCCGAGCGCCTTGCTCAACGGCATCGGTCCGAGCAGCAGCACCACGGGCGGCACGATCAACCTGGTGCCCAAGCGCGGCACGGACGTTCCGCTGACCCGGCTGACCCTGTCCGCCTCGTCCCACGGCCAGTTGGGGGCCCACCTGGATGTGGGGCGCCGCTTCGGCACCGACAACGAATGGGGCGTGCGCATCAACGCCGCCAGCCGGGGCGGTGGTTCCACCGGCGTGCCCAACGAGAAGGTGGGCACCGACCATCTGTCGGCTGCACTCGACTACGCGGGTGACAGGCTGCGCCTGAGCCTGGACCTCGCCCAGAACCGCCGGCACTTCGACGGCTTCCCCCAGTTCTTCCGGTTCAACGAGGGCTTTGCCCTGCCCGCACCGCCGGCGACCAGCCAAGCCTTCAGCCAACCCTGGGACAGCAGCGACACCAAGAGCTCTTCTGCCGTCTCGCGCGTGGAGTTCGACATCTCGCCCGACTCCACCGTGTTCGGCGTGCTCGGCGGCGTCGACTACGAGGAGTCGAACATCAACGCGGGCAACCCCCGCATCACCTCGGCCAGCGGCAACTTCACGGCCCAGCCCAGCATTTTCAGGACCGGTTCGTCCCTGCGCTCGGGTGAGCTGGGCTGGCGCATGCGCTTTGCCACGGGCCCCGTCAAGCACCGGGTGGTGCTGGGCTATTCACGCTTCACGGGGGATGGCGCGAGCTTGAGCCAGTCCATGGGCAGCGCGTTCACCAGCAACTTCAACAACCCCGTCTTCGTCGCGCGGCCCACCCTGCCCACCGGCGGCGTCCCGCTGCGCTTTCAGGACAGCGTCTCCGACAGCCTGGCCGTGATGGACTCCATGCACCTGCTGGACGACCGCCTGCACCTGGTCGGCGGGCTGCGCTACCAGAAGCTGGACATTGGCGAATTTTCCGCAGGCGTGGAGCAGCGCCGCTTCGAGCAGACGGCCACGGCGCCCTCGCTGGGTGCCAGCTACAAGCTGGCACCCACCTTCTCGGTGTATGCCAACTACGCCGAAGGCCTGGCGCAAGGGCCGGTGGCACCGGCCTCGACCGCCAACCTCGGCACGGTATTCCCCCCCTTCAAGGGCAAGCAGATCGAGGCGGGCCTGAAGTACGACGGTGGCTCCTTTGGCGCCAGCGCCGCCCTGTTCCAGATCCGCCAGCCGGTGTCCTATGTCAACGGAGCGAACTTCCTCGTGGTTGATGGCGAGCAGCGCAACCGCGGCCTGGAGCTGTCGGTTTACGGCGAGGCGGCGAGGAACCTGCGCCTGAATGCCGGCCTGGCGCTGTTCGACGCCGTGCAGTCCAAGACCTTGAACGGCGCCAACGACGGCAAGAAGGCCATCGGCATTCCCGACCACAATCTGGTGCTGGGCGCCGAATGGGACATCGCGGCACTGCCCGGCCTGACGGTGACCGGCCGGTACACCAAGGTGGCTCGCCAGATGGCCAGCGTGGACAACAAGCAGAGCATCCCCGGCTTCGACAGCTACGACCTGGGCCTGCGCTATGCAACGCGCATCGGCGGCAAGCCGACCGTGTTCCGCCTGGCCGTTGAAAACGTGGCGGATTCGTCGCACTGGCTCTCGGTGCGCACCGGCTTCCTCTCGCGCAGCACCCCGCGTACCGCCCTGTTCTCGGTCAGCACGGAGTTCTGACGCGCCTGCGCGTCCTGACCGGCGCAGGACTACGGGGCGCCAAGCTCCTCTTCCAGCGCTTTCAGTTGCTTGCGCAGCTCCTCGCTGCGGGCCTCGCACGCCGCCTTGCCCTGGCCGGCTGCGGCCGCCCGCTCCTGCGCAAACTGGGTGCCCGATGCCAGGGTGCTGCGCAGCGGACCCGCGCTGGCCACGGCCTCCGCGGGTTGCGCTCCACATTCCTTCTGGTTGCGATCCAAAGCCGCTCGCGCCTGGGGCACGCCCTGGTTCTGCAGGTGGTTTTTGCGCTGCCAGGTGGGGCCGAACGCCCCCTCCCTGGAGGTGGAGGGCGGGGACGGGATCGGCGTGGCACCCTCCAGGGCGGGGCGCACCTCGATCTTCTCGCCCTGGCCCGGGCAGGACGCGTCCTGGAAGGACACCTTGCCATCGGCATCCGTGCACTTGTTGATGGCCCAGGCAGGGGCCAGAAAACCCAGTGCCAGGGTGCAGGCGGCGTAGCGGATCACGGTCATGGGGGCAGTCCTTGCGGGATGGATGGCACATGCTAACCGCGCTGCGGTTCATGCGGCACCCTACAATCCGCGGCTTCCATGACCATCCCTTTCTTTGACGCCATCATCATCGGCGCCGGCGCAGCCGGCCTGTTCTGCGCGGGCCAGGCGGGCCAGCGCGGCCTGTCGGTCCTGCTCATCGACCACGCCGAGAAGGTGGCCGAGAAGATCCGCATCTCGGGCGGGGGGCGCTGCAACTTCACCAACCGCGACCTCGACCCGGCGGCCCCCCACAAGCACTTCGTGGGGCAGAACCCGCAGTTCTGCCGCTCGGCACTGTCGCGCTACACGCCGCAGGACTTCATAGCGCTGGTGGACAGGCATGGCATCCCCCACCACGAAAAGCACAAGGGCCAGCTGTTCGCCGACCGCTCGGCCGAGGACCTGATCGCCATGCTGCTGGCCGAGTGCGCCGAGGGCGGCGTCACCCACTGGCAGCCCTGCGGCGTCAAGAAGGTCGCGCCCGAGCCGCTGGACGATGGCCAGGGCGGCTACCGGGTGGAGACCGACCGGGGCCCGGTGCTGGCGCGCAGCCTGGTGGTGGCCACCGGCGGGCTGTCGATCCCGAAGATCGGCGCCACCGACTTCGGCTACCGGCTGGCCCGGCAGTTCGACGTTCCGCTCATTGAGCAACGCCCGGGGCTGGTGCCCATGACCTTCGACGGTGTCGGCTGGGCGCCGTATGCCCAGCTCGCAGGCCTGGCGCTGCCGGTGCGGATCAGCACCGGGGCCAAGAAGGCGCGCATGGTGTTCGACGAGGACCTGCTGTTCACGCACCGTGGCCTGTCGGGCCCGGCGGTGCTGCAGATATCGAGCTACTGGCAGGAGGGCACGCCCCTGGCCATCGACCTGGCCCCCACGGTGGACCTGCCCGCCGCGCTGGCGCAGGCCAAGATGCGCTCGCGCAAGCTCATCGCCAACGAACTGGCCACCCTGGTGCCGAGCCGCCTGGCCGATGCCTGGGCCCAGCGCGAGGCGGACTGGCAGCGCCCCATCGCCGAGGCCTCGGACAAGGCGCTGGCGCGCCTGGCCGAGCAGCTGGCGCGCTGGGAGCTCACCCCCACGGGCACCGAGGGCTACAGGAAGGCCGAGGTGACGCTGGGCGGCGTGGACACGCGCGCCCTGTCGCAGCAGACCATGGAATGCAAGGCGCAGCCTGGGCTGTACTTCATCGGCGAGGTGGTCGACGTGACCGGCTGGCTGGGCGGCTACAACTTCCAGTGGGCCTGGGCCAGTGCCCACGCCTGTGCAGAAGGTCTGGCCGCCAAAGCGGCTCAGTGACTGGACGCACTGGCCACCTGGCCCCAGCGCACATGCCCTAGCCAGTTGCGCAGCGCCACGGCGCCGCCGGGCGTGATCTCCAGCGCGCGGCTGTCGGCACGGCGCAGCAGCCAGCCCTCTTGAAGACAGTGGCTGCAGATCATGGCGCCGAGCTTGCCGGCCACGTGCATGCGCCGCTCGCTCCAGTCCAGACAGGGGCGGCAGTGCGGGCGCTTGCCACTGCCGCCAGCCGCGCCCTGGCTGGCCCCTTCATCCAGGCCCAGGCGCTGCAGCACAGCTGCCGCCTGCGCGGTGACATGGCCGCCCGCATCGCCGTCGAAGGCCATGGCCCCCTCGTCCAGCAGGTGCTCGGTGATGGCCACGCCCAGGCGCCCGGCAATGTGGTCGTAGCAGGTGCGCGCGGTGCGCAGGGCCGCATCGCGCGGGCCCACCACCACGCGCCGGGGTGCCGTTGCAGGCGCCGGCTGCTGCACGGCCAGCTGCATCAGGCCTTCGAGCACGCGCGCCACGTCGGCCGAGGCCAGGCGGTGGTAGCGGTGGCGGCCCTGGCGTTCCAGGCGCAGCAGGCCGGCCTCGACCAGCAGGGCCAGGTGGCGGCTCGCGGTCTGCGCGGTGATGTGGCCGGCATCGGCCAGCTCGCGCGCCGTGAGCGCGCGCCCGTCCATCAGCGCCATCAGCATGGCCGTGCGCGCGGGCTCGCCGACGAGGCCGGCGATGTGGGCGATCTGGTTGGTGTTCATGCCCCCAGTGTGCACCGCATCGGCGCGGCCACACTTCGCTCGCCAGCGAAGCGGGCGGCCCAGGCGCCTTTCAGGGAACGCTCACCAGTTCCCCGAAACGCGAATCCCCGAGCGCCGGGCGCTGGGCATGCAGCAGCACCCATTCCTGCAGCTGCGCCACCGGCAGCGGCCGGGTGAAGTGAAAGCCCTGCAGCTCCTCGCAGTCGAGCGCATCGAGCACCTGCACCGTGGCCAGGTCCTCCACGCCTTCGGCCACGATCTTCAGGCCCAGCGTGTGGCCCAGCGCGATGATGGCGCGCGTGATGGCCATGTCGGCCGGGTTGGTGAGCATGTCGTGGATGAAGGACTTGTCGACCTTGAGCCGGTCGATGTCGAAGCGCTTCAGGTAGGCCAGGCTCGAGTAGCCCGTGCCGAAGTCGTCGATGGACAGCTGCACGCCCAGGGCCTTGAGCGCTGCCAGCTGGCGCTCGGCCGAGTTGGCATGGTCCATGAGCTGCGACTCGGTGATCTCCAGCTCCAGCCGGTGCGCCGGCATGCCGCAGCGCGTGAGCAGCGCCTCGATGTCGGGCACGAGCTGGGGGTCGGCCAGCTGCGCCGCCGAAAGGTTCACCGACACCGAGACCTGTGCCAGCGGGTGCGGCACAGAGCCCTGCGGCCCTTCGTGCTCCAGCGACTGCCAGGCCAGCCACTGCGAGCAGGCCTGCTGCAGCACCCAGGCGCCGATGGCGCGGATCATGCCGGTCTCTTCGGCAATGGGGATGAACTCGCTGGGCGGCACCATGCCCAGCACCGGGTTGTTCCAGCGCAGCAGCGCCTCCACGCCCAGCACACGCGAGCCCCGGGCGCTCAGGCGCGGCTGGTAGTGCAGGCTCAGTTCCCCACGCCCCAGGGCCCGGCGCAGGTGCTGCTCCATGGACTGGCGGGCCAGCGCGCGCTGGTCGGTCTCGGCCGAATAGAACAGGGCCATGTCGCGGCCGGTGGTCTTGGCCTCGTACATGGCGGCATCGGCACGGCGCATGAGCTCGTCGATGTCGCCGCCATCCTCGGGATAGACCGCGATGCCCACGCTGCAGCTCACGTTGAGCTCATGGCCCTCCACCGGATGCGGCTGGCGGATCAGCGGGATCAGGCGGTTTTCGACCAGTTGCTGCACATCCTCGGGCCCGGCCACGTCGCGCATGATGACCACGAACTCGTCGCCGCCCAGGCGGCTCACGGTGTCGCGGCTGCGCACGGCCTGCGTGAGGCGCTGCGCCACCGAGCGCAGCAGGCCATCGCCGATGTGGTGGCCCAGCGTGTCGTTGATGGCCTTGAAGCGGTCCAGGTCGATGAACAGCACCGCGACGCGCTCGCCGAAGGCATTCGCGTGGGCCAGCGCCAGCTGCAGGCGCTGCACGCACAGCGAGCGGTTGGGCAGCTCGGTGAGCACGTCGTGGTGCGCCAGGAACTGGATGCGCTCCTCGTTCTGCTTGCGGTCGGTGATGTCGATGGCGATGCCGATGTGGTTGACCACGGCCCCGGCCTTGCCCTCGCGCACGGCCGAGACCATGAGCCAGGCCGGGTAGGTCTCGCCCGAGCGGCGGCGAAAGCGCACCTCGCCCTGCCAGGACTCCTTGTCCTGCATGGCGCGCGCGATCTGCGCCGACAGCGGCTCCTGCCCTTCACTGTCTTCCTGCAGAAAGCCCAGGCCCTCGCCGATCACCTCGTAGAAGTCGTAGTGCGTGCTGCGGCAGAAGGCCTTGTTCACGCTGATGATCTGCTGGTCGGCATTCATGATGATGATGCCCTCGGACGAGGCCTCGAACACCTTGGCCCACAGCTCCAGGCGCTGCTCCATGACCTTGAGCACGTTGATCGGTGTGAAGGCCGTGAGCACCGCGTCGCGCCCCTGGAACACCAGGCGCCGCGCCGACAGCACGGCCCAGGAGGGCTCGGGCCCGCCCTTCCAGCGCACCTCGAACTCGTCGACCGAGCCCTGGTCCGCCAGGCGCTGGAAGAAGCGCCCGCGCACGCCCGGCTCCAGCCCCGCCACCCAGGGATCGATGGTGCGGCCGTTGAGCCACTGGCCCGCAGGCGTGTTCGAGTGCAGCACCTCGTGCTCGGGGATCGAGGTGACCATGATGGGAATGGGGAAGGCCTCCACCAGTTCGCGCTGCGCCTCGGCGGCGCGCGCGCTGGCGGCCAGCTCCTGCTGCAGCAGGCGCTCGTGGTCGAGCTGGGCCAGCATGCCGTTGAAGGCCGTGACCAGGCGGCCGATCTCGTCGCTGCTGTTCCAGTGGGCGCGCAGCGTGTGGTCGCCGCTCTTTCTCACCTCGTCGGCCACGCGGGCCAGTTGCTGCAGGGGCTTGGCGATCTGGCGCGCCACCAGCGTCACCAGCGACAGGATGCAACCCAGCAGCACCAGCGCCGTGCCCAGGTGCAGCCACATGCGCGAGTACAGGCTGCCCACGCGCTGGTGCAGCAGGCGATCGAGGTCGTTGATGCCCGAGCCCCAGGCGGCCTGCAGGGCGCCGAGCACCCTGGCCTCCTGCTCGGCCAGTTGCGCCATGGTCAGGCGCGACTCCCCGCTGGCGATGGCCTGCAGGTGCGACTGGAATTCGAGCAGCGTGGCGTTGAGCGCCTCGCGGTCGTGCACCAGCGCCGTACGCAGCTCGGGCGAGCCGGCGATGAAGGCCTGGTTGTAGTCCGACTCGATCCCCAGCGTGACGGCCTCCAGCCGCCCCACCAGCGTGAGCAGCTCCGACGACCACTGCGGCCCGCGCGCGGTGCGCGGCGAGTTCAGGAAGCTCACGGTGTCGTGCACGGCCTGCAGCAGCTCAGGGAAACGCAGCACCGACAGCGACATCTCGTAATAGCTGTCGAGATCGGGATCGAGGATCAGGTTGGACTGGTTGCCCACGGTGGTGAGCAGCTCGCGCCCATCGCGCAGCAGTTGGCTGCGCAGGCGCGTGAGGGCCTGCGGATCGGCTGTGGCGGCGGCATCGGTGCCCAGGCGCTCGAGCGCATCCTGGAAGCGCTGGCCGGCCTCCTGCGTGTGCAGGGCCTCGTCGTGCGCGGCACGCACGGTGCCCAGGCGCTCCAGTGTCTGGGCCACCGAGAGGGACGGCTCGCCCGGCTGCAGGAAGCGGCCGAGCAGGCCGTCGCGCACCACGGTGGCGTAGCTCGTGCCCACGATCTCCTTGCGCGTGAAGTCGATGGCCTGGTTCTTCTCGTGGATCAGGATGCTGGAGACGTAGATGACCGCCGTGAGGTCCAGCAGATAGATGAGCATGAGCTTGCGGCCCACACTGAGCCGGCCAAGCCAACCCGATACGCGATGCATGATTGCCATGGGTGCCCAGTTTCCCGTTCCTGCAAGATGCGCCCGGCGGTTCGGCGCCGGGCAGTGAGGTCGTGCGCCGTTGCGCCCGGGTCGGACGCAATGGAAACACTCTGTAAGTACACATGCAATTTCCGCGCCACACGCACCACCTTGGGGCAACCAGAACGCACTTGCACAATTCCCGCATCCAACTGCTATAATGCTCGGCTTCGCTGGCATGCCCCGTCGGCCAATACTAGTTACAGACGGGGACAACCGCCACGCACGGTCTTGAGGCCCGATCTCCCCAAGACCCTCTGCGGGCAAAAAAATTTGGAAACCATTAGCTAATGACTACGATCCGCGTAAAAGAAAACGAACCCTTTGACGTTGCACTGCGCCGCTTCAAGCGCACCATTGAAAAGCTCGGCCTGCTGACCGACCTGCGCGCCCGCGAGTTCTACGAAAAGCCAACGGCCGAGCGCAAGCGCAAGAAGGCTGCCGCCGTCAAGCGCCACTACAAGCGCGTGCGCAGCATGCAGCTGCCCAAGAAGCTGTACTGATCGCTGGCCTTCACAGGCCGCATCAACCCGCGCTCGGGACGCCAGGCGCGGGTTTTTTGCTTTTTGCGCTCTCTTTTTGCAGATTCAACGACAAGACCCTCAGGAGAAATGCCATGTCCCTCAAGGACCAGATCACCGAAGACATGAAGACCGCCATGCGCGCCAAGGACAGCGAGCGCCTGGGCACCATCCGCCTGCTGCTGGCGGCCATGAAGCAAAAGGAAGTCGACGAGCGCGTGGTGCTCGACGACGCGGCCGTGGTCGCCATCGTGGACAAGCTGATCAAGCAGCGCAAGGACTCCATCGCCGCCTTCGAACAGGCCGCGCGCCAGGACCTGGCCGACAAGGAGAAGTCCGAGCTGGTGGTGCTGCAGGCCTACCTGCCCGAGCGCATGTCGGCCGAGGAGACCCTGGCCGCCGTGAAGGCCATCGTGGCCGAACTCGGCGCCTCGGGCCCTGGCGACATGGGCAAGGTGATGGGCGTGGTCAAGACGCGCCTGGCCGGCAAGGCCGACATGGGCCAGGTCTCCGCCGCGGTGAAAACCGCGCTTTCCGGCGGCTGATCGGCCATCAGCCGATCGCGGACCACTCCTTCTGGAAGTGGTCCTGCAAGAACTCCACGCACACGCGCACCTTGGCCGACAGGTGCAGCCGCGTGGGGTAGACGGCCCAGACGTTGGCGTCCTGGCGCCATTCGGGCAGCACCTGCACCAGCTGCCCGGCCTGCAGGTGGGGCTGCACGTCCCACAGCGAGCGCAGCGCAATGCCGCGCCCGTCCACGGCCCATTGCACCACCATCTCGCCGTTGTTGGCCGACAGCGGCCCGCGCACCTTGACCATCTCCTCCACGGCGCCGGCACGCAGGCGCCACACGCCGATGGGGTGGTCGCGCTCCTTGATCACCAGGCAGTCGTGGCTCGACAGCTCGGCCAGCGCGCGCGGCGTGCCGTGGCGCGCCAGGTAGGCCGGGGCGGCGCACAGCACGCGGTGGTTGTCGGCCAGGCGCCGCGCGATCAGGTGCGGGGCGATCTCGTCACCCACGCGCACGTCCAGATCGAAGCCCTCGCCGGCCACGTCCACCAGCCGGTCGAACACCTCCAGCCGCGCCTGCAAGCCCGGGTGCCGCTCCACCAGGCGCGAGAGCGCGGGCGCCACGATGCGCCGGCCAAAGCCGAAGCTGCTGCTCACGCGCAGCAGGCCGCGCGGCTCACGGCGCGTGACCGCCACCTCCTGCAGCAGCTGGTCCACGTCGTCCAGGATGCGCTGGGCCCAGTGGAACACGCGCTCGCCCTCCTCCGTCACCGCCACGCGCCGCGTGGTGCGGTGCAGCAGCTTCACGGCCAGGTCTTCCTCGAGCAGGCGGATGCGCTTGCTCACGTAGGCGGGCGAGGTGCCCAGCTCGGTGGCGGCGTCGGCAAAGCTCGATTTGCGCACGACCACGGTGAACACGCGCAGGTCGTCGTTGGAGGGTGTTTTATGCACGAAGTGTGAACAATGGATGCACAGGCGGCAGATTGTATTTTGGTGAGGGCTGTCCAACAATGCACGCCATGCCCTGTTTGCACGGGCTTAGCCAACCATCCAAGGAAGACATCTGATGAGCAGCACCACCCAGTACACGATCGCCGTGATCCCCGGCGACGGCATCGGCAAGGAAGTCATGCCCGAAGGCCTGCGCGCCGTGAAGGCCGCGGCCGAGCGCTTCGGCATTGCCCTCACCTACCGCACCATCGATTGGGCCAGCTGCGACTACTACGCCGAGCACGGCCAGATGATGCCCGACGACTGGAAGGCGCAGCTCTCGGACGTGGACGCAATCTTCTTCGGCGCCGTGGGCTGGCCGGCCACCGTGCCCGACCATGTCTCGCTGTGGGGTTCGCTGCTCAAGTTCCGCCGCGAGTTCGACCAGTACATCAATCTGCGCCCCGTGCGCCTGTTCGAGGGCGTGCCCTGCCCGCTGGCCGGCCGCAAGCCCGGCGACATCGACTACTTCGTGGTGCGCGAGAACACCGAGGGCGAATACACCTCGCTGGGCGGCATCATGTACGAAGGCACGGACCGCGAGATCGTGATCCAGGAGTCGGTCTACTCGCGCAAGGGCACGGACCGCCTGCTGCGCTTCGCCTTCGACCTGGCCCAGAGCCGCCCGCGCAAGCACGTGACCCTGGCCACCAAGAGCAACGGCATCGCCATCAGCATGCCCTGGTGGGACAAGCGCGCTGACGAGGTGGCCAAGGACTACCCCGAAATCACGCTGGACAAGCAGCATATCGACATCCTGACCGCGCGCTTCGTGCTGCAGCCCGGGCGCTTCGACGTGGTGGCCGCGACCAACCTGTTCGGCGACATTCTCTCGGACCTGGGCCCCGCGACCACCGGCACCATCGGCCTGGCGCCCTCGGCCAACCTGAACCCCGAGCGCAGCTTCCCGTCGCTGTTCGAGCCCGTGCACGGCTCGGCGCCCGACATCTACGGCAAGAACATCGCCAATCCCATCGCCATGATCTGGTCGGGCGCGCTGATGCTGGACTTTTTGACCCAGGGCCAGGGGGCCGGCCGCGCCGCGCACGATGCCATCGTGGAGGCGATCGAAAAGGTGCTCAAGGACGGCCCCCGCACGCCGGATCTGGGGGGCACAGCGAGTACGGTGGACGTGGGACAAGCGATTGCAGCGTTGGTTGCAAGCCACTGAGCGCCCTCGGCTCCTGCAAATCCGGCGCAAAAAACCGCGCGCCGCCGATGTGATGGCAGACTATCGACCTCCATTTCCACGTCTTTGCCAGGAGAGTTGCCTTGGGTGTCAGAACTGTCTCGCTTGTACTGATCATCGGTGGCCTCGCATGGCTGGGAGCCGAGTATGCAGAGAACCGCAAACGGCCTTCGCGGCTGAAGGTCCCCACCGAAGCAGAGCTGAGCACGGTCTCGGGCAAGGCCATCGGTGCCCGCGTGGTGGAACACAAGTCCAAGAAGAATGTGCTGGCCAGCCGCTACACCGAACTCGACGTCAAGGGCCCCGACGGCGTCGTCACCCTGCGCCTGGGAGACCCGCACTCCGAGCGCTTGCTCAATGGGCTGAGCGGGGAAACCGTCACCGCGAAATTCGACCCCAAGGACGAAAAGACGATATTCAGCCTCAGCACGCCAAGCCGCCAGGTGGTTGCCTACCGTGACACGGCTGCCTACAAACACAAACTCGTGGAGTCGAACAGCGGCGGCTACGTGGCTGGCTGGATTGCAATGGTCTTGGGAATTGCGGGCTTTTGGTTCAGCCGAAAGCCGCAATAAGGGCTCGCTCTCGGGCGCGAAGTGCCTCAGCCGCGACCCCACCGGGGTCCAAACTGGTTGATGAGCATGCCGCAGAGCACGATGGCCGTGCCGCCCCACTGCGCTTTGCTGGGCTGCTCACCCAGCACCAGCATGGCCGCCAACAGGCCGACCACCGGGATCAGCAGCGAGAACGGTGACACGCGCCCGGCCGGGTGGCGCTGCAGCAGCCGCGTCCACAGGCTGTAGGCCAGCAAGGTCGCCAGCAGGGCCAGGTAGAGCACGGCGAACAGTGCCTGGCCATTGAACGCTGCGAGCTGCGCGGCCACCGCGGCGGGGCCATCGAGCCACAGCGCCAGCGCGAAGAAGGGCACGATGGGCACCGTGCTGCTCCACACGACGAAAGGGAATGGTGCGTAATCGCCCCCCACGCGCGCCGCAAGGCGCACCACCAGGTTGGATAGGGCCCACATGAAGGCCGCGCCCAGCGTGAGCACGAAGCCCGCCAGGCTCATCTGCAGCGCGCCCTCGCCATGGGCGCTGGCGATTACCAGCAGGCCCGCGAAGGCCACCGCCAGGCCCAGCCACTGCGCCGGGCGCGCGCGCTCGTGCAGCAGCGTGACCGCGAGGATCAGCGTGAAGAAGGCCTGGGTCTGCATGACCACCGAGGCCATGCCCGCCGTCATGCCCAGGCGCAGGCCCAGGAACAGCAGGCCGAACTGCCCCAGGCCCTGCGCCAGGCCATAGGCCACGATGAAGCGCCAGGGCAGCTGCGGCCGGCGCACGAAGAGCAAGAAGGGCAGCGAGGCCGCCATGAAGCGCAGGGCGCCCAGCAGCATGGGGCTGAGCGCCTGCAGGCCCATCTTCATGACCACGAAGTTCGACCCCCAGATGACGATGACCGCCAGCGCGCAGGCCAGGTCGCCCTGCGACAGCGCACGGGCCGGCGCTGCGCCCAATGCCGTGCTGCTCATGCGCGGCTGCCTGCCAGCGCGCCGGCCACGGCCACGGGCCGCCCCTGCTGCTGGCGCGCCGCCACGAAGGCATCGAAGGCCTGGGCGCTGGTCTTGCGCGGCAGGTAACCGAGTTGCTCCTTGAGCGCGGTATTGAGCAGCACCGGCCGGTAGCGCAGGAAGTCGAGCTGCTCGGGCCCATAGCGGCTGATGCCCAGGCGCGAACCCACGAACAGTGCAGACTGCAGCAGCCAGGCCGGCAGGTCGAGCGTGGTCTTGCCCAGGCGCGCGGCGATCTGGTGGATGGTCAGCGCGCCGTCGCCCGCCAGGTTGTAGCAGCCCGGGGCCGCGCCATCGAGCGCATGCAGCAGGGAGCCGGTCACGTCCTCGTCCCAGATGAAGACGAAGGGGCTGTCGCTGCCGCGGATGGCCAGAAGGCGCGGCTTTTCGAACAGCGCGGTGATCTGGTTGTCGACCTGCTCACCCAGGATGGTGCCGATGCGCAAGATGGTCTGCGCCAGCCCTGGGTGGCTCTGGCGCCACTGCCCCAGCATCTCCTCGACCAGGCGCTTGTGGTGCGCGTAGGCAAAGCTTTCGTTGCCGCGCAGCGGGTGCGATTCGGTGAGCCAAGGCGCGTTGTCGGCATGGTAGCCATAGGCCGCGCCGCTGGAGGACACCACCAGGTGCCGCACGCCCTGGGCCGCGCAGGCTTCGAGCACGTTGCGCGTGCCGTTCACGTCCACGTCGTACTCGAAGGCCCGGTTCGAGTCCCGCCCCGGCGTGACGATGGAGGCCAGGTGCACCACGGTGTCGATGGCATGGCGCTGCAGCGTGGCGGCCAGGGCCTTGTCGCGCACGTCCTGGGCCTGGTAGGTGACGCCTGGCTGGCGGCGCTCGGGTGGCACCTCGCGCACATCGAGCGCGACCACGCTGCCGGTATCCGGGCGCCGCGCCAGCGCCGCCACCACGCCCCGGCCCAGGAAACCGTCGGCCCCGGTGACGAGGATGTTGCGGGCGCGCGGGACCGGTGCGACCGGCGCGGTCATGCGCCCTCCCCTTGCGCCAGCACGGGCGCACCCACCGGGTCCTTGCGGCCCCACCAGCTGGCCAGCGCCAGGCCGGCGATGATGTCCCAGAAGCCCCAGACACCGGCCACCACGGCCATGCCGCCCAGGCCGCCGAAGAAGCTGAAGATCACCACCAGGCCCAGGCCCGCGTTGCGGATGCCGACCTCGATGGCCACGGCGCGCCGGTCGTAGTCCTGCAGGCCGGTGGCGCGCGCGCACAGGTAGCCCGTGCCGAAGGCCAGCGCATCGTGCAGCGCCACGGCCAGCAGCACCATGCCCACATAGTCGAGGAAGAAGCGCCAGTTGCCCGCGATGGCCCCGAGGATGAAGCCGATGAGCGCCAGGAAGCTGACGATGCGCACGGTCTTCTTCACGCGCTGCGTGAGGCGCGGCAGCTGGTGCGCGCACGCGAGACCCAGCACGAAGGGCACGCCGATGATGGCGACGATGTGGCCCACCATCTCCAGCGGGTCGAGCGCAATGGTCTTCAGGAGCGGCGCGGCCGTGGGGTGCATGCCGCCCCAGAAGGCAAAGTTGAGCGGCATGGCCACGATGGCGATGGCGTTGGAGATCGCCGTCATGGACACCGACAGCGCCACGTTGCCGCGCGCGCGGTGGGTGAGGATGTTGGACACATTGCCCGGCGGGCAGCAGGCCACGAGGATCATGCCCAGCGCAATGCTCGGGCCCACGCCCAGCAGCAGCGTGAGCACATAGGTCACCGCCGGCAGCACGATGAACTGCGCGGCAATGCCCACGGCCATGGCCCAGGGCATCTTGGCCACGCGGCGGAAGTCGTCCATCCGCGTGTCGAGCGCGATGCCGAACATCAGGAAGGCCAGCACCGCATTGAGCAGCATCAGCGACGCGGGGTTGAAGTTCAGGCGGATCTCGTCGACGGGCAGCATGGTCAATGTCTCCTGTTCAGGCCAGTTGCGCCGATGCGTTGCGCACGGCGGCGCGGTAGGTGTCCTTGTGCACGTAGTAGGCCATGCGTTCGAGCTGCAGGTACTTGAAGCCGCCCGACAGGTCGGGCGGCGGGCCCTGTACCGCGGCCGTGAAGGCCTGGGCGGCGGGCGTGCCGGCATCGAGCGCCTTGAAGTAGCGCGCCACCAGCTCGGCCTGCTCGTAGCGGCCCTGCCAGCCGATGCCACTGGCCTCGATCATGCCCAGCACGGCCAGGCGGCGGCGCCCTGGTGCAAAGATGTTCAGGTGCAGGCGCGGCGCCATGCCCTGCCAGTTGAGCAGCCCGCGCGCGATGAAGGGGTAGTGCAGCGTATAGCCCGTGGCGGCCAGCACCATGTCGTAGTCCTGCTGCGTGCCGTCCTTGAAGTGCACGGTGGCGCCGTCGAAGCCTGCGATGTCGGGTTTCACATGGATGTCGCCATGGCCCAGGTGGTGCAGGATCAGCGAGTTCACGATGGGGTGCGACTCGTACATCTTGTAGGTGGGCTTGGGAAAGCCGAAGCGCGTGGGGTCGCCCGTGAACCATTTGAGCACCGTGCTGTCCACCTTCTGCTTGAGCCAGGGCGGCAGCGGGCGCTTGCCGCCCAGCGTGTCGGCCGGCTTGCCGAACACGTACTTGGGCACGAAGTAGTAGCCGCGCCGCACCGAGATGTCCACGCCCTCGGCATAGTGCACCGCGTCCACCGCAATGTCGCAGCCCGAGTTGCCGGCGCCGACGATGAGCACACGCTTGCCCTTGAACTGCTCGGCATGCTTGTAGGCCGAGGTGTGCAGCAGCTCGCCGCTGAAATGGCCCTCGAAGCGCGGCATGCTGGGCTCGGCCAGCGTGCCGTTGGCGATCACCACGCCCTTGTACTCGGCGCACTCGGTGCGTCCATCGGCCGTGGCGATGGTCACGCGCCACAGGCTGTCTTCGCTGTCGTTCAGGGGTTCCACCTTCAGCACGCGCACACCGAAGCGGAAATACCGGCGCAGGTCGAAATGGTCGGCAAAGGCTGCGAAGTAGCGGCACAGCTCGCGGTGGCTGGGGTAGTCGGCCACGCTGTCGGCCATGGGGAATTCGCTGAACTCGGTGGTGCGCTTGCTCGAGATCAGGTGGGCCGACGCATAGACCGTGGAGCGCGGGTTGGCGATGTTCCACAGCCCGCCCACGTCGGTATAGGCCTCGAAGCCCTGGAACGGAATGCCGAGCTTTTGCAGGTTGCGCGCGCCGGCCAGGCCCGAGGGGCCGGCGCCGATCAGCGCAATGGAGCCCCGCGTGGTGGGCGTGGTGCTGTCCACGCAGGCCTGCAGGTCGGCGGATGCGTTGCGAAGGTCGTCTTGCATGGGCTGGGCCTGGAAGTGGAAATTCAACGGGGCTTGGCGGGCGCTGTGCCATCGGCGGCACCCGGCAGGCCCGGGATGGCGGTGGCCCCCGCCTCGCCCACGCGCGGCTTGCGCGGCTGGCCGCGCAGCAGGCGGTCGTAGCTGGCGGCGGGCAGGCAGGCCAGCAGGCGCGAGAGCCAGCCGATATGCCGTGGCAGCACGATGTGCGCGCGCCCGCGCGCCACGCCGGCCAGCAGGGCACGCGCGGCGGCATCGGGCTCCATCAGGCCGGGCATGGCGAAGCGGTTGCCGGCGGTCAGCGCCGTGCGCAGGTAGCCCGGGCTCACGGTGTGCACGGACAGGCGCGAGCCCCGGCACTCGGCGCGCAGGCTTTCGAGGTAGCGGATCAGCCCGCCCTTGCTGGCGCAGTAGGCGCCATTGCCGGGCATGCCGCGCCAGCCCGCGATGCTGGCCACACCTACCAGGGCGCAGCGCGGCCCCTGCACGGCGTGCGCACGCAGCGCCTGCACGAAGGGCTGGAAGGTGGTGGCGGGCCCCAGCAGGTTGATCTCCAGCATGCGGCGCATCACGGCCAGGTCACCGGCCTCGCCGGTGTCGAAGCCGCCGGCCACACCGGCGTTGGCGACCACCAGGTCGGGCAGGCCGGCGCGCGCCATCCAGTCGGCCGCCACCTGCGCCATGGCGGCCGCATCGGCCACGTCGGGTGTGTACACCGCACAGCGCCCGGGCGCCGTGGCGGCCAGAGCGTCGAGCACGTCGCGCTGCAAGCCCACCAAGGCCACCTGCGCCCCCTGGGCCAGCAGCTCGCGCACCAGGGCCTGGCCCAGCCCGCCACAGGCACCGGTCACGACGGCATTGCGAAAGGGTGCGGGAGATGGGGCCATGGGCGGGGGTATGTCCGGGAGAGGGGTTGCGCCCACTGTAGGGCAGGCCTTATAAATCCCGGAATATTTTCTTATTACGTCTCGGAATCAGAGATTCATGACAGAAAACACCGCCACCACATCGCCCGGCCTGCGCCTGTTCGACCTGCTCGAGGTGCTGGTGCGCGAGGCGCGCCCGCTCACGCTGGCCGAGGCCGTGGCGGCCAGCGGCTGGCCCAAGCCCAGCGTGCACCGGCTGCTGGTACAGCTGGAGTCCGGCGGGCTGCTGGCGCGCGAGCCCGACGGCCGGCGCTATGCGCCCGCACCGCGCCTGCTGCGCCTGGCCGAGGCCACGCTGGCCGGCAGCACGCAACAGGGCGTGCGCCATGCCGTGCTGCGCCAACTGGTGGCCGAGGTGGGCGAGAGCTGCAACTTCACCGCCCTGTCGGGTGTCGAGGTGGTGTACCTGGACCGCATCGAGTCGGCCTTTCCGCTGCAGATGCAGCTGCGGCCCGGCACGCGCGTGCCGGTGCACTGCTCTGCCAGTGGCAAGCTGCTGCTCGCGCACATGGCTGCGGGCCAGCGCAACCGGCTGCTCGAAGGCCTGGCCCTCACGCGCCACACCGCCACCACGCTGACCACGCGCGCCGCACTCGATGCGGAGTTCAGGCGCATCCGCAAGGACGACTATGCGGTGGATGCCGAAGAGTTCGTCGAAGGCCTGGTCTGCGTGGCTGTGCCGGTGCGCGGTGCCGACGGCAAGAGCATCCGCTGCGCCGTGGCACTGCAGGCCCCCGTGGCACGCATGTCGCTGGCGCAGGCGCTGGACAAGCTGCCGCGGCTGCAGGCAGCGGCCGCGGCGTTGGCGCGGACCTGGAACTGAGGCGCCAGGCTTGGCGCGTGGCGTCCTGCGCATGCCGCCCGCCACCTGGCGGATGCAACCGATCAGTTGCTCGGTGCTGGGCGTGGGCCGCTGGCCGCGCAGCGTGATCAGGCACCCACCCACCACAAAAAACGTTCCGTGAAATCCATCACAAACCCCGCCAAGCCCCCCCAAAAGCACCAGCAAGCAAGGCAACAAATGCAACCCAAGCCGTGAACAAATTCACCACCCCGCCACCGCATCACCGAGAGGGGCGGTGACTTCCAAGGGACTGCATGGAATGATCGCGGCCAGGCTCTCGAAGCCCTCCACACCACCCCATCCAGATCCCATGAAACGCATCCTCATCCTCGGCGCCACCGGCTCCCTCGGCCGCCACGTGCTCGAACAGGCCGTCACTGCCGGCCACCAGGTCTCCGTGCTGGTCCGCAATCCCTCCAAAATGCCTGCGGAGACCCGATCGCTGGTCACCGTGCACCAGGCCGACCTCGGCCAGATCGCCGCGGGAGACCTGGCAAGCATCGTCCGCGGCCACGACGCGCTCATCAACTGCGCGGGCATGGTCACCGAGGGCCAGGTCTTCGTGGACCTGGTGGAGCGCATCGTCGAAGGCGTCGAGTCGCTGCCCGCCGTGGAGCGACCCGTCTGCTGGTTCCTGGGCGGCGCCGCGGCGCTGGACATCGGCCAGACCGGCCGCAAGGGCGTGGCCCTGCCTAAGGTGCGCGACACCTACTGGCCGCACGGCAAGAACTACGAGCGCATCTGCGCATCGCCGCTGGACTGGCGCATGCTGTGCCCCGGCCCCATGGCCGAGCAGGCCGCGCTCGGCCTGGCACGGATGCGGCTGTCCACGGAGCAGCTGCCGGTGCGCATTGCGGGTTTTGCCAGCGCGCTGCCGGCCCCCCTGCTCCTGCTGGTTTTCGCATCCAAGGTGCCGGAGATGATCGTCCCGTATGCCGACGCCGCCACGCTGATGCTCGCCCACCTGGAACCTGCCGGCCCCCTGTCGCGCCACCGCGTGGGGCTGGCGCTGCCCGTGGGCATGCGCGGCAAGAAGGACACCTGGGCAGCAAGGCCCGCCGCAGCCGCCTGAGCGCCCGCCAGGTTGCCGGTGGGCCGCAACGGCCGGGCGGCGGGTTGGCCACGGTGCCATGGAGGAAGGCCACGAACTCTGCCCAGGTGTGCCTTGCTCACTGGATGGCAGATCGTCTTGCAACCGATGCGGCTTGATGTAGCGCCGTCCGTTGGCAAGCCACCACTATGCCCCGTTCAACCCGTGGCAATATGGCAGGGCGCCGTTGAACCGGGGCCAGGATGTCTGCAAGGAAGGGCATTGAAAGCGCATCGCCGCACCACCATGCCGGCCAAGTCCCCCCATACCCCGCAAAGGCCGCCTGGCCAGCTTCACTCAAAAGAAAGTCCAGAATGCAACCACCGCGGCAAGGCTTGGGAGTTCTTACCCTCAGTGCACTGGGAGTCGTCTACGGAGACATCGGCACAAGCCCCCTGTACACCATGAAGGAGGTCTTCAATCCGGCCCACTCGCTCGCGCTTGACGCAGCGAACATCGTTGGCGCTGTATCGACGATCCTGTGGGCGCTGATGGTCGTAGTGACACTCAAGTACGTCGTCCTGATCCTTCGCGCCAACAACCGGGGGGAAGGCGGAATCATGGCACTGACCGCGCTCGCTGCGAAGGCAGCTGGCAGCACCCCTCGGCGCCACACCATTCTTTTGCTGGTGGGCGTCCTGGGCGCGGCCCTTTTCTACGGAGACGCCGTGATCACGCCGGCGATATCGGTGTTGAGCGCTGTGGAAGGGCTGGAAACCATCACGCCTGCACTCAAACCCTACGTGCTGCCCATCTCGACCGCCGTGATCGTAGGCCTGTTCCTCGGGCAACGCTATGGTACGGCCATCGTAGGCAAGCTGTTTGGTCCGGTCGTCGTCCTCTGGTTCTCTGTCCTCGCCATCACGGGCCTGGTGCAAATCATCCAGAATCCGGCGATCCTGGCGGCGGTCAACCCGCTGCGTGCCTTGGAGTTCATGCAGGCCCGTGGATGGCACCTGTTCGTCGTCATGGGGGCGATCGTTCTGGCACTGACGGGAGCCGAGGCTCTGTACGCAGACATGGGGCATTTCGGCAAAAAGCCGATTCGCCTGGCCTGGAACACCTTCGTTTTGCCCGCGCTGGCGCTCAACTACATGGGACAGGGGGCGCTTCTCATGAGCGATCCCTCCTCGCTCGGAAACCCGTTCTTCAACCTCTTTCCGACTTCCTGGCTGATACCCGCCGTCGTGCTGGCAACCCTGGCTTCGGTGATTGCATCCCAAGCCACGATCTCCGGCGCCTACTCGCTGACGAAGCAGGCCATCCAACTCGGGCTGCTGCCCCGCATGCGAATCTTCCACACTTCTGAGAACGAGGTGGGGCAGATCTACGTTCCGTTTGTGAACTGGGCGGTGATGGTGGCGGTGCTGCTGGCCATGGTGGGCTTCGGAAGCTCTTCGGCACTGGCCTCCGCATATGGCATCGCTGTGACGGTCACGATGCTCATCACCACCTTGCTGACCTTCTTCGTAGTCCGGCATGCATGGGGATATCCGTTGCCACTGGCTTTGGCCGCGACAGGTGCCTTCTTGCTGATTGATGCCGTACTGGTGGTTTCGTGTGCGCTGAAGTTCTGGCAGGGAGGCTGGTTCCCGATTGTGTTGGGCGGCGTGATCTTCGTGGTCATGGCGACCTGGCGGCGTGGCCGGGAATTGCTGATGGAGCACATCCAGCGTGACGATCCGGAGCTGCTGCCATTCATCACCACGCTGGCAGTCGACGAGAACGTGCGCCGCACGCCCAGGACCGCGGTGTATGCCGTCGCCAACCCCGATACCGTCCCCCAGGCGTTGATGCATAACCTCAAGCACTACCAAGTGCTGCATGAGCAGAACCTTATTCTCACCGTGCGGTTCCAGGAGGTACCTTGGGTGCCGCAGGAAGAACGGCTGCATGTGGAACCGCTGGTCGACGGATTCTGGAAAGTCCAGGTGAATTTCGGTTTCAAGGATGAGCCCGACGTGCCGCGCGCACTTCGCCTCTGCGCGAAGGAAGGCCTGCTGATCGACGAATTCCAGCTGTCCTATTTCCTGAGCCGAGAGATCGTGATCCCGACCCGGGGAGCAGGAATGGCGCACTGGCGCGAGGCGCTGTTCGCAACCATGGCACGCAATGCCGGCAGCATCGGGGATTTCCTGAGACTTCCACACAATGGAGTGGTGGAACTGGGAACGCGCGTGCAAATCTGATGCCCGATCTTCTCCAACGCTGCGTGGACTGCAGCGACGACAGGAAAGCAAGGAGCAAACACAGCCTCCGTCGGCGCACCAAGGACAGGGTCCGAGCCGTTGCGGAGCGAATCAGGCGCTCGCTCGCTGCGATCTCGCACGCCCAGGAACCCTTGCTTGCTGCGATGGCGAACCTATGGCACAGGGTGGGGCCCGGAAACGACCACGACCTGGTCAGCGTTGAAATGCCCTGTCGACCGGCCCGCTTGCGGCAACTGCATCCCGCTGCTACCCGACGGCCAGTGCGAGAAAGGGAGCGCCTTGCTTGATCGGCCGTGCGGTACTTGAGTTGAATCGAAGCTCTACCTGCTTCAAAAAGTGCGAAAGCAGCATCACGTAAAGCGCATCGCCCAAGGCCGCGTCTTCTACACCGACATCGAGGTTGGGATTGTCGTTGATCTCGATGACAAAGACGCCAGAGGCGGTGGATTTCAGATCCACGCCGTAAAAGCTGTTGCCCACCAGACGCGTCGAGCTGACAGCGGCATGCAGCACCTCTGGCGGTACCTCATCCAGGGGCACCGCCTGTACCCGACCCTCGGTGTACTTTCCATTGTCGGCGTGCTGCAGTATCTGCCAGTGGCCATCGCACATGAAGTACTTTGCCGCAAAGACCGGCTGCCCCGCGAGCACGCCGATGCGCCAGTCGAAGTCCGTGTACATGAACTCCTGCAGCAGGATGATTTCGGACTCCTTGAGCATGTCCTTTGCGATGTCCTGAAGGTGCTCAAAGCTGTCCGCCTTCTTGACGCTTCGGCTGAACGCTCCGTCTGGCACCTTCACGACCAGCGGGTAGGTCAGCCGGTTGTGCATGTCGCCAATGGTGCGCCGGCTGGCCATGTGGGTCATGGGCGTCGCGATGGAGTTCTCGCGCAGGATTTCGGCCAGAAAGGCCTTGTTGGTGCAACGCAGGATGGACACCGGGTCATCAATCACCGGCATGCCTTCGGCCACGGCCTTCTTGGCGAACTGGAAGGTGTGGTGCGTGACCGCCGTGGTCTCGCGGATGAAGAGCGCGTCGAACTGGGTCAGGCGCGAGAAATCCTTCTTCTCGATGAGCTCGACTGCGATGCCCATGTCCTGCCCCACGTCGACCAGCTTCCTGAGCGTCTTGAGGTTGGACGGCGGCAGCGGATCGGAGGGGTCGTGCAAGACGGCCAGGTCCATCCTCGGCAAGGGCATGGCGATCATGGGGCGCCAGCTGCGGCGTGTGTACTGGCGCAGCGCCTGCACGAAGACCCCATCGCGCGCCGCATCCACATCGCGCAGGTCCAGCGCCTGCATGTCGCCAATCTGCCAACTCAGGGACTGCTCTTGCCGCTCCAGCGTGATCTGCATCAACGGGCAGCGAAACAGCTCGAAACTCTTGCGCGCCAGTGCTGCCAGGGCCGGGTCCTCGATGACGCCGAAGAACACGTGCAGCGTCAAGGTGTTCACCGACCTGGGTATTTCTTTGAGCGGACCGATCAGCCGGTTGAGCTGGGCCAGGGCGGCCGGTTGCATGCGCTTGCGCTGCAGGCTGAGGATGGTGTCCACGCTCGGGGTCACGCGGTCGCCCCGGGCCTCCGCGAGCAGGGAGCAGTAGTACCCCATGCTCAGGTACCCGTAGGTCCGGCACAGGTTGGTGACCTTGCGCAGTTGCCCGCGGGCCCCTGGCTCCTCTGCCACGAACTGGTCTGCGGTGATGACCTTGAGTTCCGAATCATCCCATCGGAAGTCGGCGAGCTTTTCTACAACGATGACGTGTTCTGAGGACAATTTATTTCTTTCCAGAGATGACGACCGCCGCCGTGCGCCTTCGGCGCCCGTATCTGGCGATCTTCTTGAATTCACCCAGGCTGATGGACATGCCTCCATCGGGATCGCTGGAGCGGGCCATGGGGTCGAGGACGCGAAACACTGCTCCATCGAAGCCGACAATCACCACCCAATGGGGCGTTTTCTCGCGGTGGAGCCGCCACAGGCTGATGAGCACGATGGGCAGGCGCCCCGCGCGCAGATGATCGATCAGGCTTTCGGGAGACACAGGCCGCGCGTAGATGGGAACTTGATGTTCCACCAGCTCGGATCGGAAGTCGTTCTCCACCAGCTGGATGACGTCCTTCTTGTGCTGGTCACGCACGCTGTCCATGAACAGGGATGCGCCAGCGGCCGCATACACCGACACGCCAAAGCCGCGCTTCAGTGCGGAGCGCGCCAGCCCGAACGGCCCAGAGCCGCCATGGCCGGCCGCCATGAAGACCGTGGTGGCCTCTCTCCACAAGCGGATCTCTGCGGCCTGGTTCACGGGGGTGGAAGGGTCCATCGCCGACATGGCCATCAGCAGCGCGCAAGGTCCGCAGGTGAAATCGAGCGTCTGGGCGTAGTGGCGCACCCGGTGTGCGACACCACCTTGCATCAGCGCTCCGTCGAACAGGTCCCGCTGAAAGCACAGGGCGTCCTCGCCATCCTCGTAGTACGCCGCCTTGCGCCCCGATTGCGAGAACCCATGGCGTTCGAAGAGGCGGTGTGCAGCCGCATTGTCCAGACGGCTTTCAAGCCGCAGTACCGCGCACCCCGAGCGCCGTGCATCGCTCAGCGCTGCACCCAGCAGCTTCGCGGCGATCCCCGAACCCCGCGCCGCCGGCGCCACCGCAATGGAGTACAGACGCGCCACCGACGAGCCTTTGCGGCGCAACACCACGCAGGCACCCTCCAGCGCATCCTTGGACCTGCTGACCAGGACACGGGCCGAAGGACTGGCCAGCATTCGCTGCCAACTGCGCCGGGAAATCCGATCGCTCTCGAACGCCGAACGCTCAAGTCCGTCCAGTTTTTCCAGGTCTTCAACGCTGGCCAATTCGACCTCCTGGCCCTGGATCGCTCGCTTCATCGCAAGCTCCGGCGGGACTTTCGCTCCCTGCGATCGGACAGCTTCAAAGCCAGCCATCCCGTTGCAATCGGCGCCACCAGCACCAGAAGAGCGAGCAGCACATGCAGCCAGTCATCCATGGCACAGCACCCCAACGCCGCCCTGCAGGCAGGCAAGGGGGCCGGCCCCAATGGCCGGCTTGCTGACCCGACAGCAGGGTTTCAATGGCACCGACGCACCTCGTCCATGGCGATCTTGGCAATGCGTCCAAACTGGGCGGTGGGCAATGCGGCCATCAGGCAGCGCATCGTCTGCTCGACGTCTCCCAGATGGACATGCAGGGTGACCGTCGCCAGTTGGCGAACAGGATCCAGGGCTAGGCCATAGCCGCGCAGCTGCGACCCCAGCACGGCATGCAGCGTGGTTCGCAAGCTTTGCGCATTGGCGCATGGCGTGAGGAGCGGTAGCTCCACCAATGGATTGGGATCGGTGCCCGGCTCGGTAAAAGGGAGCGCCGGTATCCGGTGCAGGCTGGTGCTCGGGCATTTCTGCAGCATGTCTATGGCCAGCATGAGCCCCGCGTGTGTGGCTCGGCTGGCAGGTGTTGAACATGCACCCAGTCTAGGAAGTTTGGTGTAAATCCTTCGTAAAAACGGAGGGCCTTACCGTCAAATCACCGTCAATTTATCTGTACCGGCGCTCAGCTGGCCCTGGAAAACGTGTGCACCCAATCGCCCCAAATCGGTTTCGTCACACCGACAACCGGTAGCCCACACCCGATTCGGTCAGCAAATGGCGAGGCTGTGCCGGATCCGCCTCGAGCTTTTGTCGCAGGTGTCCCATGTAGATACGCAAGTAGTGGCTCTGGTCTGATCGCATGGGACCCCACACCTCGCGAAGCAATTGCTTCTGGGTGATGACGCGTCCTGCATTGGTGACGAGAACCGACAGCATGCGGTACTCGGTAGGCGTCAGATGGACCTCCACCCCGGCCTTGCGCACCACGCGCGCAGTGCGGTCCACCTCCACGTCGCCGAATTGAAACGCCGGCTCCACCCCGTCGGCTGCCAACCCATTGCCTGTGGCCACACGTGGGCGGCGCAGGTTCGCACGCACCCGCGCAAGCAGCTCTCCCGTCCCGAAGGGCTTGGTGAGGTAGTCATCGGCTCCCGCATCCAGCGCGTTGATCTTGTCAGCCTCATCGGTGCGCGCGGACAGGACGATGATCGGCACAGCAGACCAGCCGCGCACGTCACGGATAAGGTCGATGCCATCTCCATCCGGCAGGCCCAGATCGAGCACCAGCAGATCCGGCTGGCGGGTTCCTGCGGCGGACAGGCCCTCGCGCAGCGTTGCGGCCTCGTTCACCTGCCAGCCTTCCGCCTCCAGCGCGCTGCGTACGAAGCGCCGGATCTGAGGCTCGTCTTCCACCACCAAAACGGTACGTATCTGCATTGCATCAAGGGGCCACAGGGCCCCGCTCCATGTCTTCAAAATCGGGTTCGGGCGGGGGTTCGCGCCGTGGAATGGTGATCATGAACTGCGCGCCACCTCCAGACGCGCTTGCTGCCGAGATCGTTCCGCCATGGGCGTGCACCACGGCTTTGCAGATGGCCAGGCCCAGCCCCACACCTGGCGTTGCGCTCTCCGCCTGCCCGCGCGTGAACTTCTCAAACAACGTGTGCTCTTTTCCTCGGACCGAAAGAGGCAGCCCAGCCCCATGGTCCGTCACCTCCAGCACCAGGCTGCTTTCGGTCGTGGAGGCTTTCACGACAATGGGTGGTGCCCCGTACTTGGCGGCGTTTTCCAGAAGGTTGACGAGCACGCGTTCGATGAGCACAGCGTCGAACTCCACCAAGGGCAAATCTGCCGGGATGTCTGTGCGCACGGTCGTGCCGCCCAGCGCGGCCTGGGCTGCCCGGATGGACGCGCCGACGACCTCCTCCACCGATTGCCAGTCGCGGCGCAAGCTGACGCTCTGGCCCGATACATCGCTTTCCAACCGGGCCATGTCCAGCAGGTTGCTGACGAGCGCGTTGAGTTGGTGCGCCTGGTGCACGATGGCTTGCGCCACCGACTCCCGCTCGTGCGGCGGCGCCGACCTGAGCGATTCGGCCAGAGTGATGAGCGCTGTGAGCGGCGTGCGCACATCATGGGACACGGCACCCAGCAGCGCATTGCGCAGCCGCTCGGACTCGACGTCCAGCACCGCCTTCTGCGCAATATCGACGTAGTGCACGCGTTCGAGCGCAATGGCGATCTGCCGGGCCTGTGTCTCGAGCTGCTGGGCCTGTTCCGGAATGAGCAGCCACCGCGGATGCGCAGGCTCCAATGCCAGCACGCCACGGACCCGCATGGGTGCTTTCAATGGCACATAGCGCCAGGACTGCGCTGCAAGGGTACTCGTCGCCAGCCCGGCACTCTGGCCTTGGCGCAGAGTCCAGTCGGCCACGCTCTTGTCAAAGCCCGCTGGAAGATCGTCAGGGTAGTGGAGGTTGTCCGCCTCATCCATTGCCACCACCACCGCTCGGCCGCCAAAATGCTCTTGCACCGCCGAGGCACCAATGTCGATGACCTGGCTTGTCTCAAGGGCTGCAGACAGCTCCCGGGTGAGCTCGAACAAGGATTGGGCACGCCGCTCCCGGCTGTTCGACACTCCCGCCGCGAACCGGAGGCCTGCCGTGAGCTGACCCACCAGCAGGCCGACTCCCAGCATGACGGCGAAGGTAACGATGTACTGCACATCGCTCACTGCAAAGGACAGTCGGGGCGAGACGAAGAAGAAATCGAATGCCAGCACATTGAGCAGTGCTGCCATTGCCGCAGGCCCTCTGCCAAAGCGCATGGCCACGCCGACAACGGCCAGAAGGTAAAGCATGACGATGTTGGTCAGCTCCAGCACCCCGTGCAACGGAGTCGCGAGCAAGGTAACCGCAATGCTGGCCCCCAGCGCCCACAGGAATCCTGGCCAGCGCGCGTGGTTGACTTCGTCCGTCTCCAACGCATCCACGCCCGATCTGGAACTGCGCAGCGCCTCTGACAAGCGCCTCGAACTGCCCGCGTGCGCGGTCTCCACGATGTCCAGCGAAGGCGCCAATGCGGCAAGTTCTCTTCCCACGGGCTTGGTGGGAAGCCACTTCCTCCAGCTTTCCGGATTCGCCGGCCGCCCCAGAACGACCGTCGCACAGTTCAGATGGAGCGCCTGGGAAGCCAACACCGGAGCCACCCGGTCACCGGTAAGCACGGCCGTCTCGGCCCCAAGCTCCTGCGCCAATTGCAGCACCGCCAGAATCTTGTCGCGCCGCTTCGCCGCCAATCGCTGCAGCCGAGGTGTCTCCACATAGGCTGCGTGCCACTTCACATTGAGCTGGCCGGCCAGGCGTGCGGCCGTCCGTACCGTCTGGGCCGCATCTTCGTGGGGCCCCACACAGGCCAGGATGCTGCCCGATGTGTTCCAGGCTCCAGCCACACCGCCCCCGGCACCGCCGGACTGCTCGATGCGCCAGCCCAGCACGTCATCTTCCACGTGCTCGGCCGTGCGGCGCAAGGCGATTTCTCGCAGAGCGATCAGGTTGCCCTTGCGAAAGAAGCTCCTCGCGGCACGATCCGCCTGCTGGGGCACGTAGACCTTGCCGGCACTCAGCCGGGCGATCAGCTCATCCGGGGTTGCATCGACCAGCACCACCTCGTCCGCGTCGTCCAGCACCGTATCGGGCACCGTTTCATGCACCCGGATTCCGGTGATCGCACCCACAGTCCCATTGAGGCTTTCCAGGTGCTGGACATTGAGAGCGGTCCACACGTCGATGCCCGCGGCGAGCAGTTCCTGGACATCCTGCCAGCGCTTGGCATGGCGGGAGCCTTGCACGTTGGAGTGAGCGAGCTCATCCACCAGGAGAATGGCCGGCTTGCGTGCAAGGGCCGCGTCCAGGTCAAATTCAGGAAGGAGCCGGCCACGGTACTCCACCTCCCTGAGAGGCAATGCCTGCAGCCCATCCAACAGCGCTGCCGTTTCGGCCCGACCATGCGTTTCCACCACACCGATCAGGATGTCGCGGCCGGCGCTGCGCTCACGCTGGGCCGCGCTCAGCATGGCCCAGGTCTTCCCTACGCCGGCATTGGCGCCAAAGTAGATGCGCAGCTTGCCGCGGCTGGTCTGTTCTTCCTGCGCGCGCAGCTGCGCAATCAACGCATCGGGATCCGGCCGCTGTGCGTCAGCCATGCAAGCCCCGCTCCAAAGCAAAGCACATGGCTACCGACGTAGCGCAGCAGCAGGGCATTGCGCTATCGCACATTGTCCAAGGAAAGATTCAACGCCAGTACGTTCACCCTCGCTTCACCGAGAACACCGAAGAGCGGGCGCTCCGTGTGTTTGTCGACAAGCGCGTTCACGCTTGCGGCCGGCAGATTGCGCACGCGTGCGATGCGTGCCACCTGGTATTGCGCTGCCGCCGGGCTGATGTGGGGGTCCAGGCCACTGGCGGACGTGGTGACCAGGTCCACCGGCACCACCGCCGTGTTGCCAGGGTCGGCCGCGCGCAATGCCTCCACGCGCGCCTTGATGGCGTCGCTCAGCGCTGGGTTGAGCGGACCCTGGTTGGACCCACCCGAGGCGGCTGCGTTGTAGGGCATGGTCGCCGTGGCCGATGGCCGGCCCCAGAAATGGCCGGGATCGGAGAAGTTCTGGCCGATCAGCGACGATCCGACCGTCTGGCCATTGCGTTGCACCAGGCTGCCCGCCGCCTCGTTGGGGAACATGGCCTTGGCGGCACCCGTGACGGCCAGGGGGTAAAGCAACCCGGTGAGCACGCTCAGGGCGGCGAACACCACGATGGCGGGGCGAAGAATGTCTTTCATCACAAGCTCCTCAAATCAGGCCAACGGCCACGAGCATCAAATCGATCAGCTTGATGCCGACGAAGGGTACCAGCAGGCCCCCCAATCCATAGATCGCCAGGTTGCGGCGCAGCAGCGCAGCAGCGCCTACCGGGCGATAGCGCACCCCCCGCAATGCCAGGGGGATCAGGAACACGATCACCAGCGCATTGAAGATCACCGCCGACAGGATGGCAGACGACGGGCTCGCCAGCTGCATCACGTTGAGGGCCGACAGCTGCGGGTAGGTCGACACGAAGATCGCGGGAATGATGGCGAAGTATTTCGCCACATCGTTCGCAATCGAAAAGGTCGTCAGGGATCCACGGGTCATCAACAGCGCCTTGCCGGTTTCGACCACCTCCAGCAGCTTGGTCGGATTGGAGTCCAGGTCGACCATGTTGCCAGCTTCCTTGGCGGCCTGGGTTCCGCTGCCCATCGCCACCGCCACGTCGGCCTGGGCCAGCGCGGGTGCATCGTTGGTGCCATCGCCGGTCATGGCGACCAGGCGCCCCTCGGACTGGTACTTGCGGATGAGCGCGAGCTTGTCCTCCGGGGTGGCCTCGGCCAGGAAGTCATCGACGCCGGCTTCCGCGGCGATATAGGCGGCCGTGAGCTTGTTGTCGCCGGTGATCATCACCGTGCGGATGCCCATGCGGCGCAGCTCGATGAAGCGTTCCTTGATGCCCGCCTTGACGACGTCCTTGAGCTCGACCACGCCCAGCACCTGGTTGCCCTCGGTGACCACCAGGGGCGTGCTGCCGCGCTGGGCGACCTGGTCGGCGGCCGTGTTCACTTCACGCGGCATGGTGCCGCCCAGGCTTTCGACATGGCGAGCGATCGCCTGCACGGCGCCCTTGCGCAGCATGGTTGCAGATCGGCCCGTAGCGCCTTCGGCCGGGAGGTCCACGCCGCTCATGCGCGTCTGCGCCGTGAAGGGCACCAGCACCACGCCCTCCGGGTTCTTTTCGTCCACGTTGGCGCGGCGGGCGAGCTCGACGATGCTGCGCCCCTCGGGCGTTTCATCGGCCAGGGAGGCCAGCAGGGCGGCACGTGCCAGGCGGGCAGGCGTCACCCCCGGTGCAGGCAGGAAGGTGCTGGCCTGGCGGTTGCCGTGCGTGATGGTGCCGGTCTTGTCGAGCAGCAGCACGTCCACGTCACCGGCTGCTTCCACGGCGCGGCCGGAGGTCGCGATCACGTTGGCCTGCATCATGCGGCTCATGCCGGCCACACCGACGGCAGACAGCAAACCGCCAATCGTGGTCGGGATCAGGCACACCAGCAGGGCCACCAGGGCGGTCAGCGAAACGACCGTTCCGGCCTGCGAGGCCTGCACGCTGAACAGCGAGAAGGGCAGCAGGGTGACAGTGACGACCAGGAACACGATCGTCAACGCCACCAGCAGGATGGTCAATGCCACCTCGTTGGGCGTCTTCTGGCGTTTGGCGGCTTCCACCATGCCGATCATCCGGTCCAGGAACGACTCGCCCGGATTCACCGAAATGCGCACCACCAGCCAGTCGGAAAGCACGCGGGTGCCCCCCGTGACCGCAGAGAAGTCGCCGCCCGACTCGCGCACCACGGGTGCCGATTCGCCGGTGATGGCGCTTTCGTCGACGGAGGCCACGCCTTCGATCACTTCGCCGTCCAAGGGAATGACGTCACCGGTCTCCACCAGCACCACGTCGCCGCGGCGCAGGTTGGTGGCCTGCTCGGGCAGGAAGGTGGAACCATAGACTGGCTCCTTGAGCTTCTTGGCCCAGGTTTCCTTGCGCAGCCCGCGCAGCGATGCGGCTTGCGCCTTGCTGCGGCCTTCGGCCAGGGCTTCCGCGAAGTTCGCGAACAGCACGGTGAACCAGAGCCACACCGTGATCGCCAGCACGAACGCCGGGCGCATGCTCGCGTCCTGCGGCGCGTTGAGGGCATGCACCCACAGCAGCGTCGTGAAGATGCTGCCGATGTAGACGATGAACATCACCGGGTTGCGCCACTGCACCATGGGACTGAGCTTGGCCAGGGCACCCCACAGCGCTGTTTTCATCAGCGCTGGATCCAGCAACGAAATGGAAGATTTTTTAGTAGTCATCAGCAAACCCTCACTTGGCCCAGAGCATCAAATGCTCGATCACCGGGCCCAACGCCAGAGAAGGCACATAGTTGAGAAGACCCACGAGAAGCACCGTACCGATCAGCAGCACCACGAAAAGCGGGCCATGGGTGGGCATGGTGCCCGCCGTGGCGGGCAGGCGCTTCTTGGCCGCCAGCGAGCCGGCGATGGCCAGCACCGGCACGATCACGCCAAAGCGACCGAACCACATCGCCAAGGCCAGCAGCACGTTGTAGAACGGCGTGTTGGCAGACAGGCCGGCGAAGGCGCTGCCGTTGTTGTTGGCAGCCGAGGTCAGCGCGTACAGGATTTCGGAGAACCCGTGGGCACCGGGGTTGGCAATGCCTGCCTTGCCTGCACCCGCACTGACGGCGATGGCAGTGCCGACCAGCACCAATATTGGCGTCACCAGGATGGCGACCGAAGTGAGCTTCATCTCACGCACTTCGATCTTCTTGCCCAAATACTCTGGCGTGCGGCCAATCATGAGGCCGGCCATGAAGACCGCGAGGATGGCGAACACCAGCATCCCATAGAGGCCGGTACCTACACCGCCGAACACCACTTCACCCAACTGCATCAGCACCATCGGAACCATTCCGCCCAGGGGAGTGAATGAATCGTGCATGGAGTTCACGGCGCCGCAAGACGCAGCGGTCGTGACCGCAGCAAAAAGTGCCGATGCAGTGATGCCGAATCGAACTTCCTTGCCTTCCATGTTGCCGCCCGATTGCAGGGGACTGGCAGCCTGGTTCACTCCGAGAGACGTCCATTGAGGATTGCCAGCTTGCTCTGCAGAAACGACAGCGGTGACGGCAACGACAAACATGATGGTCATTGCAGCGAGGATCGCGACACCCTGGCGTTGATCGCCAACGACGCGGCCAAACGCAAAGCACAGCGCAGCAGGTATCAGAAAGATCGCCAGCATCTGCACGAAGTTGGTCAGCGCCGTCGGGTTCTCGTAGGGGTGGGCTGAGTTGGCGTTGAAGAACCCGCCGCCATTCGTACCCAGCATCTTGATGGCTTCCTGCGAGGCCACGGGTCCCATTGCGAGTGTCTGGATTGTGGTGGTCTTGTCCTCCATGACCGGGACGCCGTCAGCGCCATTGACTGGCTGGCCTGCTTCATCCAGCTTGGGAATGGAGTAGGCCGTGGGCTCCAGCGTCGTAACGTCCTTGTAGGAGTCGAAGTTCTGGATGACACCCTGTCCGACCAGGACCACAGCGATCACAAAGGAGATCGGCACCAGGACCCAGGCCGTGATGCGCGTCACGTCGGTCCAGAAATTGCCGACGAAGCCCTGGCCATCCGTGCGCCGCGCGGCAAAGCCACGCGCCAATGCAAACGCCACGGCAATGCCGGTGGCAGCCGAGAAGAAGTTCTGCACCGACAGGCCGAGCATCTGCGTGAGGTAGCTCATGGTGGACTCGCCCGCGTAGCCTTGCCAGTTGGTATTGGCCACGAAGCTCACGGCGGTGTTGAACGAGGAATCGCCGGACACGGCCGCCATGCCCTGCGGGTTGAGCGGCAGCAGGTGTTGAAAGCGCTGCAGGCCATACACCACGAACGCGCCAATGGCGTTGAATGCAAGCAGTGCCAGCGCATAGGCGCGCCAGTGCATCGACTGGTCCGGCGCTACACCGGCCAACTTGTACAGCGGCCTTTCGACAGCGTGCATCCACCTCGGGAGCCTGCCGTCGCACAACGCGGCAAGGAACTTGCCAAGAGGCCATGCCAAGAGGCCCAGCACAGCCAGAAAGAGCCCAAGGAGGCCCCATGCAAAGGCGTCCATGTCAGAACTCCTCTGCGCAGATCAGCGCGAACACGAGGTAGGCCAGCAAGGCGATGGCCACAAGTGCCCCAAAGCCATATAGAACTTCTACGCCGATCATGCCCGCTCCCCCTTGGCCGGGCCGAACTTGCCCAGCAGGATCACGGCTTCCGCCATGACTATCCACAATGCCGCTACTGCGGCGACCCATACGACGTCCATCGACAACTCCTGCATCAAAACGTGTGTTTGATTCTCAAGATGTCGCCGTAAAAAGTGTGCACAGACTGCCCCGTGGAGCGTAAAAATGCCGTAAAAATCGGGCCGCCGGATGGGGCTCGCGAAGAGCCTTCAGGCCTGTCGCAACGACCCTCGGCGCACCGGGAAGAACGGTGCGCCAAACACCCGATGGGCACTCAGCGGCACAGGCCCATCGTTTCACCCGCCCCGGGCAGGAGTGCCACCTACAACCAACCCGCCTTGCGAAAGCGGTAGTAGAGGTAGCCACATGTACCCGCGATGAGCGTGAGCGCAGCCGCATAGCCGTAGCGCCATTTGAGCTCTGGCATGTGCTCGAAATTCATGCCCCAGATGCCGGCGAATGCCGTGCACACGGCGAAAAGGCTGGCCCATGCGGCCAGGCGCTTGACGACCTCGCCATCCTCGATGGTGACCATGGAGAGGTTGACCTGGATGGCCGTCGCGATCGTGTCGCGGATGGCATCGATGGACGCATTGATGCGGTCGAGGTGATCGACCACGTCCCGAAAATACTCCTGCGAACTCAGGCAGATCTGCGGCACCCGCCCGCCATGGAGCTTCGCGGCACCCTCGAGCAGAGGGGCGATGGCGTGCTTGAGCACGGTGAGGCGCTGCTTGAGCCCATACAGCCGCTTGATGCTGGTGCGCGCGGCACCTTGGGCAAAGATCTGCTGCTCGATCGTTTCGAGCTCGACCTCGAACGCGTCGATGACGGGGAAGTAGCGGTCCACCACTGCGTCCATCAAGGCGTAGAGCACGAAGCCCGGTCCGTTGCGCAGCAGCGCGGGCTCGCGTTCGCAGCGTTCGCGCACCTCCAGGAAGCCGCGTTCGCTGTGGTTGCGCACCGACACCAGGTAGTTCTTGCCCACGAACACATTCAGCTCGCCCAGCCGGCAAACCGCATCCGCAGTTCCACTGGACTCGAGCAAATGAAGAACGACGAAGAGGGAGGCGCCGTACTCCTCCACCTTGGGCCGCTGGTGCCCATGGCGCGCATCCTCCACCGCCAGCGGATGCAAGCCGAACTCCCGCTGCAACTCATCGAGCTCTTCAGGGGTCGCGTCCTGAAGAGCCACCCACACGAAGCAACCGGGCAGTGAAATGTGCTCACGGATCTCGCTCACGGGGATGTCTGCCAGCTTGGTGCCATCCTCGTACACCACACAATTGATCAACACCTGGGCACCTCGCAGTTCCTATGCCTGGCATGGTGCCACCGGGATCGTGCCGTGCAATCAAAGGGTCATATCGCTGTGTGGCCCGGGCAACATTTACGGAAACAAGCGCATTTTTTACGGACTTTATACGCCGTCTTTTTTACGCTTGCGCGCTCACCTCTTTCTGCGAATCGTTTCATGAAAATGCTGTCCCCCAAAGTGCTCTTCACGGCTGCAGTGGCCGCTCTCCCCCTTCTGGCCAGCGCCCAGCTGACGGGCAACGTCAGCCTGACCACCAACTACAAGTTCCGTGGCCAGGACCAGGATGTCTCCAAGGCCCGGGCGGTCAAGCCCGCCATCCAGGGCGGCTTCGACTACGCTTTCGGCGAATCCGGTTTCTATGTCGGCAACTGGAACTCCAGCGTCGACTGGCTGCCCCGCAACTCCATCGAGTCCGACATCTATGGCGGCTACAAGTTCAAGGCCGGCTCGGTCGACCTGGACGTGGGCCTGCTGACCTACATCTACCCCGGCAACAGCAACGGCAACACCACCGAAGTCTATGGCGCGGCCACCTTCGGCCCCGTGACGGCCAAGTACTCGCACACGCTGTCCAAGGACTACTTCGCCTACGCCGGTCCTGGCTTCAAGGGCCGCAACACCGGCTACCTGAACCTGGCGTTCGCGCAGGAAGTGGCACCCAAGATCACCGCCAAGGCCTCGGTGGGCTACACGCGCTTCGGTGGCGACATCGCTGCTCCCAACTACCTGGACTACAGCGTCGGCGGTGCCTATGACTTCGGTTCGGGCCTGTCGCTGGGCGCTGCCGTGGTGGGCGCCACCAAGAAGGACTACTTCGGTCCCGTCAACCAATCGCGCGTGATCGTCACGCTGACCAAGACGCTGTGACCCTCCTGCCCAGCGGCGCACGGTGCCGCCGGCGCTTGCACGGCTGGCCAGGCGCGCGCCCATGCCCCTCGACCTGGCAGCGGTGGCGGCAGGCATGCCCCGCCACCGGGAAAAGGAAGCATCAGCGTTCCGCGCCGGCACGCTGATGGGTAAGGTGGCAGCGGGCCTCTGTCAGCTGCCCGCCACCTTCATGCGGTTCACGAGGATGGAGCCCACGGACTTGGCACCGTAGTTGTAGGTGTCGGCACCGACTGCCTCGATGCCCTGCAGCATGTCCTTGAGGTTGCCGGCGATGGTGATCTCGTGCACGGGGTAGGCGATGCGGCCGTTCTCGACCCAGAAGCCGCTCGCGCCGCGCGAGTAGTCGCCGGTCACGTAGTTCACGCCCTGGCCCATGAGCTCGATCACGAACAGGCCCGTGCCCAGCTTTTGCAGCATGGCGTCGAGGTCGTCGCTGGCCTGGGTCAGGCGCGAGGTCATGGTCAGGTTGTGCGAGCCGCCGGCATTGCCGGTGGTCTTCATGCCCAGCTTGCGCGCCGAGTAGGTGGACAGGAAATAGCCCTCCACGCGCCCGCCCTTGACCACCTTGCGCGGTGCCACGCGCACGCCTTCATCGTCGAAGGGCGAGCTGCCCTTGCCGCGCAGGATGAAGGGGTCCTCTTCGATGTCGATGTGCTTGGGAAAAACGCGCTTGCCCAGCGAGTCGAGCAAAAAGCTGCTCTTGCGGTAGAGCGCGCCGCCGCTCACGGCCTGCACGAAGCCGCCGAGCAGGCCCGCGGCCAGGGTGGATTCGAACAGCACCGGGCACTGCGTGGTGGGGATCTTGCGGCTGCCCAGGCGGGACAGGGCCCGCTGGGCCGCGTAGCGGCCCACGGCCTGCGGCGAGGCCAGTTCGGCCGCATCGCGCATGGAGCTGTACCAGGCGTCGCGCTGCATTTCGGCGTTGCGGCCGGGCAGCGAGGCGATGGGCGCCACCGAGAAGCTGTGGCGCGACGAGGCATAGCCACCGCGGAAACCGCGCGTGTGGGCACTGAAGAAATGGCTTTGCTGGGCCGATACGCCCGCACCTTCGCTGTTGGTGATGCGGCGGCTGGCCTTCAGGGCCGCGGCCTCGCATTCCATGGCCATCTTCGCGGCCTGCTCGCTGTCGATGGACCAGGGGTGGAACAGGTCCAGGTCGCGGTGCGTGTCCGTGGGCGCAATGTCGTCGGCATCGGGCAGGCCGGCCATCGGGTCTTCGGCCGTGAAGCGGGCAATGTCGTAGGCGGCCTGCGCCGTCTGCTCGATGGCCTTGCTGGAAAAATCGGAGGTGCTGGCATTGCCGCGGCGGTTGCCGATGTAGACGGTGATGCCGAGCGACTTGTCGCGGTTGCGCTCCACGGTCTCGAGCTCGCCCTTGCGCACGCTGACCGAGAGGCCGCAGCCTTCCGAGGCCTCGGCACCGGCGTCGGTGGCGCCCAGCTTTTTGGCATGCGCGAGGGCGCGGTCCACCAGTTCTTCGAAGAACGGACGGCTATAGCTGAAGCCGTTGTCGGGGGTGCCGGATGCGGTGGCGGCCGGGGCGCCGGGGGCGCGCGGGGCGCGGATGGAGGGTTTATTCATAGCGGCAGCTATGATACTTGCCGCTGTGGCGCGCGCTGCGCCACCTCCCTTTTGCCCCCACCCATGTCACGCAAACCCAAAAAAGGCTACTTTGTGAAGGGCCATTTCGTTGCCGAAGGCAGCGAACTGGACCTTCAGCTCAAGGCCGAACTCAAAGGCACGCCCGATGCCAGCCGAACCGATCTCAAGCGCGAAAGCGATGCCCTGCAGGACCTGGGCAAGGAGCTTCTGACCCTGCGCACCGATCTGTTCGACAAGGTGGGCCTGCCCGACAAGCTGGTGGATGCGCTGGCCGAGGCCAAGCGCATCACCAACTTCGAAGGCAAGCGCCGCCAGATGCAGTACGTGGGCAAACTCATGCGCAAGCTCGAACCCAGCGTGGTCGAGGCCGCCCGCCAGGCGCTCGAAGAGCAGCACAAGGGCTCGGCCGACGACAAGCTGGCCCTGCACCTGGCCGAGCACTGGCGCGACCGCCTGATTGCCGATGACGAGGCCCTGGCCCCCTGGATGGCCGAGCACCCCGATACCGACACCCAGCAGCTGCGCGCCCTGATCCGCCAGGCGCGCAAAGATGCACCACCGGCCGACAAGGCCGCCGTGTCGCAAGGCCTGGCGCCGCGCAAGGGCCGCGCCTACCGCGAGCTTTTCCAGCTGGTGCGCGAGCACCTGGGCGGCGCCCCCGCAGGCGATGAAGAAGAGGAAGAGGACGATGGCGATGACTGAAGCAGCCGCCACGCACGACCCCGTGCGCATCGGCATCGTCTCCATCAGCGACCGCGCCAGCAGCGGCGTGTACGAGGACAAGGGCCTGCCCGCGCTGCAGGACTGGCTCACGCGCGCACTGCGCAACCCCGTCACCTTCGAGTCCCGGCTGATCCCTGACGAACAGGCGGACATCAGCGCCACGCTGATCGAGCTGGTGGACAGCGCGGGCTGCAGCCTGGTGCTCACCACCGGCGGCACCGGCCCGGCCCTGCGCGACGTGACGCCCGAGGCCACGTTGGCCGTGGCCCACAAGGAAATGCCGGGCTTTGGCGAGCAGATGCGCCAGATCAGCCTCAGATTCGTGCCCACGGCCATCCTCTCGCGCCAGGTGGCGGTGGTGCGCGGACAGAGCCTGGTCATCAACCTGCCCGGCCAGCCCAAGGCGATTGCCGAGACGCTGGAAGGCCTGCGCGCTGCCGACGGCAGCCCCGTCGTGCCCGGCATCTTCGCCGCCGTGCCCTACTGCATCGACCTGATCGGCGGCCCCTACCTCGAAACCCGCGACGAGGTCTGCAAGGCCTTTCGGCCCAAGAGCGCAGTGCGCAACCGCTGAGCCACGTGGGCCTGGCGCGCCGCGCCGGGTTTGCATTTGGTAACCAGGGATGCGGTTCTCGACCGGCGCAGGTGCGCCCGGTCACAAGGAAGTGGCATGCACCCGTCCTAGACTGGCCGGCAGATCCACTTCACCTCCCACCGACCGCATGATGAAGAAAAGACTTCTTCTCCAGCTCGCCCTGGTGGCCCTGCTCACTGCCTGCGGCGGTGGCGGCGGCAGCAGCAGCGACGGCCCCACGCCACCACCCCCACGCCTGGTGGGCGAGATCTTCGGCACGCCCGAGCAGGTGGCCACCTCGGACCTCATGACCAATGCCGGCTACGGCGGTTACGGTGGCGCACTGGAAACCTCGCGCGCGATCCAGAAGGCCGGCAAGACCAACATGCTGGACTTTTTGTTCCTGTTCACCATCTCCGACAAGGGGGCTGCCCGCCTGGTGGGCGATGCCCCCGCCGTGCTGGACGCCTACATCGCCAGGAATGCCGACCTGCTGCAGCCCGGCGTCTATGTGTACCTGCTCGACGAGATGTACCTCAAGGCCTCGCTGGTGGCGGACGACCCGGTGGAATACCTCGCGCAACTCGACGACCTGCGGCGCGCCGTCGCGCTGGTGCGCCAGCGCCTGCCGCAGGTGAAGATCGGCCTGTCGTTCAGCCCGCATGCCACCTTCGGCCATCCCCAGGTGATGCCCTTCATCGCGCGGGCGATCGCGCTGGTGGACTGGGTGGGCACCACCACCTACTGGCTCGGCGACAAGGCCACCACCGGCGCGCTGCACGACTGGTCGCGCACCCTGCCGGCCCTCGCGCGGGCCGCACAGCCCAAGGTGGAGACCTGGTACATCGCCCAGGCCTTTCGCGAGCCCGCCTGGGACAAACAGGCCTTTCGCGAGTTCATGCAGACGGAACTGCAGATCTCCGACAGCTACGACGCCATCATCTTCTTTGGCTGGCAGGAGACTTCGGAGCTGTCCAGGCAGACCGCCGGGCGCTATTTCGAGGCCGAGACGCGGGCGGTCTACCGCCGCTTCCTCAAGCAGTAGGCCCGGGGCCAGGCTTACTTGCCCACCAGTTCGTTGAGCTTGCCGGCCTCGAACTGCTCGGTGGTCGCTGCGTCGCAGGGCACGCAGTCCTTGGTGGCCGGTGCCGCCGTCGAGAGCTTCTCGATGGCCTGCCACAGCAGCATGATCTGGTGCTCCTGGGAGGAGGCGTTGTCGATCAGGCCCCGCATGGCCTGCGACAGCGGGTCATCCTCCTGCGTGATGCCGTAGGCCGTGAACTTGCGCGACTGCGGCTCGGTCACATCGGCGCTCTGGCCCGCCTTGGACGGAATGATGCGCGCCGGAATGCCCACGGCCGTGGCCCCGGCGGGCACGGGCTTGATGACCACGGCATTGCTGCCGATCTTGGCGCCATCGCCGACCTCGAAGCCGCCCAGCACTTTGGCGCCGGCACTCACCACCACGTCCTTGCCCAGCGTCGGGTGGCGCTTGGCGCCCTTGTAGAGCGAGGTGCCGCCCAGGGTCACGCCCTGGTAGATGGTGCAGCCGTCGCCGATCTCGGCCGTCTCGCCGACCACCACGCCCATGGCGTGGTCGAAGAACACGCGCTCGCCGATCTTCGCGCCCGGGTGGATCTCGATGCCCGTGAGCCAGCGCGCGATGTGCGAGATGAAGCGCCCCAGCCACTTGAAGCCGTGTCCCCAGCACCAGTGCGCCGGACGGTGCAGCCAGATGGCGTGCAGGCCGGGGTAGCAGGTGATCACCTCCCAGGTGCTGCGCGCAGCGGGATCGCGGTCGAGGATGCACTGGATGTCGGAACGCAGGCGTGCAAACATGGCTATGGTTGTTTTTGGAATATGGAAATGCAGTCTAGCGCTTTGCCTGCGCCGTCTCGATCATGGCTTTTGCGACACCACGCAGGATGTGGATTTCCTCGGCACCCAGTTGCGCGCGGTTGAAAAGCTGGTTCAGACGCGGCATGAGCTTCTTGGGCGCCTCCGGGTCGAGGAAGCCGATGTCCACCAGCGCCCGCTCCCAGTGCGCCAGCATGCCGGCCACCTGGGCGGCATCGGCCACCTCGCGTTCCGGGGCGGGCGCGGACTCCGCCTGCGCACCGAAGCCGCCCAGCGCCATGCGCCAGTCGTAGGCAACGACCTGGATGGCCGCGCCCAGGTTCAGCGAGCCGAAACCGGGGTTCGTGGGGATCGAGAGCGCCACATGGCAGCGGTAGACGTCTTCGTTGGCCATGCCGAAGCGCTCGGAGCCAAACAGGAAGGCCACGCCCGACTCCAGCGGAGCATCCACCGCTCTGGGGGCGGTCAGTTGCGCAAAGTGCTCACGCGGCGAGCGGGTCGGCGGACCGAAGTCCCTGGGCGTCATGGCCGTGGCGCACAGGTGGCTCATGCCGTCGAGCGCCTCGTCCAGCGTGGCGACGATGCGCGCCTTGTCCAGCACGTCCAGGGCGCCGCTGGCGCGCTGGATGGTCTCTTCGCGGCGCAGCACGTTGGCCCAGCGCGGCTCGACCAGCACGAGGTCGTCGAAGCCCATGGTCTTCAGGGCGCGTGCGGCGGCGCCCACATTGCCGGCATGGCTGGTGTTGATCAGGACAAAACGGGTCTTCATGGGGTAACAGGGGGCCGGATAAGCCCCAAACCGGGACAAAAAACGGCAAAGCAGGTAAAATTAGCGCCCTATTGTCGCCGCCCGCATCGCCGGGCGGTGGTCCACGCTCCTCTTTCGCAAGGCGCCCCCTGCCGGCGCACTGCTTGAAACCACAATTTATGTCGTCCAACCTGCACCCCATGCTCAACGTGGCCATCAAGGCCGCACGCGCCGCCGGCGCCATCATCAACCGCGCGGCCCTCGACGTGGAGGCCGTGCGCATCTCGCAAAAGCAGGTGAACGACTTTGTGACCGAGGTGGACCACGCGGCCGAGAAGATCATCATCGAAACCCTGCTGACGGCCTACCCCGGCCACGGCATCCTGGCCGAGGAGTCGGGTTCGGAATACGGCGCCAAGGATTCGGAATTCGTCTGGATCATCGACCCGCTGGACGGCACCACCAACTTCATCCACGGCTTTCCCGTGTACTGCGTGAGCATCGCCTTGTCCGTCAAGGGCAAGATCGAGCAGGCGGTCATCTACGACCCCTCGCGCAACGACCTGTTCACCGCCACCAAGGGCCGTGGCGCCTACATGAACGAGCGCCGCATCCGCGTGAGCAAGCGCACCCAGCTCAAGGACTGCCTGATCTCCACGGGCTTCCCCTTCCGCCCGGGCGACAACTTCAAGGCCTACATGAACATGATGGCCGACGTGATGCAGCGCACGGCCGGCCTGCGCCGCCCCGGCTCTGCCGCGCTCGACCTGGCCTACGTGGCTGCGGGCTTCACCGACGGCTTCTTCGAGACCGGCCTGTCCATCTGGGACATTGCCGCCGGCTCGCTCCTGGTGACCGAGGCCGGTGGCCTGATGGGCAATTTCACGGGCGAGGCCGAGTTCCTGGAGCAGCGCGAGTGCCTGGCCGGCACGCCCCGCATCTATGGCCAGCTGGTGCCCATCCTGGGCAAGTACAGCAAGTTCGCGAGCGCTGGCGACAAGGCGGCCGTGCGCCAGGCAACCACCGACAGTGGCGATTCCGACGCCGCCCCGGTTGCCGAGGCGGCGGCTGAAGGCCAGGACGGCCAGGACCAGAGCGCCCCGCTCTGATGGATCCACAGGGCGGCTGTGCGCCGCCCTGCCCTCACCCCGGATCTGGGTACTTCTGGGCGATGACGCGGAAGTCTTCGGCGATGTCCACGAAGGCATCGACCATGTCCGGGTCGAAGTGCGAGCCCCGGCCGCGCACGATGGTGCTGCAGGCCTGGTCGTGCGAGAAGGCGGGCTTGTACACGCGCTTGCTGATCAGCGCGTCGTACACGTCGGCCACGGCCATGAGCCGGGCCGACACGGGAATGGCGTCGCCCGCGAGGCCCTCCGGGTAGCCCGAGCCGTCCCACTTTTCCTGGTGGCTGTAGGCGATCTCCTTGGAGACGCTCAGGAACGCCACGCGCATGCCCAGGCGCTTTTCGGCATCCTCGATGGCGGCGCGACCCAGCGTGGTGTGGGTCTTCATGACCTCGAACTCTTCCACCGTGAGCTTGCCGGGCTTGAGCAGGATGCTGTCCGGAATGCCGATCTTGCCGATGTCGTGCAGCGGCGCCGACTTGTACAGCAGGTCGATCATGCGGTCGTTGAGCACATGCTCGAAGCGCGGGTGGTGGCGCAGGCGCTCGGCCAGCGTCTTCACGTACAGCTGGGTGCGCCGGATGTGGTTGCCGGTCTCGTTGTCGCGGGTTTCGGCCAGCGAGGTCATGGCCATGATGGTCACGTCCTGGATGGCCTGCACCTCCAGCGTGCGCAGGGCCACCTCGCGCTCCAGGTAGGCGCTCTTGTCGCGCAGGAAGTCGGCCGTGGCCTTGAGCGCCAGGTGGGTGTTCACGCGCGCCAGCAGGATGGGCGGGCTGATCGGCTTGGTGATGTAGTCCACAGCGCCCAGCGCCAGGCCCATGCGCTCGTCATCGGGGTCAGAGCGGGCCGTGAGGAAGATCACCGGGATGTCGCGCGTGGAGGGCGATGCCTTCAGGCGCCGGCAGACCTCGTAGCCATCCACCTCGGGCATCATGATGTCCAGCAGGATGAGGTCGGGCTGCGTGCCCGACTGGGCGATCTTGAGCGCCTTCTCCCCGTGGTTGGCAACCTTGACCAGGTAGTGCTCACGCAGCAGGCTGCCCATCAGCGTGAGGTTGTCGGGCGTATCGTCCACCACCAGTACCGTGGCAATCGGCTTGTCCACAAGGGTCGGCTGCTGAGAAGCGAAGGGCGCGTTGTCCATGGGCTTTCCTGCGAAGGGGGAACCATTCAGGGGGCGGTGGCGGAATCAGGCGAGGACGGCGGCTCGGGGACCACAGAGGCGATGGTATCCAGCGCCTGTTCGAAATCAAAGTTCCGAATGTGCACGTCCACTGCCTTGAACACCGGGTCCAGGAATCCCTCCAACACGATGGCATTGTGTTGCAAAAACTCGGCGGCTGCCGGGTCGTCCTGCAACAACAGGGTGCGCAGCTGGTGCAGCAGCTCCGCGGGGGCCTTGGTCGGCACCGCACCGTCGGCATCGCCCAGGCCCGGCGCACTGGCAAGCCACTGCTCCAGCGCGCCGATCAGGGGCGCGAGCACCGCATCCAGCGCCGCCAGCAAGGGGGCGGTGGTCTCTGGCGGCTGCGGGCCCTTGCGCAGCAGGTCTTCGAGCTGGTAGGCGCGGTCTGCCACGGGCTGCGCACCGATGTTGGCGGCCACCGAACGCAGCGTGTGCGCCAGGCGCTCCGCCAGGCCCACCTCGCCTGCATCGAGCGCAGCCTGTATCTCACGCACCACCGTCGCCTGCCCTTGTGCGAACCGGCCCAGCATGTCGCCGTAGAGCGCCGGCTTGCCCAGGGCACGCTGCAGCCCCAGCGCCGTATCCAGCCCGGCCACCTGGGGCCAGGCCACGGGCCTGGGGGGGCTGGGTGGCACGCCAGCGCCGTTGCGCAGCGGCGGCGGCGGCAATCCCTGGGGCACGCCCAGCCCGGGGCGCGGCTGTATCCAGCGCGCCAGTGCCTTCCACAGGGCGGCCGGGTCGATGGGCTTGGCCACATGGTCGTTCATGCCGGCATCAAAGCAGCGCTGGCGATCGGCATCCATGGCATTGGCCGTCATGGCCACGATGGGCAGGCGCGCAAAGCGCGGGTCGGCGCGCAGGTGCCGGGTGGCCGTCTCGCCGTCCATCACGGGCATCTGCATGTCCATCAGCACCAGGTCGTAGCTGTCCTCGTGCAGCCGCTGGATGGCCACCTGCCCGTTGCCGGCCACATCCACGTCGAAGCCCGCATCGCGCAACAGTTCCACGGCCACCATCTGGTTGAGCTCGTTGTCCTCGACCAGCAGCACCCGCGCACCGCGGATGGCCAGCGGCAGCTCGTCGGCCACGGGCGGCGGCACGTACTGGCGCTGCAGCGCGGGCAGGGCATGCTCCAGCGGCTGCATCAGGGTCTCGAGCAGCAGCGAGGCATTCACGGGCTTGATCAGCACCGTCTCGATGCCCTGCGCGCGCGCGGCGCGCATCACGTCCTCGCGCCCGTAGGCCGTGACCATGAGCATCTGCGGCACCTGGGGCATGCCCAGACTGCGGATGTGCCCGGCCAGCTCGACACCATCCATGCCCGGCATGTGCCAGTCGAGCAGCAGCAGGCCGAAAAAGCGGTTCTTGGCCATGGCCTCGCGCAGGATCTCCAGCGCCTGCAGGCCCGAATAGGCCTGCTCGACCTCGAAGCCCATGGCCTGAAGCATGTCCGACAGCACCGTGGCCGCCGTGTGGTTGTCGTCCACCACCAGCACCCGGCGCCCCACCAGGTCCGGTGGCGGCAGCACCACCCGGGCCGGTGCGCCGCGCTCCAGCGGCAGGCTGACCCAGAAGGTCGAGCCGTTGCCGAACTCGCTGATCACCCCGACCTCGCCGCCCATCAGCTCGGCCAGGCTCTTGCAGATGGCCAGGCCCAGGCCGGTGCCGCCATAGCGGCGCGTGGTGGAGGTGTCGGCCTGCTGGAAGCTCTCGAACAGGCGCCCCATCTGCTCGGCCGTGAGGCCGATGCCCGTGTCGCGCACCTCGAAACGCAGGCTCACGCGCTTTTCGCTCTCTTCGAGCAACCGCACGGCAATGCTGATCTCGCCCTGGTCGGTGAACTTGATCGCGTTGTTGGCAAAGTTGATCAGGATCTGGCCCAGGCGCAGCGAATCGCCCAAGAGGTTGGGCGGCACGTTGGCGGCCACGTCGCACACCAGCTCCAGCCCCTTGGCCCCGGCCTTGTAGCCGACCACGTCGGTCACGCTCTCGAGCATGCGGTCGAGCACGAAGGGCTGCTTTTCCACCGTGAGCTTGCCGGCCTCGATCTTGGAGAAGTCCAGGATGTCGTTGATCACGCCCAGGAGGTGCTGGCCGGCCTGCTGGATCTTGCTCACGTAGTCGTGCTGGCGCGTGTTCAGCCCCGATTTGAGCGCCAGGTGCGACATGCCGATGATGGCGTTCATCGGCGTGCGGATCTCGTGGCTCATGTTGGCCAGGAAGTTGGACTTGAGTGCCGTGGACTCCTCGGCCAGTTCCTTGGCGCGGCGCAGGTCCTCCTCGGCACGCCGGCGGTCGGTGATGTCCACGAAGGTGCCGATGGCGCCACCGGGCGAGCCATCGGCACGCGCGAAGGCGTGCAGCCAGAACAGGGTGTGGTGCACCCGTCCGTCGGCGTACGGCAGGTCCACTTCCCGGTGCACCGAGTCCAGCCCGTTCATCGCCTGCAGGTTGTCGCCCTGGAAGCGCGTGCGCTGCTCGGGCGGCAGGAAGTCGAGGTCGAGCACCGTCTTGCCCACCAGGTCGCTGCGGCGCACCCCGAAGGCCTGCTCGTAGGCGCGGTTGAAGCCGATGTAGCGCCCGTCCGCCCCCTTGTAGAACAGCGGCACGGGAATCGCATCGATCAGCGCCTGCTGGAAGCCCAGTTGCTCTTCCACCTGCTCCTCGAGCTGCTTTTGGTCCTGGATGTCCACGCTCACGCCCACCACGCGCACCGCACGGCCCGCATCGTCGCGCAGGATGCGCGCGGCCAGCAGGAACCAGCGCACCTCGCCGTCCGGGCGCACGATGCGCCAGGAGTTGCGCAGATCGGTAGCGCCGCCTTCCAGGCTGGCCCTGAAGTGCGCACTGGCTTCTTCGCGGTCATCCGGATGCAGGCGATCGAGCCAGTAACCTAGCCCCATGGGTTGCGTGCCGGCGGGCAGGCCCAGCATGGACACGAGCTTGTCGGACCAGACCACGGTATCGGCCACCAGGTCGATATCGAACACGCCCACCTTGCCGGCCTCCTGGGCGATTTCCAGCCGCTCATTGGCCTGCTGGATGGCGATCTCGCCCTTGCGCGCCTCGGTCACGTCCTCGATGACCCAGATGGAGGCCGAGCGGTAGCCCTCCATGTTGATGCGCCGCCCGGCCAGCCGGGCCTCGAAGCTGCTGCCATCCAGGCGGCGCAGCGTGGCCCGCTCGCGCAGCGCCTGGCCCGAAGCCAGCCGCTGCGCGATGAGCGCCGTGAAGCTGTCCGACTGCGCCTGGTCGCCGAACAGCGTGGTCACCTCGCCGCCCAGCAGTTGCGAAGCCGTGCCGCGCATGAGCTCCACGAAGGCCGGATTGAATTGGCGGAACTGCCCTTCGCAGACCAGCAGGATCGGCGGCGCATTGTCGAAGATGGCCGTCTGCTGCTCCAGCAGCTCGTTGAGCAGGCGCTCGCGCCGCTCCAGTTCGGATTGCGCACGCATGCGCTCCGAGACATCCTCGTGCAGCCCGACGATGGCGATGCGCTTGCCCCGCTCATCGAACACGGGCGACAGCGTGGCCTCGTCGTGGTAGATGCTCGCGTCGCGGCGCCGGTTGACGAAGCTGCCGCGCCAGGACCGGCCCGACAGCAAGGTGGCCCACATGTCCTTGTAGGTCTGAGGCGGCGTCTGGTCGGTGGAGACGATGGACGGCTTCTTGCCGCGCACCTCGTCCAGCGCATAGCCGGTGTTGCGTTCGTACTGGGGGTTCACCCAGTCGATGCGCCCCTCGCCATCGGTGATGACCACGGCCACGGGGCTGCTCTCCAGCGCCGCGCCCAGCACCCGGAAACGCTCCAGCGCAGCCGCCATGCGTGCGCGGCTGCGCAGCAGGTCCAGCAGCAGCAGCCCGAGCAAGGCCAGCAGCACAAAGGCGGCTGTGCCCACCTGCCAGCGCAGCAGGGTGGGCACCAGGGTGCTGACATCGTCGAGCACCACCAGCTGCCACTGGCCTCCCGGGTCGTTCCACTCGATGCCGCGGCTCGCCACCGCATAGGTCACCCCATTGAGCAGCACCTCGCTGGCATCGGGTGCAAACGGCAGGGCGGAGGCCACGCCGTTCTCGAAATGGCGCCCGAACTGGCGCGATGCACGGATCGCGTCGATGCGCGCCTGCGTGAGCGGCGGCGCCACGGCGAACTGCCATTCGGGCCGGGTGGACGAGAAGGCCACGCCCTGGGGTGACAGCAGCAGGGCCGGGATGCCGGTGCTCGCCAGCAGCGCATCGACCACCTCGAACCCCACCTTGAACATCACCACCCCGATGATGGCGCTGGTGGGCGAGTCGGTCTCGTACAGGGGCGCCGCGTAGTACAGGCCCCGCTCCTGGCTGTTCACGCCGATGGCCGCATAGACGCTGATGGCGCCCTTCATGGCAGACTGGAAGTAGGGGCGAAAGGCCAGGTTCGAGCCGGTCGCACGCTCACCGGCGGTTTCGTGCGCGACCACGGTGCCATCGGCCGACATCACGTACACGCCACTGATCAGAAAGCGCCCGCGTGCCACGGCCAGCCGCGCCAGCGAGCCCGGATCGTCCGGCGGCGTGTAGCCGCGCGCCATGTCCTTGAGCTGGGGCTCGCTCAGGCCCATGAGCGAGACGGCACCGATCAGGCCGCCCCCCGTGGTCTGCGTGATCAACGCATCGGCCGCCTGCTGCACGATGCGCGTGCGCTCCAGCGCACGCTCCTGGCCGCGCCAGTAGACCACGGCCTGCACCACCAGCCAGGCCCCGAGCAGCGACAGCGCCACCACCAGTGCCAGGCCCCGCGTCCAGGCGGGATCGCGTTCGAGCACGCGATCCAGGAATCTTCCGCCACCGTCGTTCTTGCTCACCTGCGCCATGCGCAGCCTCCGCCAGGCGGGGGTACCGCCCAAGGACCATCATCAACGCGTCGGATCCAGCATTGCATCGATTTCCTCCACCGGCACAGGCCTGCCAAACAGATAGCCCTGGAACCCCTCGCAGCCATGCAGCCGAAGGAACCCCAGCTGCCCCGTCGTCTCCACCCCCTCGGCCACCACCTGCAAATCCAGGCTCTTGGCCAGCGCCAGGATGGTGCGCACGATGGCCGCATCATTGGGGTCGCTCAGCACGTCGCGCACGAAGCTCTGGTCGATCTTGATCTGGTCCAGCGGCAGCCGCTTGAGGTAGGACAGGGACGAGTAGCCGGTGCCGAAGTCATCGAGCGCGAAGCCCACGCCTTCGGCCTTGAGTTGCTCCATGCGCACGATGGTGTCTTCGATGTCCCCGAGCAGCAGGCTTTCGGTGAGTTCCAGTTTGAGCAGTTGGGGCCGGGCCTGGCAGTCCTTCAAGGTGCCCAGCACTTCGGCGACGAAGCCCGGCTGCCTGAACTGGCGCGCGCTGACGTTCACCGAGATGGACAGCTGGGCGGTGGCGGGCGATTGGCTCCAGCGCTGCAGTTGCCTGCAGGCGGTTTCCAGCACGTACTGGCCCAGTGGGAGGATCAGGCCGGTCTGCTCGGCCAGGGGGATGAAGTCGCCGGGGCTGATCATGCCGCGCTGGGGGTGGCGCCAGCGCACCAGGGCTTCGGCGCCTACGAGACGTGCCTGGTGGTCGACGACGGGCTGGTAGTGCACGAGCAACTCGTTTCGGGCCAGGCCCTGGCGCAGGTCGGCTTCCAGGTTGGAGCGGGCGTTGACGGCCGCTTGCATGTCCGGGTCGAAGAAGCGCTGGGTGTTGCGCCCGGCGGCCTTGGCCTGGTACATGGCGAGGTCCGCCCGTTTGAGGAGTTCGTCGACCGACAGGCGTTCGTCTCCAAACAGGGTGATGCCGATGCTGGGGGTGCTGTAGTGCTGCTGGCCCCCGAGGGCGAAGGGCTGGTTCAGGCTGGCCAGGAGTTTTTCGGCGACGGTTTCGGCCTGGGCGGCGGCGTCCTGCAGCTCGGGGTTCAGGTTGTCCAGCATGACGACGAATTCGTCGCCGCCAAAGCGCGCCACGGTGTCGGCTTCGCGCACGCTGCCCACCAGGCGGGTGGCGACCTGGGACAGGAGCTGGTCGCCCATGTCGTGGCCCAGGGTGTCGTTGAGGTCCTTGAAGTTGTCGAGGTCGATGAACAGCAGGGCACCCAGGTTCTTGCTGCGCTGGCAGGCGGCGATGGAGCGTTGCAGGCGGTCCAGCAGCAGGCGCCGGTTGGGCAGGCCCGTGAGCGCGTCGTAGAAGGCCAGGCGCTCGATCTCCTGCTCTGCGCGCTTGCGGTCGGTGATGTCCATGGTGAAGCCATGCGAGATCACCGAGCCGTCGGCCTCGCGGTGCGGCACGGCATTCGTCATGTGCCAGCGGATGCTGCCATCGGGCATGCGCACCCGGTACTCGCACTGCCAGGGCACGAGCTTGCGCACCGACTGCAGGGCCGAGCGCTGCAGCACCGGCCGGTCCTCGGCCAGCACCCAGTTGGAGAGCACGCCATGGTCGGCCGTCACCTCGTGCGGCTCCACGCCCATGAAGTCGCGCACCGCGTCGCTGATGTACTGCACGCTGGTGACACCGTCAAGGTGCAGGCGGTACTGGTAGATGAAGCCCGGGATGCGGCTGGCAATGCGCTGGATGAACAGCAGTTGCTCGCGCAGTTGCTCGGCAGCGCGGCGCTCGTCGGTCACGTCCTGCACCACGCCCATGTCCACGCGCATGCCATCCTTGGCCGTGAGGCGGCGCACGCGCGAGCGCATCCAGCGGATCTCGCCATCCGGGCGCTTCCAGCGGTACTCGACATCGGCGCCGGTGCCGCGCTCGCGCGCGGTCTCAAACACATGGCGGTCCTCGGCCAGGATGCCGCTGACGGCCCGCTCGGGGCTCATCCACTCCTGGCGCTCCACGCCGGCGATGTCGCACAGGCCGGGGGACCACAGCAGCACCGTCTCGCCCGGGTCCTCGATGCGCCGCCAGTGCCCGGTCTGGGCCAGGCTTTCCATGGTGTTGAACACATCGGTCTGCTCGCGCAACTCGCGCCGCACATCCTGCAGCGCATGTTCGGCAGCGGCCAGCGCGGCGCGCAGGCTCTCGGCCTCGCTCGCATCGCGCACCGTGACGACGATGGAGCCGTTGTCCAGCCGGCGTGCCGACACGTCCCAGGCCACCAGCAGCCGCCCCGGCTCGCGCGCCACCTGGCGGCACTCGAGCAGCACGCCGGTGCGAGCCACGGTCTGCAGCTGGTCCACGAGCTTGGTATTGGCCAACAGGTCGAAGACGTCGACCGCATCGGCGCCGCTGACCCGCACGCCGCCCAGGCCGGGCATGCGCCGCGCAGCGGAGTTGGCGGCGCGCAAAAGCAGCCGCCCATCCTGCGGGCGGAATTCCATCAGTGCCACGGGCACGGCATCGAGGAGGGCCTGCAGGCGCACCTGCGCCGAAGACTCCACGAAGTCTTCGCTGGCACCCGCAAACAGATCGGTCAGGAGTTCGGCAGAAATCACAGTCGCTCTGAAACCTCTCACAACGATGGACCGCACATTGTCATGGCGGCGGCAGCCACCAATGTACACCGCAAAGTATGTCAAAACGTAACAAACCTGAATCACCCATTCGGGCAGTTACCTCCCCGGTGGTACAGGCGCATGTTCCCACGTTCTGCCGCCGGGGCATTCTTATTTGTGTGCGGGCCCGCCTGCAGCCCGGGCCGGTGCCCGGCGGTGGCGGGGACGAAAGCCTCCTGCCACCGGCGCCCCCACCAGCCCCTTTCGCGCCCCGCCAGCGCCACTTCGTCGCACGCCGGTGGCGGCACGGCCAGGGCCTTCCTAGAGTGCGGTCACTGGAGACGCGGTGTCTCCATCCCCCACCCTGGAGAACTTCCCCATGACGATGGCTTCACGCCCTTTGGCGACCCCCTTCCTCCCGCGCACGGCACGGGCACTGGCGCTGGCCGGCGCCGTCCTGGCCCTGGGCAACGCGCACGCGCTCGACCTCACCGTGGAGGTGAAGAACACCAAGGCGGACAAGGGGCCCGTGCTGGGCGCGGTCTACGGGTCTGCCGACGGCTGGCTCCAGTTCAGCAAGGCCGTGCAGAGCGGGATGGCCCCGGTGGCGGGCGACAAGGCCGTGATGGTGCTGCGCGACCTGCCCGCCGGCAGCTACGCGCTGTCGATCTACCAGGACGAGAACGGCAACGGCAAGCTCGATACCAACCTGGTCGGAATCCCCCAGGAGCGTACCGGCTTCAGCCGCGACGCCCAGGGCAACATGGGCCCGCCCCGTTTCCAGGATGCGGCCGTGGATCTGCAGCAGGACACCACGATCACCATCCAGCTGCGCTGACTGCACGGCGCACAAGGAACACGCACATGGACCGCCGCCTCTTTTGCCAATCCCTGGCCCTGGGAACCGCCGGCAGCGCGCTGACCGCCCTGCCCGTTCTGTCTTTCGCCGCAAACGCCGGCGGACCCGAGGCCGGGTCCACGCTGAACGCCTTCAACCAGCAGCGCAGCCGCGCGCCCTGGACCCTGGGCTTCGAGGGCCTGCAGGCCGACCTGGCGCCCGAGCCGATGCAGTTGCGCGGCAAGCTGCCCCGGGAGCTGCGCGGCACCCTGCTGCGCAACGGCCCCGCGCAACACAGCCTGGGCGAGGTGCGCTACCAGCACTGGTTCGATGGCGACGGGATGATCCAGCAGTACCGCTTTGGCGACCAGGGCATCACGCACCAGGGACGCTTTCTGCGCACGCAGAAGTTTGTGGCCGAGAACGCCGCCGGCCGCCGCCTGTACCACAGCTTCGGCACCGAGGTGGCCGGCGCCAGCCCCATGCCGACGGCCGACGCGGGCAACGTGGCCAACACCAGCGTGGTGCACCACGCGGGCGAGACCCTGGCCCTGTGGGAGGGCGGTTCGGCCACCCTGTTCGATGCCCGGACGCTGGAAACCGGCGGCCTCAAGACCTGGACGCCGGAACACGCGGGCATGCCGTTTTCGGCCCACCCCAAGATCGGTGCCGACGGCAGCCTGTGGAATTTCGGCGTGAGCAGCACGCACGGCCTGCTGTCGATATACCAGGTCTCGGTCCAGGGACAGGTGCGCACCGCCACGCTCAAGGTGCCTGACATGGCCATGGTGCATGACTTCGCGGTGACCGAGCAGCACCTGGTGTTCCTGCTGCCGCCGCTCATCTTCGATCGGGAGCGGGCCCATGCGGGCAGCACCTTCATGGACAGCCACGTCTGGAGGCCGGAGCTGGGCATGCGGGCCCTGGTGCTGCACAAGGACCGGCTCGACCAGCCGCAATGGATGGAGCTGCCCGCCGGCTTCCTGTTCCATACCGGCAATGCCTGGGAGGACCGAAACGGCGTCATCCACCTCGACTACGTCCGCACGCAGGATGCATCGGGCGTGGTCCAGGGCTTTCGCGCGCTGATGCGTGGCGAGTTCGGCGGCGAGCCTGCGCATGCCGTGGCCCGGGTGGAGCTCGATACGCGCAGCGGCCGCGCGCGGCAGACCCTGCAGGCGCACCACGCCGAGTTCCCGCGCATCGACCCGCGCTTCGTCGGCCGCCGGCACACAGAGCTCTTCATGGCCGAACGCGTGGCCGTGTCGAACCGTCCGGGCTTCGACTGCGTGGCGCGCCTTCAGCTGGACAGCGGCAAGGTGGACCGCTACCGCTACGGCGCCGACGTGATGGTCGAGGAGCATGTGTTCATCCCCGCCCGCAGCGCAAGTGCCAAGGAGGGCGAGGGCTGGCTGGTGGGAACAGCGCTGGACCTACTCCGCCGGCGCACGCTGCTCTCGGTGTTCGACGCGCGCCGGCTGGCCCAGGGCCCGCTGGCCCAGGGCAGCATGGACCGGGCGGTGCCGCTGGGCTTTCACGGGACCTTCATCCCGGCCTAGGGTGCAAAGGGGCTCGGCCCGGGCAATCGAACGCGACACCAGCGGTTTGCGTTCGATCGCGGCGTTCAGCGTTTGGCGCTTTGCGCAATGGCGAAGGCCGCGGCAGGCTGGCGGGCCAGTTCGATGAAGGCCCGCACGTAATCGATGGCGGTCTCCGCCTCGCGTGCGCCCAGGAAGATCTGCTTGGCGATGCCGCGCGCACCCAGCCGCACGGGCACTACGTCCATCTTGGCCGCGTACTCCTCGACCAGCCAGCGCGGCAAGGCGGCCACGCCGCGGCCGCTGGCCACCATCTGCAGCATGATGTCGGTGGTTTCGATCGCCTTGTGGCGTTTGGGCGTGACGCCGGCGGGCAGCAGGAACTGGTTGTAGATGTCCAGGCGTTCGATGTCCACTGGGTAGCTGATGAGCACCTCCTGGGTGAGTTGCTGTGGTTTCACGTAGGCCGCGCCGGCCAGCGCATGGCCCCTGGCCACGACGAGCACCTGCTCGTAGTCGAACACGGGCTCGAACTTCAGCCCGGGCTTGAACAGCGGGTCGGGCGTGACCAGGAGGTCGATCTCGTAGCCGAAGAGCGCGCCGATCCCGCCGAACTGGAATTTCTGCTTCACGTCCACATCCACGTCGGGCCATGCGGCCAGGTAGGGAGACACCACCTTGAGCAGCCACTGGTAGCACGGGTGGCATTCCATGCCGATGCGCAGCGCACCGCGCTCGCCCTGCGCGAACTGGCCCAGGCGCTCCTCGGCCAGATCCAGTTGCGGCAGCACCCGGTTGGCCACCGCCAGCAGGTACTGACCGGCCTGCGTCAGGCGCAGGCTGCGGCCTTCGCGCAGCCAGATGTCGGTGCCCAGTTGCTGCTCCAGCTTCTTCATGCTGTGGCTCAGGGCCGACTGGGTCAAGTTCAGCACGCCTGCGGCGGCCGTCAACGAGCCTTGCTTTTCAACCTGCTGGACGATGCTGAGGTGGATGCGCTCAAGCATTCGAATGAGCCATATTCATGGATGTGTGAAATAAAACCATTTTACTTCATCATTCATCGCCAATAGCATCCACTCCCATGAAAGCAAACACGGCACATCCACTGCGCATCGTCGCGGTTTCTGGCGGGCTGCAGCGTCCCTCCAAGACTGCAACCCTGGCAGGGCATCTGCTGGACCTGATCGCCGACGAACTCCCGTGCGAACAGCGCCTGGTCGAACTGGGCCAGCTCGCACCGCAGTGGGCCGGCGCGGTCTGGCGCTCGCAACTGCCCGACACGGTGGAGCGGGCGCTGGCCGCGGTCGAGCAAGCCGATGTTCTGGTGGTGGCAACACCGGTCTACCGCGGCGCCTACACGGGGCTGTTCAAGCACTTCTTCGACTTCATCCACCAGGACGCCCTGGTCGACAAGCCCGTTTTGCTGGCGGCCACCGGTGGCAGCGAGCGCCATGCCTTGGTCATCGACCACCAGTTGCGGCCGCTGTTCAGCTTCTTCCAGGCGCGCACCTTGCCGCTGGGCGTCTATGCCACAGACCCCGATTTCGCCGACCACCGCCTGCAGAACGAGGCCCTGATCGAGCGGGCCCGGCTGGCAGTCCAACGGGCAATGCCGCTCATTGAACTGGCGCGGCACGCCAGGCCCTTGCAGGCCGAAGACGTGGTGCTGGCCTGAGCCATGAACCGCCCCTTCTCCCCCCCATCAGCCCACCCCATCGCCATGCACCAAGAACCTGCCTTTCACCTCAAGAGCATCAGCTTCGATGAAAACTACCAGCCATCGGACAGCACGCGCATCACCACCAACTTTGCCAACCTGGCCCGCGGAACGAGCCGGCAGCAGAACCTGCGCAACACGCTGCGGATGATCGACAACCGCTTCAATGACCTGGCGCATTGGGACAATCCGACGGGAGACCGCTACGCGGTGGAACTGGAGATCATCTCCGTCGAGATGAGTCTTGGCGCCAAGGGCAGCAGTGCTGCATTTCCGCTGATCGAGATCCTGAAAACCTGCATCCTCGACAGGAAAACCAACAAGCGCATCGACGGCATCGCGGGGAACAATTTCTCCTCCTACGTGCGCGACTACGACTTCAGCGTCGTGCTGCCGCACTACAACGCCCATCGCACGGAATTCGGCACGCCGGCCGATTTTGGCGACCTGCATGGCAAGCTGTTCCAGCAGTTTGCCAACTCGGCCCTTTACAAGCAGCACTTCGGCAAGCCCCCGGTCATCTGCATCAGCGCCTCAACCAGCAAGACCTACCAGCGCACCGAAAACCAGCACCCGGTGCTGGGTGTCGAGTACCAGCAGAATGAACTGTCCTCGACCGACCAGTACTTTGCAAAAATGGGGATGCAGGTGCGATTCTTCATGCCGCCGAATGGCGTTGCACCATTGGCTTTCTACTGTCACGGCGACCTGCTGGGCGACTACACGAATCTCGAGTTGATCGGCACCATCAGCACGATGGAAACCTTCCAGAAGATCTATCGTCCCGAGATCTACAACGCCAATTGCGCCGCAGGCAAACTCTACCAACCGAGCCTGAAGAACCAGGATTATTCGTCGACCCAGATTGTCTACGACCGCGAGGAACGCAGCCAACTGGCGGTCACGCAGGGGAAGTTTGCAGAAGAGCACTTCATCAAGCCGTACAAGAACGTTCTTGAACAATGGGCTGCCACCTGTGCGATCTGATATCCAACGGCCCCAGCATATGCTCACCCCATCCCTCTTTGCTTCAAAGGAATTTTCAGATGTTTGAAACCTCCATCGCCGGCAGCCTGCCCAAGCCCGCCTGGCTGGCCGAAACCAACAAGCTCTGGCCCCAGTGGATGGCCGAAGGCGATGCACTGCGCCAGGCCAAGGCCGATGCAACCCTGCTGTGGATCAAGGCGCAGGAAGACGCCGGCCTGGACATCGTGGGCGACGGCGAGCAGTCGCGCCAGCATTTCGTGCACGGCTTCCTCGAGCAGGTCGAGGGCATCGACTTCGAGCACAAGGTGAAGATGGGCATCCGCGACAACCGCTACGACGCGATGGTGCCGCAGGTGGTTTCGGCCCTGCACCTGAAGGGGCGCGTGCACGCCTTCGAGGCGCAACTGGCGCGCGCCCACACGAAGAAGAAGCTCAAGTTCACCCTGCCCGGCCCCATGACCATCGTCGACACCGTGGCCGACCGCTTCTACGGCGACAAGGTGAAGATGGCCTTCGCGTTTGCCGAACTGCTCAACCAGGAAGCCCTGGCGCTGCAGGCCGATGGCGTGGACATCATCCAGTTCGACGAGCCCGCGTTCAACGTCTACATGAAGGATGCCGCCGACTGGGGCGTGCAGGCGCTCGAGCGTGCGGCGCAGGGCCTGACCTGCACGACGGCGGTGCACATCTGCTACGGCTACGGCATCAAGGCCAATACCGACTGGAAGAGCACCCTGGGCGACGAATGGCGCCAGTACGAGGCGGTGTTCCCTGCCCTGGCCAAGAGCAGCATCGACCAGGTGAGCCTGGAATGCATCCACTCCCATGTGCCGCCCGACCTGATGAAGCTGCTGGCTGGCAAGGACGTGATGGTCGGCGTGATCGATGTGGCCAGCGACGTGGTCGAGACGCCCGAGGAAGTAGCCGACACCATAGCCCGGGCGCTGGAGTTCGTGCCCAAGGAGCGGCTGTTTCCGTGCACCAATTGCGGTCTGGCGCCGATGGGGCGGGACGTGGCGTGGCGCAAGCTGCAAGCGCTGGCAGCGGGCACCAAGCTGGCCAAGGAGCGGCTTGCCGCTGCGTGACGCGCACCCGGCCGTCCATCCTGGCGCAGGCGGCCGCCGTTGATCGCAACAGCCGCAAGACAACCCATGGGGCCGGTGGGGCCGCGGCCACAGGGCCCGTTGTCAACCACAAAGCCCCCCGCTGCGGCGGGGGGCTGCCTCGCATTGCGGGGCTCCTTACCCAGCCCCCGGCACTCCAGGTGGGGCCACCTCGTGCGGCGGGCGAGAATACGGCCCCGCGCACCATACCGAATTGCGCCAGAATTACCCCAAGCGCTGGCCCCATGCCGCCAAGTCATTGATTTAAATGGATAAAGCAGACATATCCTCGCACACCCCCATGATGCAGCAGTACTTCACGCTGAAGGCTGCGCACCCGGACACGCTCGTCTTCTACCGCATGGGCGACTTCTACGAGCTGTTCTATGCCGACGCGGAAAAGGCCGCGCGCCTGCTGGACATCACGCTGACCCAGCGCGGCCAGTCCGGCGGGCAGCCCGTCATCATGGCCGGCGTGCCCTTCCATGCGCTGGAGAACTACCTGGGCCGGCTGATCAAGATGGGCGAGTCGGTCGCCATCTGCGAGCAGGTGGGCGACGTGGCCACGGCCAAGGGGCCGGTGGAGCGCAAGGTGATGCGCGTGGTCACGCCCGGCACGCTGACCGATACCGAGCTGCTTTCGGACAAGGCCGAATCCATGCTGCTGGCCGTGCACCAAGGGCCGCGCGCACGCTGCGGACTGGCCTGGCTGAGCGTGACGCAGGGCCGCGTCTACCTGGCCGAGTGCACACAGGACGAGGTTGGCACCTGGCTGGCGCGCGTGGCGCCCAGCGAGGTGATCTACAGCGCCGGCGTGACCGAGCGCTTCGAGCAGCAACTGCAGGTGCTGCGCCAGGGCGGTGCCTTCACCTGCCCCATGGGCCCCCGGCCCGACTGGCAGTTCGACGCCACGCTGGGCGAGCGCAAGCTGCTCGAGAACCTGGGTGCTGCCAGCCTTCAGGCCTGGGGCGCGCAGGAACTGACCCAGGCCCATGCCGCCGCAGCGGGCCTGCTGGCCTATGCCGAGCACACCCAGGGCCGCACGCTGACCCACGTGCACAGCGTGCAGGTGCAGCGCGGCGACGACCTGATCGACCTGCCCGCCAGCACGCGCCGCAACCTGGAGATCACCCGCACGCTGCGCGGCGAGGATTCGCCCACCCTGTTCTCGCTGCTCGACACCTGCATGACCGGCATGGGCAGCCGCCTGCTCAAGACCTGGCTGCTGGAGCCGCCGCGCGACCGCACCGCGGCGCGCCGGCGCCTGGCCGCCACCACGGCGCTGCGCGGTGCCGGCGGGTCGGGTGGCGGCGCCGGCCCCTGGGCCACGCTGCGCGGCGAACTCAAGGGCGTGAGCGATGTGGAGCGCATCACCGCGCGCATCGCCCTGCGTCAGGTGCGCCCGCGCGAACTGGTGGGCCTGTGCAAGACGCTGCACAAGGCGGCCCTGCTGGCCCGTGCCGGCCAGGCCGCCGAGCCCTACCTGGCGGAGATCTTCGAACAGCTCCACCCGCCGGTGGATTGCCCCGAGCTGCTGCAGCGCGCCATCACCGAGGAGCCCGCGGCGCTGGTGCGCGACGGCGGCGTCATGGCCACGGGTTTCGACAGCGAGCTCGACGAGCTGCGCGCCATCCAGACCAACTGCGACGACTTCCTGCTCGACCTGGAGACGCGCGAGAAGGCCCGCACCGGCATCGCCAACCTGCGCGTGCAGTTCAACAAGGTGCACGGTTTCTACATCGAGGTGACCAGCAGCAACCTGGACAAGGTGCCCGATGACTACCGCCGCCGCCAGACCCTGAAGAACGCCGAGCGCTTCATCACGCCCGAGCTCAAGACCTTCGAGGACAAGGCGCTGTCAGCCAACGAGCGTGCGCTGGCGCGCGAGAAATGGCTGTACGAGCAGGTGCTGGACCAGCTGCAGCCGCATGTACCGGCCCTCACCCGCCTGGCCCAGGCGCTGGCCGCCCTGGACGTGCTGTGCGCCCTCGCCGAGCGCTCGCTCACGCTGAACTGGTGCGCGCCGCAGTTCGTGGCCGAACCCTGCATCGAGATCGAGGACGGCCGCCACCCGGTGGTGGAGGCGCGCCTGGCCGAGGTCTCGGCCGGCAGCTTCATCGCCAACCACACGCGCCTGAACGCCAACACGCGCATGCAGGTCATCACCGGTCCCAACATGGGCGGCAAGTCGACCTACATGCGCCAGGTGGCGCTCATCGTGCTCTTGGCCAGCATGGGCAGCCATGTGCCGGCCAGCGCATGCCGCCTGGGGCCCATCGACGCCATCCACACCCGCATCGGCGCCGCCGACGACCTGGCCAACGCGCAGTCGACCTTCATGCTGGAGATGACCGAGGCTGCGCAGATCCTGCACGCCGCCACGCCGCACAGCCTGGTGCTGATGGACGAGATCGGCCGCGGCACCAGCACCTTCGACGGCCTGGCCCTGGCCAGCGGCATCGCCACGCACCTGCACGACAGGACACGCGCCTTCACCCTGTTCGCCACGCACTATTTCGAGCTGACCGAGCTGCCCGCCAAGGCGAAACACGCGGTCAACATGCATGTGAGCGCGGCCGAGGCGGGTGCCGACATCGTGTTTTTGCACGAGATCCAGCCCGGCCCTGCCAGCCGCAGCTACGGCATCCAGGTGGCCAAGCTCGCGGGCGTGCCCGGCCCGGTGCTGAACCACGCACGCCACGCGCTGGCCGCACTGGAAGAGCGCGCAGGCGAGGACGAGCTGCAGGTGGACCTGTTTGCCGTGCCGGCCATGCCCGAGAGCGCAGGCGCGAGCCCGGTCGAGGCCCTGCTGTCCACCATCCACCCCGATGCGCTGAGCCCGCGCGAGGCGCTCGACGCGCTCTACCAGCTCAAGAAGCTGGTGGGGTGAGGGAGCCTCACTCCAGCTTCAAGCCGATGTCCTTGATGAGCTGGCCCCAACGGGCGCGCTCGACCTTGGCGTAGGCATTCATCTCCTCGGGCGTGCCGGGAACGGCCTCCACGCCCAGGGTCTGGAAGCGGGCCTTCACCGGAGTGGAGTTCAGGGCCTGCTGCAGGGCGGCGTTCAGGCGCTGCACCTCGGCAGCGGGCATGGAGGCGTTGACCGACAGGCCCTGCCAGGCAAAGGCCTCGAAATCCTTGAGGCCCTGCTCCATCAGCGTGGGCACCTCGGGCAGCGTGGCCATGCGCTTGCTGCTGGCCACCGCGATGGCGCGCAGGTTCCCGCCCGTGATGTTGGGCATGCCGCCGGCCGACTCGACGAACATGAAGGGCACCTGGCCACCCATGATGTCCTGGATGGCAGGCGTGACGCCGCGGTAGGGCACGTGCGTCATCTTCAGGCCCGTGCGCTGGCGCAGCAGTTCCATGGCCAGGTGGTGCGGCGTGCCGGCACCCGGCGATGCGAAGTTGACGCCCTCGGGCTGGGCCTTGGCCCAGGCCACGAACTCCTGGAAGTTGCGCACCGGCAGCTTGGGCGACACCACCAGGATCAGCGGAAAGCGCACCAGCATGCCCACCGAGGCCAGGTCCTTGTCCACGTTGTAGCTGAGCTTGCTGTACAGCCAGGGGTTGGTGGCCAGCACCGCATAGTCGCCCGTGAGCAGCAGGTTGCCCGGCGTGGACGAGCGCGCCACGTAGTCGGCCGCGATGTTGTGCGCGGCACCCGGCTTGTTGACCACCACGATGGTCTGGCCCAGCGTCTTGCCCATCTGGTCGGCGACGGTGCGGGCGACGATGTCGGTGCCGCCCCCGGGGGACATGCCCACCACCCATTCGAGCGGGCGGCGCTCCTGGGCGCTGGCGCCCGGGGACAGGCAGGGGATGGCGAGCGCGGCGGCGGCGCACAGGGCCGAGCGGCGGTTGGGATGGATCGTTGGCATGGCTTGTCTCCTCACGGGTTGTTGGCAGGGAAGGTGCTTTTCAAGGTAATTAATTAACTAGCTCATTAACTAAATTTGAGCGATGGCGATGGCCTGACAGGCGGTGTGCTCAGTAAGGGCTTGCCACGCCCGGCACGGCCTGGATGGCTGGGCGCCTGGCAAAGTGGCCGGCCAGCTCGGTCGCGGCACGCACCAGCAGCGTGGTATCCACCCCCACGGCGACGAACAGCGCCCCGGCGTCGAGATAGGTCTGGGCCAGCGCCCGGTCCGCCATCAGGATGCCGGCGGCCTTGCCGGCCCGGCGCACGGTGGCGATGCCATCGAGGATGGCGCGCTGCACCTCGGGGTGCCCGGGCTGGCCCCTGTAGCCCATGGATGCGGACAGGTCGGCCGGGCCGAAAAAGACACCGTCCACGCCCTCGGTCTCGGCGATGGCCTGCAGGTTCTGCAGGGCCAGCGGTGTCTCGGCCTGTACCAGCAGGCACATCTGGCCATTGGCGCGGTTCAGGTAGTCCTCCACCTGGTTCCAGCGCGAGGCACGCGCCAGCGCCGCGCCCATTCCGCGCATGCCCTCGGGCGCATAGCGCATGGCGCGCACCATCAGCGCAGCATGCTCGGGCGTGTCGACCATGGGGACGAGCAGGGTCTGCGCGCCCACGTCCAGGTACTGCTTGACCAGGGCTACGTCGCCCTGCACCGGGCGCACCACGGGCTGCACCGGGTACGGGGCCACGGCCCGCAACTGGTCGAGCACGCTGCGCACGTCGTTGGGCGCGTGCTCGCCATCGAGCAGCAGCCAGTCGAAACCGCAGCCGGCCAGGGCCTCGGCCGCGTTGGCATCGGCCAGGCCGACCCACAGGCCGATCTGCGGCCGGCCCGCGCGCAGCGCGTTGCGAAAATGGTTCTCGGGGATCTGCTGCATGGCGTGTGCTCAGGCAAAGCGGAACGAGACCGAGCCCAGTGGCCCGTAGTCCACATGGAAGTTGTCGCCCTGCACGGCGGCCACGGGCCGCGTGAAGGAGCCGGCCAGCACAACGTCGCCAGCGTTGAGCTGCTCGCCGTGCGGCGCGATCTTGTTGGCCAGCCAGGCCACGCCCGTGGCCGGGTGGTTGAGCACGGCGGCCGCCAGGCCCGTCTCCTCGATCACGCCATTCTTGTGCAGCAGCGCGCCCACCCAGCGCAGGTCCACGTCCAGAGGTTTCACGGGGCGGCCGCCGAGCACGATGCCGGCATTGGCGGCAAAGTCGGAGATGGTGTCGAACACCTTGCGCATGGCCCGGGTATCGCGGTCGAACTGCTCGATGCGCGCGTCGATGATCTCGATGGCCGGTACCACGTAGTCGGTGGCCGAGAGCACATCGAACAGCGTCACGCCCGGGCCCTTGAGCGGCCGCGCCAGGATGAAGGCCAGCTCCACCTCCACGCGCGGTGCGATGAAGCGCTCAAACGGGATGTCGCCACCCGCGTCGAAGAACATGTCGTCCATCAGCGGCGCGTAGTCGGGCTCGGTGATCTGGCTGGCCTGCTGCATGGCGCGCGAGGTCAGGCCGATCTTGCGGCCCTTGATGCTGCGGCCATCGGCCTGTTCGAGCTGCACCCATGCGCGCTGGATGGCATAGCCGTCCTCGATGGTCATCTCGGGGTACTGGGCGGAGAAGTGGCGCAGTTGCGTGCGTTGCTTGCGCGCCTGGTAGAGCTGCTGCGCCAGGGAGGCGATGGTGTCGTTGGAGAGCATGGAGGGTCAGCCCTGTGCAGGCTTGTTGAACAGGGGGTGAAGGGAGCTGTGCTTGGCGTCGAAGACCTCGGGGCCCTCGTCGATCTGCAGGGTGACGCCGATGGGACGCGACGCGAGCAGCGGTGCGAAGTGCGCCTGCGCCACGGTCGACAAGGCCTGGCCCACGGCCTGGTGCGTGGCGGCACTGCGACCGCGCCCCATGCGCAGGTTGAGGTAGACGAAGCCGTAGCCCGGCGATGGGCCTCCCGCCGGCTCTGCCTCGCCGTCATCGGCCACCGCGTGGTGCGCCGCCGGGTAGGCCAGCACGCGGATGCCACCGGTGGGGAAGACGGGTTTGCCCGCCTCGTCCACCTGCCGGCGCATGGCGCCCGCCAGGGCCCGGCACAGGGCACCCAAGTCGCTACCGCCCTGCTCCACGGGCCGGTCCAGGTCGGGGGTGTAGAGGATCACCAGGTGGGGCATGGCGCGCTCCTCACAGCCGGCCGGCCGATGGCTGGCCACCCGCCGATGCCTGCGGCCCGGGCACCGCAGCACCCGTCTGCGGCGTGACCGGGAACACGGCATTGATCTGCCCCGTACCCGAGGCACCGAAGTACGGCGTGAGCACCTCGGCGCGGCCGGTGTAGTCCGACCAGCCCAGCGCACCCATGAGCATGGCCGTGTCGTGCATGAAGCCCTCGCCATGGCCCTTGGCTGCGTACTCGGGCAGCATGGCGCAGAAGGTGGCCCAGTCGCCCGCCTGCCACATCTCGACCACGCGGTGGTCCAGCGTCTCGAGGAAGGGGCTCCAGATCTTCGTGGCGAAGTCGGGCGCCGTGCCGTTCTGCGCGAAGCGGTGGCTCAGGCTGCCGCTGGCCAGGATGGCCACGGTGCCGTCGTACTGCTCCTCGATGGCCTGGCGCATGGCCCAGCCCAGGCGTGCGCTGTCGTTGAGGTAATGCACCTGGCACAGGGCCGAGACCGAGACCACCTTGAAGTGCTGGTCGGCATTCATGTAGCGCATGGGCACCAGGGTGCCGTACTCGGGCGCCAGCGTGGTCGCTGGGTGGGCCAGCGTCTCCACGCCCTGGGCGCAGCAGGCCTTTGCCAGCAACTGGCCCAGCTCGGGGTTGCCCGGGAAGGCGTAGGGCAGGTTGCTGATGAAGTGCGGCAGCTCGTTGCTGGTGTACACGCCCCCGAAGCGCGGCGCACAGTTGATGTGGTAATTGGCATTCACCAGCCAGTGCGTATCGAACACGACGATGGTGTCCACGCCCAGTTCGCGGCAGCGCCGGCCGATCTCCACGTGGCCGTCGATGGCCGCCTGGCGAAAGCCCTTGCGCGGGCCGTCGAGCTCGCTCAGGTACATGGACGGCACATGCGTGATCTTGGCCGCGAGGGCGAGGGTACCCATGCTCAGACTCCCCAGTGTGGAATGTGGTGGCTGCCCAGCGAGACGGCGACGTTCTTGGGCTCCAGGAACACCTCGTAGCTCCAGCTGCCGCCCTCGCGCCCGGTGCCGCTGCCCTTGGTGCCGCCGAAGGGCTGGCGCAGGTCGCGCACGTTCTGGCTGTTGACGAAGCACATGCCGGCCTCGATGCCCGCAGCCACGCGGTGGGCACGGCCGATGTTCTCGGTCCACACATAGCTCGACAGGCCGTACTGCGTGTCGTTGGCCAGGCGGATGGCCTCGGCCTCGTCGGCAAACGGGATCAGGCAGGCCACGGGGCCGAAGATCTCGTCCTGCGCGATCTGCATGCGGTTGTCCACATCGGCGAACACGGTGGGCCGCACGAAGTTGCCCTTGTGCAGATGGGCTGGCAGCTCGGGCGCCTCCAGCCCGCCGCACAGCAGCGTGGCGCCTTCCTTCGGGCCCAGTTCGATGTAGCTGCGCACCTTGGCCAGGTGGGCCGGGCTGATCATGGGGCCGATGATGGTCCTGTCATCCATCGGGTCGCCCACGGTGATGCGCCGGGCGCGCGCCGCGAACTTCTCGGCAAAGTCGGCGTAGATCGACTTCTGCACCAGGATGCGCGAACCCGCGGTGCAGCGCTCGCCGTTGTTCGAGAAGATCATGAACACGGCGGCGTCGAGCGCGCGGTCCAGGTCCGCATCGTCGAAGACCACGAAGGGGCTCTTGCCGCCCAGTTCCATGCTGAACTTTTTCAGGCCCGCCGCCTGCACGATGCGGTTGCCTGTGGCGGTGGAACCGGTGAAGGAGATGGCGCGCACGTCGGGGTGGGCGCACAGCGGCTCGCCGGCCTCCTTGCCGAAGCCGTGCACCACGTTGAGCACGCCGGCCGGGATGCCGGCTTCGAGCGCCAGCTGGCCCAGGCGCGCGGCCGTGAGCGGCGACAGCTCGCTCATCTTGAGCACCGCCGTGTTGCCGAAGGCCAGCGCCGGAGCCACCTTCCACGTGGAGGTCATGAAGGGCACGTTCCACGGCGAGATCAGCGCGCACACGCCCACGGGGTGGAACAGCGTGTAGTTGAGGTGCGTGGGCGTGGGGTAGGTGTGGCCGTCCACGCGGGTGCACATCTCGGCGAAGTAGTAGAAGTTGTCGGCCGCGCGCGGGATCAGCGCCTTGCCGGTCTGGGCGATGACCTGGCCGGTGTCGCGCGTTTCGGTGGCAGCGATCTGCGGCACCTCGGCCGCGATCAGGTCGCCGAGCTTGCGGATGAGCTTGGCGCGCTCGGGCGCGGGCAGGCCGGCCCAGGCGGGGAAGGCGTCCTTGGCGGCGGCCACGGCCGCGTTCACCTCGGCCGCGCCGCCGCTGGCGACTTCGGCCAGCACCTCTTGCGTGGCAGGATTGACGGTCTCGAAGTACTCGCGGCCCGCTACGGGTTTGCCTGCGATCAGGTGGTCTATGCGCATGGGATCAGGTCTCCAGATGTTGATTAGATGCCGAAGGCTTCGTCGCCCACGATGGTGTTGACGAGGCGGCCGATGCCGTCGATCTCGCACACCACCTCGTCGCCCACGTCGACGTTGACCACGCCCTCGGGCGTGCCGGTCAGGATCACGTCGCCCGCGCGCAGCGTCATGAAGCTGCTCAGGTAGGCGATCAGCTCGGGGATGTCGTTGACCATGTTGCCGGTGTGGCCCTGCTGGGTCAGCTGGCCGTTGACCAGGGTGCGCAGCGTGAGGTCGTGCGGGTCGGGCACGTCGGCCGCGTCCACGAACCAGGGGCCGAGCACGGTGCAGGTGTCGCGGTTCTTCACGCGCAGGTTGGGGCGGTACCAGTTCTCCAGGTAGTCGCGGATCGCGTAGTCGTTGCACACGGTGTAGCCGGCCACATGCTGCAGGGCGTCGGCCTTGGCGACATGGCGCGCGGTCTGGCCGATCACCACGGCCAGTTCGCACTCGTAGTGCATGAAGGCCACGCCTGCCGGGCGGCGCGTCTGGCCACGGTGGCCGATCAGCGTGCCCGGGCCCTTGAGGAACACCAGCGGCTCGTCCTTGGCGGTGACGGTGAGCTCGCCCGACAGCTCCTTGAGGTGGTCGGCATAGTTGAGCCCCAGCGCAATGGTGGTGCCGACCTCGAAGGGCGGCAGCCAGACCACGGCGTCCTCGGCCACCACCCGGCCATCGGCCAGGCGGATCTTTTCTCCGTGGGGCATGGCCTCATGGATGGCACCTGCGTAGGCAACCCTGGCCTTCTTCATGGAAGAGCTCCTTCGGCAACGAAATGGTTGTCGAGCTGGCCCAGGCCGTCGATCTCGATACGGGTTTGCTGCCCCGCCCGCACACGCGGCGCCCCGGCCGAGGCGCCCAGCAGCAGCACGTCGCCGGGCGAAAGGGTCATGAACTCACTGACCTCGGCCAGCAGCCGGGCCACCGGGCGAATGCGCCCGCCCGTGCTCGTGGCATGCACCAGGGCGCCATCGGCGTGGACCTGCACCGCAAGCGCATCGGGGTCGGCGATCTCGCTGCGCGGCACCACGCGGGGGCCGATGGGGCAAAAGCCGTCGCGCGCCTTGAAGCGGATCGAGGGGCGGTAGAACGAACCGTGCGGCACGCTGATGTCGCCCACGATGGTGTAGCCGGCCACATGCTCCAGCGCCTGGCCCTCGGGCACGCGGCAGGCGGTGCGGCCGATCACGATGCCCAGGCTGGCACCCACTTCGAGCTCCGGCTCGTCCTGCGGCACCACGATGGCATCGCCATGGCCAGCCAGCGTGTTGCGCGGCTTGATGTACAGCACCGGTGCAAGGGGCGGCGCCTTGTACGGCGGCTGGTGGGCGGCCGCATCCATGGCGGCCAGGGCGGGCGCATGGTTGAGCAGGGCGCCATAGACGACGCCGGACAGGCGAAAGGGCGCGACGTCGAACTCCATCCGGTACGGAGCACACTGCAGGGTCTGGTACATTGCTAACATGTGAGTAGTTTATTTACTAACATGCGAGTAAGTCAACGGCCCAGCGGCTCCTTTTTCTTCGGGTTTGTACCGAGGGGTGCCGCAACGCTGGTGACCGGCACGCCTGCTTTCGAGGATGATTTCGCCCCATGGATTCCCCACCGCCGCAACTGGTCCACCGCAACCTGCCGCTCCTGTTCCTGCAGGCGCGCGAAAGCGTCTTCGCACGCTTTCGGCCCATTCTTCACACCGTCGGCCTGACCGAGCAGCAATGGCGTGTGGTGCGCGCCCTGCTCGACCACGGGCCGCTGGAGCCGCGCCAGATCGGCGACATCTGCCGCCTGTCGAGCCCGAGCCTGGCCGGCATCCTGGCGCGCATGGCGGACCTGGGCCTGGTGCTGCGCGAGCGGCTGGAGCATGACCAGCGCCGGGTGATGGTGTCGGTGACGCCCCAGGGCAAGGCGCTGGCGGCCCGGCTAGCGCCCACGATCGAGGCGACCTACCGTGCGCTGGAAGAGGAGATGGGGGTGGAGTTCATCGCGCAGCTGTACGCCACGCTCGATGCGGTGATCGCGCGGCTTGGCGAGGCCCCCGGGGGCGAGGAGGGCTGAAGATGCCGCCCTGCCCCGGGGCGGCATGCAGCCAAGCGTCAGAGGTCCTGCGCCAGCGGGGCCAGTTGCCCCAGCATGAAGTTGATGAACGGCGGCACGCAGCCGACGTGGCTCGAAGGCACGGCGGCGCAGTCGGTCAGGGTCACGAGGTCGCCCGCGCCCTGGGCGCGCATGGCCTGCAAGGTAGTGACCGAGCTGCCATAGGGCACGGTGACGTCGTCGCGGCCGTGGTACAGGCGCACGGGGACCTGGGGCTTCCAGTCGTGCACGCTGCTCACGCGGGCCACGGCCTGCACGTCATCGGCCAGGAAGTTGTCGATGAACTGGTTGTCGAAGCTCACGTCGGCATCGCCGGGTAGCAGGGCGCGCAGCAGCAGGCGCCGCACCTCGCGCTGCACGCTGCCGCCCAGGTAGCGCAAAAAGCCGGGGTTGATCAGCGCGCCGATCACGGGCTCGCGATCGCGCACCACATTCACCAGCCCGTCGAGCGTGGCCTGCACGTTGTAGGGGCCCGCGCCCGTCACCACCATGCGCAGCGCCTGGCGCTCGGGTGCCGTACCGGCCTGCAGCGTGCGGTGGGCGGCCATGGTGGCGTAACCGCCCTCGGAATAACCGGTCAGGAACAATTGGCCGTTGTCGGCCGCATTGCCCTGGCCGCGCCAGGTGCGGGCGGCCGTAAGCATGTCCAGCGTGGCGGCGGCCGTGGGGGCCGATAGCAGGTAAGGGTGGGGCGTGCCCTTGGAGACGCCATAGCCCACGTAGTCCGGCGCCACCACGATGTAGCCCAGCGAGGCCATCACCACCGCCACCTCGGAGCCCACGGCGTTGTTGCTGGGCGCCTCGGCGCTCGTGAAGATGGTGCCATGCTGGTAGCCCAGCACGGGGCTGCGCGCACCCAAGGCCTTGACGGGCACGCTGACCAGGCCCGAGGCGCGCACCTCGCGGCCCTGGGCGTCGGAGGTGATGTACTCCAGCCGGTAGGAGGTGACGGAGTAGCGCGGCACGATGCCCTGCACCTTGGAGGCGTCCTTGGCGAGGGCCTCGGTGATCTGGGCTGGCGTGATGGTGTTGAGCAGCGCAGCCGACTTGAGTTCGCCGGCCGTGGCGACCGGCGGCGGGGTCGTGTCACCTCCCCCGTCGCTCTTGCTGTCCCCGCCTCCGCAGGCGGTCAGCGAAACGGCCGCAGCCAGGAGAACGCTGCGCGACAGGAGCGCAGGGTGTGCAAGGGTAGGAAAGTGGAACAAGATGCTGCTTTCAGGTGTGATTTGTGAATGATAGTAAGGAACGGCCCGCCAGGCCTTGTCGGAAAACACGCCGTGGCGGTGTCGGATATGGCCCCCTGGAACGGGGGCTTGGCCCGCAGAAAAGCCCAGGCCGTACGATTGGCCATAAAATCAGACTTTTCTGCGGCACTTGCTGGCACGTTTGCTATTGTTTTTGAAACACCAGGCTGCGCAGGTCACAGAGTCCTTCGCTGCGTCGAAGGCGCCCCACAATGCTTCCCTTTTTGCCGACCTAAGCTTTCCATGACGTATTGCGTCGCCATCAAACTCAATGCCGGGCTGGTTTTCCTGTCCGATTCCCGCACCAATGCGGGCCTGGACCAGATCAGCTCGTTCCGCAAGATGATGCTGTACGAGAAGGCGGGCGACCGCTTCATGGTGCTGCTGTCCGCCGGCAACCTGTCGATCTCGCAATCGGTGCGCGAGATCCTGCAGACCGAGCAGATCATCGACCGCGACGAGGAAGAGCCGATCACCATCTGGAACGCCAAAAGCATGTTCGATGCCGCGCGCGTGCTGGGTGCCGCCGTGCGCCATGTGCACGAGCGCGATGGCGCGGCGCTCAAGCGCTCGGGCGTGGACTTCAACGTGTCCATGGTCTTCGGCGGCCAGATCAAGGACGAGGGCATGCGCCTGTTCCAGGTGTACTCGGCCGGCAACTTCATCGAGGCCACGTCCGAGACGCCCTACTTCCAGGTCGGCGAGTCCAAGTACGGCAAGCCCGTGCTCGACCGCGTGCTCACCCCCGAGACCCCGCTGGACGAGGCCGCCAAGTGCGCCCTGGTGTCCATGGACAGCACGCTCAAGTCCAACCTCTCGGTGGGCCTGCCGCTGGACCTGGTGGTCTATGAGGTGGACCGCTTCGCCACCGACAAGATCATCTGCATCGACGAGCACAACCCCTACTTCCGCATGCTGCACGACAGCTGGGGCCAGAAGCTGCGCCAGGTGTTCGACAGCATCGAAGATCCCGCCTGGGGCGGCGGCGACACGACCGTGCCCATCATGGTCAACCCGTCGCGCAGCAAGCCGCTCAAGAAGATCACCAACCACCTGGACAAACTCATCTGAGGGTGCACGCAGGCGGCCGGGCGCTGATCGCCCGGCGCACCCGCGCGCGCCCCGGACTTCCCGCCATCCATGCTCCCGATCGTCTTCTCGCACGCCAACAGTTTCCCTGCGGGCACCTACCGCCTTCTCTTCAAGCTCCTGCGGCAACGCGGCTTCGACATCAGCGCAGTGGAGCGCTTCGGGCATGAACCCCAGTACCCGGTGTCCAACAACTGGCCGCTCCTGGTGCAGCACCTGGCCGACTTTGCCGGTGCGCAGGTGCAGCGCCTGGGGGAGCCGGTGTTCCTGGTCGGGCACTCGCTGGGCGGTTTCCTGAGCGTGATGGCGGCGGCGCGCCACCCGCACCTGGTGCGCGGCGTGCTGCTCATCGACTCGCCGCTGATCGGCGGCTGGCGCGCCAATGCCCTGGACGTCGCCAAGCGCACCCAGGTCGTGGGCTCCATCTCGCCCGGCAAGGTCAGCCGGCAGCGGCGCTTTTCCTGGGCCAGCAACGAGGAAGCCCTGGAGCACTTTCGCCGCAAGAAGGCGTTTGCGCGCTGGCACCCCGAAGTGTTGCAGGATTACATCACCCATGGCCTGGCCGACCAGGACGGCAAGCGCGTGCTGGGCTTCGACCGTGCGGTGGAGACCGCCATCTACAACACCCTGCCCCACAACCTGGGCCGCCTGCTCGCCAGGCACCCGCTGCAGTGCCCCGCGGCCTTCATCGGCGGGCGCGACTCCGAAGAAATGAAGCAGGTGGGCATGGCCATGACGCTGCGCATCACCGAAGGGCGCACCATGATGCTCGACGGCAGCCACCTGTTTCCCATGGAGCAGCCCCAGGCCACGGCCGCCGCCATCGAGGCCTCGCTGCTGAACCTGGCCGCCGTGGCGGGGCGCGGCTAACCCGCTGCACCGGCCTCCTGCAGCGGGGGCCCGGCTTTTTTGCACATGGAGCGCCCCCTGAATGGGCGGGCCTCTAATCATTCCTGTCTATTCACGGGTCCGCGCAATTGGCACCACAATGCGTGAACCGATAAATAGAGGGGGAAAAGCGCGCTGTTGGCGGATTCTCAGGTCAAAAAAGCGGGGGATGTGTCGCAACAATCCCCTACACTGGGGTTTTGTAACAGCGTGTACATGATTCATGCCTGCTTCCAATTTGCTGACCGTCCGCCTGCCGGTGCTGATCTTCGGGCTGGTATCCGCCGGACTGATCTACACCTCCATCGGCCCCGGTAAAGCCGTCACCCTGGCCATCGCCATTGCCTCGGTGCTGATGTTCGCCGCCACCTGGGCCAGTGCCACGCGGCTCCTCGGGGCGTCCGCCGCGCTGCGCTTCCTGGCGATTTCTGTCTCCCTTGGCTGGTTCGCCGAGCAGATGGGCAGCACCCACGGCTGGTTCTTCGGCAGCTACACCTATACCGAGGTGCTGGGCCTGCGCTTCGTCGGCGTGCCCGTGGTCATCCCGATGATGTGGTTCGCGCTGACCTATGCCGGTTATGTGATCAGCAACCTCATCGTCTGGCAGGCGCCGGTCGATGGCGCGCCCGGGGTGGGCAATGCGGTCTTCCTCTCGTTCCTGGCGGCGATGATCGTCACCGCCTTCGACCTGGGTGCCGACCCCTACCTGGTGTACGTGCTCAAGGCCTGGATCATGACCAAGACCGATGGCGCCTGGTTCGGCGAGACAGTGCAGGGCTTTTTCGGCTGGGTCTTCGTGAGCTTCTGCATCCTGTGCGCCTTCCGCTTTGCCACGCGCAAGATGCCCCTCAAGGCCGGCTCGGTCAACTTCCTGCCGCGCCACGCCACCGTGCCGCTTGGCATCTACAGCGCCGGCATCGTGTTCCAGGTGTTCCTGGGCCATCCGGTGGAAATCAAGTCCATCGCCCCGTTTGCCATGGGCATCCCGCTGCTGTGCGCCCTCGCCGGCCTGCAGCGCTGGCGCAACCAGCTGAAGGCCGTCTGATGAGCAAGAACCCCACGCCGGCCATTTCCGATGCGGCCCTGGCCTCCATGCAGCAGCATGCCGATCCGCTGGCCGACAAAACCATCGACGCCATCCTGGGCCCCTGGCCAGCACAGCTGCCCCCGCCCACTGCGCCGCAGTGGGCGCACATCAAGACCGTCAACCACCTGTTCGGCGACTGGACCACCAACGCCAGCATCGACGGCTGGAAGGCCACGGGCGACGGCGTGACCAAGGAGATGGCCGATGCGCTGCAGGACTACCTGGCCCAGGGCCAGGTACTGCCCGAATGGGCCGACGCGCGCAAGATCGAGCGCGCCGAGAAGATCTTCTTCGACCATGGCGCACTCTCGTGCATCCTGCTGTTCTGCGCCAGCCTGCCCGAGTGCTATGTGATCCCCGACCTGTCGAGCGTGCTGCACACCGCGGGCCAGCTCGAGCAGCACACCGAGTACCGCATCCGCTCCACGGCGGCCATGATCTTCCCGGTGATGATGCACGGCGGGCTGACCCGCCCGGACGGTGCCGGTGTGGCACAGATCCTCAAGGTGCGCCTGATCCACGCCACCATCCGCAACCTGATCCTGCGCGGCACGCCCGAATCGGCCGTGAAGGACCTGCTGGCGCAGCCGAACATCGTCGGCGCGGGCAAGCTGGGCGGGCTGCCGGGCCTGCCGCCCCAGCCCAGCATGTACCAGGCGCTGTTCGCACGCGGCTGGGACCTGGCCGACGACGGCCTGCCTTGCAACCAGGAAGAGCTGGCCTACACGCTGCTCACCTTCGGTTATGTGTTCCTGCGCAGCATGCGCCGCCTGGGCATCGGCCTGCCGGCGCATGACGAGGAGGCCTACCTGCACGCCTGGAATGTGGTCGGCCACATCCTGGGCATTGAGCGCGGGCTGATGGTCGAGACCATGGACGAGGGCAAGGAACTGATGGCCCGCATGCAGGCCCGTGGCCGCGCCGAGCCGGTGAGCCCCGACCCGCGGCCCGGCCTGGGGCAGGCACTCATGGCCACCATGGCCAACTCCATCCCCTGGAACATCGCCAAGCCCTTTCCGCAGCTGATGACGCGCTTCCTGTGCGGCAAGGCCACGGCGGGCGACCTGGGCCTGACCCAGCCCGTGCCCTGGTCCTCGGCCCTGCTGTTCTGGGGCGTGCTGCTGGTGGCCCGGGTCGTCGACTGGGTGCTGCGCCTGCTGCTGCCGCGCTTTTCCATCGTGCGCACGCTCACGCGCATCCTGGGCTACCACTTCATGAGCCGCGTGCTGATGAGCCAGACCCGGCCGCTGCAGCTGCCCAGCGAGCTGCTCAACCAGGTGGACGGGGTGGTGCACAACTGGAGCGACGACCCCCATGTACCGAAGTGGATCAACCGCATCGAGGACCGCCTGACCACGCACGGCACCTGGAGCCTGAAGCTGGCCGCCAGCGCCCGCCCGGCGGCCGCCGCCGCCCCCCAGCCTGCTGCCACGGCGCAGGAGACGGCGTAGCCCCATGGCCCGCCACCCCATCGCCTCCCGCCGCCCACCGGCAGGACACGCAGGCCCGCCGCCTGCGTGGCGCGGCGCATGGCGGTGGTGGATGGCCTGGCTGGCCCTGGCCCTGCTCTGGCCGGCGCTGGCCGCAGCGGCAGCCCCGGCCGTGCAGCCGCTGGTGCTGGACGAAAAACAACCTTCGGTGAACGCCTGGCCCCATGTGCGCGTGCTGCCCGACGCCAGCCGGCACCTCACGGTACAGCACATGCTGGCGCGCCTGCCCGAATTCACCAGTCCTACCGGGGCGGAAGGCACCCTGGGCGTGCGCCAGGATGCGGTATGGCTGCGCGTGCCGCTGTCGGTGGCCCAGGCGCCGGCCCATCCCTGGATCCTGAGCATCGACTACCCCGTGCTCAACGAGGTGGACGTCTACCTCGCCTCGGACGGCGCGGTGGTCCAGCAGGCCCTGATGGGCAATCTGCGCCCCTTCTCCGACCGGCCGCTGCGCGGGCGCACGCCGTCGATGATGCTGAACCTGCAGCCCGGCCAGCAGTACGAGCTGCTGGTGCGCGTGCGCACCGGGGGCGCGATGATCGTGCCGCTGGTGGTCAGCAAGGCCCCGGTGCTGCTGCCGCTGGCATTGCGCGAGCAGATGCTGCAAGGCCTGCTGGCCGGCCTGGCCCTGTGCCTGGTGGTCTACAGCCTGACCCAGTGGGCCAGCCAGCGCGAAAAGCTGTTCCTTTTCTATGCCCTGCTGGTGGTCGGCAGCGCAGGCTTTTCGATCCAGTTCTTCGGCATCGGCAGCCAGTTCCTATGGAGCAACAACCACTGGATGGAGGTCCACGCCGCCAGCGCCGCCGGGCTGCTGGCCCTGGGGGCTTCGTTCCTGTTCATGGGCTATGCGCTCGCGGGAGACAATCCGCGCAGCCGCTTCCTGGCCATCATGCGCGGCGGAGCCATGTTGTGCGGCCTGGTGGGCCTGGCCTTCCTCACCGACCTGATCGACACCCGGCAGGCCACGGCCTTCCTGAGCATCTTCGGCCCGCTGCCTTCGCTCCTGAGCCTGCCGCTGGCCTTGAAGCGGGTGCGCCAGGGCGACACCGTGAGCACCACGCTGCTGGCCGCCTGGATCGCCTACTTCGTCGCGGCCGCCGTGATGGTGGGCCTGGTGCAGGGCTGGACCCCGCTGTCGTTCTGGACCCTGCACTCCTTCCAGATCGGCGCCACGGTGGACATGCTGCTTTTCCTGCGCGTGCTGGCCCTGCGCACCGATGCGCTGCGCACCGCCACCGACGATGCGCTGCGCGAACGCGACGCCATGCGGGCCCTGGCCTATACCGATGCGCTCACGGGGTTGCCCAACCGGCGCGGCCTGCAGCTGGCGCTGAACTCGGCCATCTCGCTGTGCGCGCCCAACCGCCTGGTGGCGGTGTACCTGCTGGACCTCGACGGCTTCAAGCCCATCAACGACCTGCATGGCCACGACGTGGGCGACGACCTGCTGGTGGCCGTGAGCCACCGGCTGCAGGACCATGTGCGTCGCAAGACCGATGTGGTGGCGCGCCTCGGGGGCGACGAATTCATCATCATGGCCGCCGACCTGGTCCGTGCCGAGCAGGCCGAGGATCTGGGCAACGCGCTGCTGCACGCGTTCCGGGAGCCGTTCGTGATGAGCCACCTGCAGATGCATGTGGGCCTGACCATCGGCTATGCCCTGGCTCCCATCGATGCCGCCGAGCCCCGCGAACTGATCCGCCTGGCCGACGCCGCCATGTACCAGGGCAAGCAACGCGGCAAGCATTGCCTGATCCGCAACGATGCCAACATGGCACTGCCGGCCTGATCTCCATGCGCCTGACGAGCCCCGCCCCCCTGGTTGGCACGCTGTGTGCCCGGGGATCCCGTTCCAGAGGCATACTGGTCAGCCCAAGCCACCCAGGCCTGCAGTCACCGACCTTGCGCTCAGCCCCCTGACCACCATGTCCAGCGCCCTGCTCCTTCGCATTGCCGATGCCTGGCACCGGCTGCCAGCGCCACCCCGATGGCGCACGACAGGCCCTGGGCGGCTGGCCAGCCCTTTGGACACCCGATGAGCGTGCTGCACGGGTTCATGCGTTCGATGGCGGCCATCGCGGTGCTGTGCCTGCTCATGCTCCAGGGGCTGCCGGCGCGTGCCGCCACGCCGCTGGTGCTCAGCCCCGACGCCCAGAGCCTGGACGCCTGGAGCGTGGCCACCCTGCAGGCCGATGCCTCGCGCGAACTCACGGCCAGCGACATGCTGGGCAGACTCGACCGCTTCGAGGAGCCGCCCCGCCGCGGCGGCTCGATCGGAGCGCACAAGGAGGCCATCTGGCTGCGCATTCCGCTGGCCGTGCCCGAGGCCCCCACGAACCAGTGGATCGTCAACCTCGACTACGGCGCCCTGCAGGAGGTCGACATCTACCTGACCAGCCAGGGCCAGGTGCTGCAGCAGGCGCTGCTGGGCTACCTGCGCGCGCCCGGCAAGGCCGCGGGCGCCAGCCGGACGCCGGGCCTGGCCCTGAACCTGCAGGCCGGGCAGGCGTACGAGGTGCTGATCCGTGTGCGCACGCCGGGGCCGATGATCCTGCCGATCACGGTCAGCGAAGCCCCCTACCGCCTGAAGATGGCCCTGCGCGAGCAGATGCTGCAGGGCCTGCTCAACGGCCTGGCCTTCTGGCTGCTGTTGTACAGCCTGCTCCAGTGGGTGGGCCAGCGCGACCGCCTGTTCGCCTGCTATGCGCTGGTGGTGCTGGGCAGTGCCGGCTTTTCCCTGCAGTTCTTCGGTATCGGCGTGCAGTTCCTCTGGCCGGGCAGTGTGTGGATGGAATTGCACGGGGCCATCATCTTCGGCCTGGTGGCGCTGGCAGGTTCCTTCCTCTTTCTCCGGCACGCCATGGCGGGCGACGCCCCGCACGGCCGCTATGCCCGCACCATGCAGGGCGGCGCCGCACTCACGGCCCTGGTATGCCTGGCCTTCGCCTTCGACCTGCTGAGCGTCAAGGCAGCCACCCTCTTCATGAGCCTGTTCGGCATGGCGCCGAGCCTGCTGAGCCTGCCCGCCGCGCTGCGCCAGGCGCGCCGGGGAGACCCCATCGGTGCCACGCTGCTGGTGGCATGGACCGTCTACGGCGCCGCCGCCCTCATGATGGCCGCCCTGGTCCAGGGCTGGGTGCCGGTGAATTTCTGGACTCTGCATGCCTTCCAGCTCGGTGCCACCGTGGACATGCTGCTCTTCCTGCGCGTGCTGGGGCTGCGCTCGGAGGCCTTGCGCCGCGCCACGCTCGATGCCCTGCGCGAGCGCGATGCCATGCGCTCGCTGGCCCACACCGACCCGCTCACGGGCCTGCCCAACCGCCGCGGCATGCAGATCGCGCTGAACTCGGCACTCCAGCAGTGCGCGCCCGAGCGCATGGTGGCGGTGTTCCTGCTGGACCTGGACGGCTTCAAGCCCGTCAACGACACGCACGGCCACGACGTGGGCGATGAGCTGCTGGTGGCGGTGGGGCAGCGCCTGTCGGCCAACGTGCGGCGCCAGACCGACCTGGTGGCCCGCCCGGGCGGTGACGAATTCATCATCCTGGCTCCCCAGCTGACGCGGCCCGAGCAGGCCCGGGAGATCGGTGAAGGCCTGCTGCATGCGTTCAGCGAGCCGTTCACGCTGCGCAACCTGCGCCTGCACGTGGGCCTGACCATCGGCTACGTGCTGGCCCCCTTCGACGGCAAGGATGTGCGCGAGCTCATCGGCAAGGCCGACGCCGCGATGTACAAGGGCAAGCAGACCGGCAAGCACTGCCTGCTGCGTGGCGATGGTGCCGTTGCCCTCGCCTCCTGACGACCATGCGAGCCCTGTTGCACCACCCCCACGCCCACCCGCTGCCCGCACTGCGCAGCTGGTGGAGGGCCGCGGCATGCCTGGTGCTGCTGCTGGGCCTGCTGGCCGGCGCAGGCAAGGCCCATTCGGCGCAGCCCCTGGTGCTGCACGACAGCGCCGCGTCGATCGAGGTATGGCCGGCGGTGCGCATGCTCTCCGATCCCACGCTCAAGCTCGGCCTGGAGGAGGTGCAGGCCCGTGCCGGTGACTTCGTGCCCCCGCCCTCCCGGGGCGCCACGCTGGGCGTGCGCTCGGACGCCATCTGGCTGCGCGCGCCGCTGGCGGTGCACCTGACCTCCGACGGCCGCTGGACGCTGGACATCAACCACCCCGACCTGAACCGGGTCGACGTCTACGTTCTCAGCGCGGGCCATGTGACCAGGCACGTCGTGCTGGGCAGCCTGCAGCCGTACTCGGAGCGGCCGCTGCAAAGCCGCTCGCATGCCGTGGCGCTCGAATTGCTGCCAGGCCAGGCCTACGAACTGCTGATGCGCGTGGAAACCCGGGCGGCCATGATCCTGCCCATCACGCTCAACAAGTCGTCGGCCATGCTTGCCACCGCGGTGGACGAGCAGATGCTGCAGGGCGTGCTCACCGGCCTGGCGCTGTGCCTTTTGATCTACAGCCTGGCCCAGTGGACCAGCCTGCGCGAGCCGCTGTTCATCTTCTACGCGCTGCTGATCACGGGCAGCCTGATGTTTTCGCTGCACCTGTTCGGCATTGGCCGGCAGTACCTGTGGAGCAACAGCCTGTGGTTCACCGAGCATGCGGCGGGCCTCTCGGCGCTGCTGGCCACCTGCGGGTCCTTCCTGTTCATCAGCCAGGCCCTGGCGGGGGACCAGCCCAAGAGCCGCTTCCTGCGCGCCATGCGCTGCGGCGCCGCGCTGTGCGTGGTGCTGGGCATCGCCTACAGCCTGGATGTGCTGAGCACCCGCGCCATTGCCGCCATCGTGAGCATCCTGGGCCTGGTGCCCGCGCTCATGGGCATCCCGGGCGCGGTGCGCAAGGCCCTCGCAGGCGACGGCGTGGGCACCAGCCTGCTGGCGGCCTGGCTGATCTACTTCGTGACCACGGCGGTGATGATCGGCGTCATCAACGGCTGGGTACCGGTCAACTTCTGGACGCTGCACTCCTTCCAGTTCGGCGCCACCATCGACATGTTGCTGTTCATGCGCGTGCTGGGCCTGCGCACGCACGCCCTGCAGCTGGAAGCGCTGCATGCCAACCGCGAGCGCGACGCCATGCATTCGCTGGCCCACACCGACCCGCTCACCGGCCTGCCCAACCGCCGCGGCCTGAACATGGCCCTCGCAGCCGCCCTGCCCCGCAGCAGCAAGGGCGACCTGCTGGCCGTCTACATGATGGATCTCGATGGCTTCAAGCCCGTGAACGACCAGCACGGCCACGATGTCGGCGACGAACTGCTGGTGGCCGTGACGCGCCGCCTGCAGGGCCACGTGCGGCAAAGCGACGTGGTCGCGCGCCTGGGCGGCGACGAGTTCGTGGTGATGGCCGGGCACCTGGGCAGCGCCCAGCAGGCGCAGGAGCTGGGGCTCAAGCTGCTCGAGGCCTTCCGCCTGCCGTTCTCGCTGGGGAGCATCCAGGTCCATGTGGGCCTGACCGTGGGCTACGCCATCGCACCCGACGACAGCAGCGATGCCGCCGGCCTGCTCAAGCTCGCCGATGCCGCCATGTACAGCGGCAAGCAGAGCGGCAAGTTCTGCCTGCGCCGCAATACCGGGGACCTGGCACTGTCATCGGCATAGGGTCGGCAGGGCCTGCGGGCACTTGGGGAATCCATTGCTGGTCAAACGCTGGGCGTTCCGGTACACAGGAGACCTCGCAACCTCTGTACGGATCCTGAGCCATGGCCCATCGCAAAAGTCCCGCCCGCATTGCCAAAGCCGCGCGCGTCGCGCAATTCCATGCCCTGGCCGCCTCGGCAGCCGATGCGGCGGGAGACGCCGGCGAGACCTCCGACACCGCCATCGCGCTGGAATCGCTGGCCCATCTGGAGCACATGCTGGTGGGCCGGGTGGTGCTGCCATCGAGCCCCGACTACAACACGGCACGCCAGGAATCGAACCCCGCCTTCCAGTCGTTCCCCAAGATCATCGTCTACTGCGCGGTCGAGAACGACGTGATCGAGTGCCTGGCCGTGGCGCGCAAGTACAAGGTGCCCGTGGCCGTGCGCTGCGGCGGCCACAGCACGGCCGGCTACTCGGTCAACAACGGCATGGTGATCGACCTGAGCGACATCCAGGGCGTGGTGCTGGACCCGCAGAACCAGCGCGTGTACGTGCGGCCGGGCACCGACTTCGACCACTTCAACGGCGCCATGAACCACACCGGCTGGCATGTGCCCACAGGCGCCTGCGGCAGCGTCTGCGTGGGCGGCTTCGTGCAGGGCGGGGGCTACGGCTACACCTCGCGGCGCTACGGCATCCAGAGCGACCTGGTGGAGTCGCTGCGCGTGGCACTGGCCGACGGCAGCATCGTGAACGCCAGCGAGAGCGAGAACCCCCTGTTGTACTGGTCGATGCGCGGGGGCACGGGCGGCAACTTCGGCGTGCTGCTGCAGGTCACCTACAGCATGGTGCCGCTGGACACCGTGTGGGCCTGGTCCATCGGCTGGGACATGTCCCAGGCCGCCAACGTTCTGACCATGATGCAGCAGCGCTACATGCAAAGCGGTGCGCCCGACGCGCTCGGCTACATGATGAACCTGGGCTACTACGGCGGCAAGCCGGTGGCCATGGTGCAGGGCATGTTCTGCGGTACGCGCGAGGCCGGCCTGCAGGCGATCGCCCCGCTCCTGGACATCCCCAGCGCCCAGCTGCTGGTGGACCAGACCGGCACCTACCCGGACATGAACATCTGGCTCGAAGACCACCCCTATTCGTTGCCCGACAACCTGCCCGATGGCATTGCCGAGAGCAAGGCCTCGGGCTACATCAGCCGCCCGCTCACCACGGCGGACTGGCAGTCCATCATCGACTACTTCCTGACCTCACCCAACCAGTGGTCGCTGGCCTACCTGGAGCCCTATGGCGGGGCCATCAACCGCTACCCCATCGAAGCCAGCGCCTTCATCCACCGCCGCGTGGATGCCGATCTGGTGGCGGACGTGTTCTGGCGCAACCCGGCCGAACGCGCGCAGACCGAGACCTGGCTGGCCGGTTTCATGAAGCTCGTGCAACCCTTCATGAACGGGCACGTGTACCAGAACTACCCCGACGCCAGCCTGCAGGATTTCGAAGAGGCCTACTGGGGCCCCGCCTACCTGACCCTGCAGCAGGCCAAGCAGGAGTACGACCCGACCAATTTCTTCAAATTCCAGCAGAGCATTCGCCTGCCCAGGAAAGAGTCGTAGCCCAGCCACACCCCGGGGTTCCCGCAGGGCGGGCCCAGGGGCCTGGGTCAGGTCTGCTGCAGCTCGCGCTGCGCGTAGTGCAGCCGGCCCTTGCCCGCGCGCTTGGCGGCGTACATGGCCTGGTCGGCGCGGTTCATGAGGGCGTCGGTCTCCCCCTCGAGCGGGGGGTGCACCGCCACGCCGATGCTGGCACCGATGCGCAGCTCGCGGCCCTCCACCCACATGGGCTCCTGCAGCGCGTCGATGATGCGCTGGCCGATGCCATCGGTCACGTCGCGCGTGACCTCGCGGTCCAGCATGACCAGGAACTCGTCGCCCCCGAGCCGTGCCATGGTGTCCTCGCCGCGCACCGTGGCCGCCAGCCGCCGGGCCACGATGCGCAGCACCTCGTCACCCGCACGGTGGCCTTCCGTGTCGTTCACGCGCTTGAAGCCATCGAGGTCGATGAACAGCAGCGCCACCGAGCCGGCAGCGTGGTGGCGCACCCGGGCCAGCGATTGCTCGAGGCGGCTGTGGAAGGCCGCGCGGTTGTACAGGCCCGTCAGTGAATCGTGGTTGGCCAGGTACTGCTGCTGGCGCGCGATCTGTATCTTGGCCGAGACATCCTGCACCAGGGCCATGATGGACGTCACCCGCCCTTCGGCGTCGGTCAGCGCGGAGTTGAACCACTCGCAGTGCACCTCGGAGCCATCCTGGCGCGTGAAGGAGGTCTCGGCCCGGTTCTGCGCCTCCTGGCCCTCCTGCAGGCGCTGCAGCGCCTCGTGCAGGCCTTCGTCCGAGGTGTGGCCCAGCAGCTGCGTGAGCGATCGCCCCTCCAGGTGCGCCACGGGGAGCCAGCCCATCAGTTGCACCGCCCGCTGCGAGCAGTGCAGCAGGCGCAGGTCCTGGTCCATCTCCAGCACCGCCAGGGGGCTGTTTTCCATGTGTGACGACAGCCGCTGGTTGGCGGCACGCAGGGCGTTCATGGTCACCTGCAGTTCATGCACATCGAGCGCGGTGGTGATGAAACCGTCGATGACGCCATTGCGTGCGGGCCAGGGCGTCAGGCAGATCGTGCGCCACTCGTCAAAGCCGTACGGGGTGCGCAGCAGCCGCTGGTATTGGACGCGCTCGCCGCTGAGCACGCGCTCGACGAAGGGCATGAAGCGGGCACAGTCGTGCTCGCCATACAGGTCGACCAGGGTCTTGCCCACGAGCAGCTCGGGCGTACTGCCGAACCAGCGCGCGTACTCCTCGTTCACATAGACCATCTGCAGGCCCCGGTCCACCGCGGCCAGGGTGGCGCCCGCACTCTTGGTGATCAGTTCGAGCAACTCGTCCTTGGACCAGTCGGAATGCCTGGCACGGCGGAGCAATCTTTCTGGCTCATCTGGCGTCATGTGGCGAAAGTCCCGGGGCAAGGATCATCTATTGGCCAAGCGAAAGCAGGGTGGGCGCTGCAGGACAACGCAACCACACGTTACAGCTTATCACCTTCGCAGCCCCCCATGGCTGGGGCGTTCCCGCTATTCGGCCCAGCGCACCCACCCGCCCCAGGCCGTGATCAGCACCACCATGCCGAACACGATGCGGTAGTAGGCAAACGGCACGAAGCTGTGGCTGCTGATGTAGCGCAGCAGCCAGCGCACGCACAGCCAGGCACTGAAGAACGAGAACACCAGCCCGGTGGCGAACATCGGGATGTCGGCCACCGACAGCAGGGCGCGCTCCTTGTACAGGCTGTACACCCCGGCACCGATCAAGGTGGGCATGGCCAGAAAGAACGAGAAATCCGTGGCCGCCTTGCGCGACAGCCCGAGCAGCATGCCGCCGATGATGGTGGCGCCGCTGCGGCTGGTGCCCGGCACCATGGCCAGGCACTGCACCAGGCCGACCTTGAGCGCGTCGAGCGGGCTCATGTCGTCTACCTCATGGATACGGGTGGCGCCCGGCGGGCGCTTTTCGGCCCACAGGATCACGAAGCCGCCCAGGATGAAGGTGCTGGCCACCACCACCGGTATGAACAGGTGCGCCTTGATGGCCTTGCCCAGCAGCAGGCCCAGCACCACCGCCGGCAAAAAGCCGATGAGCACGTTGAGCACCAGGCGCTGCGCGCTGCGCTCGCGCGGCAGGGCCACCAGGGTGGCGCGGATCTTCTGCCAGTAGACCAGGATGACGGCGAAGATGGCGCCGGTCTGGATGGCGATGTCGAACACCTTGGCCTTGGCATCGTCGAAGCCGAGCAGGGAGCCCGCCAGGATCAGGTGGCCGGTGGATGAGATGGGGAGAAATTCGGTCAGGCCTTCGACCACGCCCATGAGGGCAGCCTTGGCCAGCAAAACGAGGTCCACGCGCGTCCTTTGGCCCTGGAGGGCCTGCAAAAAAGTGCCGATTATCCCTGCCCGCCCGCCCCCGGCGACCGCCGGAACACCTGCATTCCGCTCCGGTCCGCTGCATTTCGCTCCATTGCGCCTGCATTTCATCGCAGGCCGGTGGCAGGTCCGGGAGGCGATCGGCACAGTACGCCCATCGCTGAAACCTGCCTCCAGGAGCCCCACCATGCAGATCACCCCCGTCATCGCCATCCACATGGCCGCCGCGCTGGCTGCCGTCGCCATCGGACCGCTGGCCCTGTGGGCCCGCAGGAGCCGCGACCAGCGCCCGCGCCTGCACCGCGCCGCCGGGTATGCCTGGGTCACGCTGATGCTGATGGTCGCCGTATCGGCCGTGTTCATCAGCGGCGACAAGGGTCCGCGCCTGGCGGGCTTTGGCGTGATCCACCTGCTGGTTCCCGTCACCCTGGGCCTGATCGCCCTGTCGTTCTACTTCCTGGTGCGCGGCAACGTGACGGCGCACCGCCGGATCATGCAGGGCACCTACGTCGGCTCGTGCCTCGTGGCCGGCGCCTTCACCCTGCTGCCCAACCGCCTGCTCGGCCAGTGGCTCTGGAGCCAGCTGGGCATCGCCTGACCACCCACCTACCCACCCACCGCCCATTTTTCGTCCCCCTCACCGGAGCAACGCCATGATCATTGACCTTCTCATCCACCACCCCGAAGCCCTTGGCACCGTCCTGCAGAAGACCCCCACCTGGGTCTGGGGCCTGCTCGCCGCACTTGTCGCCCTGGGCGCGAGCCAGCTGGTGGCCCGCACCGCCAGCCTGACCCGCGTCGCCGTGATGCCCGTGGCCATGACCCTGTTCTCGGCCTATGGACTGGTGTCGGCCTTCGGCAGCTCGGGCCAGGTGCTGGGCACCCTGGCCGCCTGGCTGGCCGCGGCCGCCGCCGTGGCCACCATCGCCCTGGCGCTGATGCCCGCCACGCCGGCCGGCACGCAGTACCAGGCCGCCTCGCGCAGCTTCCAGCTGCCCGGCAGCCCCCTGCCCCTGCTGCTGATCCTGGGCATCTTTTTGACCAAGTACCTGGTCGGCATCGAGATGGCCATGCAGCCTGCCCTGGCGCACGACGCCACCTTCGACCTGCAGATCGCCGCGCTCTACGGCGTGTTCAACGGTCTGTTCATCGCCCGCTCGGCCCGCCTGTGGCGCATGGCCCTGGCGCCCCAGGCCGCGACCGCCACATCCGCTCCCGCCACCGCCTGATCCGCAGTACTTGCCCAGCCACCCTTCATTCCAAGGAGATCCACCATGTCCCGCCGCTACCCCCTGTCGAGCGATCCCATCGAAAACCTGGCCCGGGGGGGGGGGGGGGGAGAGAGGGGGGGGGGGGGTCCCCCCCCCCCCCCCCCCCCCCCCCCCCCCCCCCCCCCCCCCCCCCCCCCCCCCCCCCGCCAAGCTGGGCTGGTTCATCCACGCCACCGTGTATGTGCTGGTCAACCTGCTGCTGGTATCGCTGTCGCTGTCCAGCGGCCGGCACTGGGCGGTGTTCCCCGCCGCGGGCTGGGGCATCGGCCTGCTGGTGCACGGCATGGTGGTGTTTTTCCTGGCCGGTGGCTCGAACTGGCACGAACGCATGGTCCAGTCCGAGCGCGAGCGCATCGCCCACAACAACAACCGCCCCTGAACGCGGGCGCAGGAGACGACAACCATGCACCAATCCATCCACTTGGCATGGGCGGGCCTGCTCGCCCTGACCGCCAGCCTGGCCCAGGCAGGGGTCGGCCTCAAGGAGATCGCCGGACTGCAGGGCGATGGCCCGGTCACCGTGTACTACCCCAGCAGTGCCGCCGACCAGTCCCTGCAACGCGGCCCGTTCAAGCTGCAGCTCGCCTGGCAGGGCGCACCGGTGGCGGGCAACGGCAGGCTGGTCGTGGTCTCGCACGGCTCGGGGGGCAACCCCTGGGTGCACTCCGATCTTGCGCGCACCCTGGTGGGCGCCGGCTTCGTGGTGGCCATGCCAGAGCATGCGAGCGACAACGCAAAGGATCCCTCCACCCCCGGTCCCGAGAGCTGGAAGAAGCGGCCTGCCGAGGTCTCGCGCGCCATCGATGCCGTGGCGGCCGATGCCGCGCTGGCGCCGCTGCTCTCGCTCGACCGGGTCGGCATGTACGGCATGTCCGCCGGTGGCCACACGGCGCTGAGCCTGGCCGGCGGGCGCTGGTCCCCGACGCTGTTCAAGCAGCACTGTGAGGCCCACATCGCCGACGACTTCGCCACCTGCGTAGGTCTGTTCACCGAGCTCAAGGGAAATTTCCTCGACGGCGTGAAGAAAAGCGTGGCCCTGGGCGTGATCCGCCAGCGCTTTGACGATGCCACCTGGCAGGCGCACGAGGAGCCCCGCATCGCGGCCGTGGTGTCGGGCGTGCCGGCCGCGGCAGACTTCGACATGGAGTCGCTGGCCAAACCGCGCGTCCCGCTGGCGCTGATCACTGCCGGCAAGGATCTGTGGCTGGTGCCGCGCTTTCACAGCGACCGGGTGATCAAGGCCTGCGCCGAGCGCTGCACGGTGCTGGCCGCCCTGCCCGACGCCGGCCACGGCGCGCTGCTTTCGCCCCCGCCCCCGCCAGATCGCCTGCCGGCCCTGGCCGTGCGCCTGCTGGGCGACCCGCCCGGTTTCGACCGCGGCCAGATGCGCGCGGTGGACACGAAGATCGTGCGCTACTTTGAACAGCAGCTGCTGGTGCCTGCGCCCGTGCAGGCCAAGGCACCGTAAGCGCGCCGCCCGGTCCGGAACAGGCCCATGCTGTCGGTCATCACCCTGCTCGCCCTGCTTGGCGCATTGCCGCAGGGCCACCCGCTGCGCAGGATGGCGTGCCGCAGGGCATCGGCCCTGCTGCTGGCATGCACCCTGCGGCTGCCCGGCGCGGCATGGCGCCGCCGCCACGCTGCGGCCTAGAATCACCCCATCCATGACCGCACCCCTGACCCCCGAAGCCATCGAGCAGCTCGCCCGCAAACGCGCCGGCGCCAAGCTCGGCTGGTACATGCATGCCGTCCTCTACGTGGTGGTCAACCTGATCGTGTTCTCCATGTCGCGCTACGGCTTCGGCAACCGCCCCTGGTCGGTGTACCCGCTGCTGGGCTGGGGGTTGGGGCTGGCCTTGCATGGTGTCTCGGTGTTCATCCTGGGCACCGGTAGCGGGCTGCGCGAGCGCATGGTGCAAAAAGAGCGCGAGCGCCTGCTGCGCCAGCGCGACGGCACTGGCCGCTGACTCCACAGACCGCGGCACGCCATGAAGATCGACTGGCTCGACAAGCTGCAGCGCCTGCTGCAGACCCTGGCCTTCTGCCTGGCGATCTCGGCCATCCAATACGCCTTCCAGCCCGAGAAGTCCTATGACATCCCGGCACGCTACTCGCTTTCCATTGGAACTTTGAGCTGGGCCCTGATCGATTTCGGGCGCCACCTGTTTCCGTCCAGCAAGGAATTCGGCTGGCCCCAGGGCGTATCGGCCATAGCGCTGCCCGTGGTGGCCATCGTGCTGGGCTACCTGGGCGGCACACTGGTAGGAGACTGGTGGTGTGGCCAGTCGTCGTGGGAAAGCGGAGGGCGCGCGCAGTTGCGCATCTCCATCGGCATCACCGTGATGGCCGGCACCGTTATCAGCTACTACTTCTACGTCAGCGGCAAGAGCGCCTGGCTGCAGGCGCGCATGACCGAGGTGCACAGCCAGGCCACCGAGGCCCAACTCAAGCTGCTGGAAACGCAGCTCGAACCCCACATGCTGTTCAACACCCTGGCCAACCTGCGCATGCTGATCGGCACCGACCCGGTGCGCGCGCAGGACATGCTGGACCGCATGATCGCCTACCTGCGCGCCACGCTCAGCGCATCGCGCAGCACCCAGCACCCGCTGGCCGATGAATTCCAGCGCCTGACCGACTACCTGGAGCTCATGGCCGTGCGCATGGGCCCGCGCCTGGCCTACACGCTGGAACTGCCCGAGGCCCTGCGCGAGGTGCCCGTGCCCCCGCTGCTGCTGCAGCCGCTGGTGGAAAACGCCATCCGCCACGGGCTGGAGCCCCAGGTGGAAGGCGGCCACATCACCGTGCAGGCGCGCACGCAGGCCGGCCCTGCGGGCAGGACACTGCTGGTGCTGGAGGTGCGCGACACCGGCGCGGGGTTGGGCACCCTCCCACCCGCCGCCGCCACGGCACCGGGCACCAGCTTCGGCCTGACCCAGGTGCGCGAGCGCCTGGCCACGCTGCATGGCGCGGCCGGCCACTTCGTGCTGGCGGCGAACACGCCCAAGGGCACGTGTGCCACCATCACCTACCCCCTGAGCACCCCCGCATGAACACCACCGCAGCGCCGCGCGCCCTGATCGCCGAAGACGAACCCCTGCTGGCGGCAGCGCTGCAGCAGGAGCTGGCCCGCGCCTGGCCGGAACTGCAGGTCGCCGCCACCGTGGGCGACGGCCTCTCGGCCGTGCGCCAGGCGCTGGCGCTACAGCCCGAGGTGCTGTTCTTCGACATCCGCATGCCGGGCCAGAGCGGTCTCGACGCCGCCGTGGAGCTGGCCGACGCCTGGCCCGGGGACAAACCTTTCCCGGCCCTGGTGTTCGTGACGGCCTACGACCAGTACGCCGTGCAGGCCTTCGAGGCGCAGGCCGTGGACTACCTGCTCAAGCCCGTGCAGGCGGCGCGGCTGCAGAAAACCGTGCAGAAGCTGCAGCAGGCCCTGGCCGCCCAGGCCCCCACGGCCAATGCCCTCGAAGCCACCATGGCCCAGTTGCGCCACCTGCTGGCGGCGCCCGGCGTCGCGGCCGCAGCACCGGCCAGCGGCCCTGCGGCCGCCGGGCCGCTCACGCTGATCCAGGCCAGCAGCGGCAGCCAGATCCACATGGTGCCGGTGGCCGAGGTGCTGTACTTCGAGGCCGCCGACAAGTACGTGCGCGTGCTCACGGCCGCGCGCGAGTTCCTGATCCGCACGCCGCTCAAGGAGCTCACCGAGCAGCTCGATACCAGCGTGTTCTGGCAGATCCACCGCAGCACCCTGGTGCGCGCCAGCGCCATCACCACCGTGACGCGCGACGAGGCCGGCAAGCTGCACCTGGCCCTCTCGGGCCGCCCCGAGAAGCTGGCCGTGAGCCGCTTGTACGCGCACCTGTTCAAGGCGATGTGAGCCCGGGCGCGCCCGTCTGGTAAAATCAAGGCCGGGTGTACGCGCCACAGGGGTGCGGCAGGTTCAGCGTCGGTCGGGCCGCCACGCGGCCTTGTTGCGACTGGAACCTTTTCGCCATGCATTCCCACGCCATCCAATGGACAGCGGCCACCATCTTCGGCCTGGCCCTGCTCCATACCTTTGCCGCCCCACTGTTCGAGCGGCTGTCCCACCACCACCCGCGCCATGCCGGCCTGTTCCACCTGTTGGGCGAGGTCGAAGTCGTCTTCGGCTTCTGGGCCATCGTGCTGGTGCTGGCCATGGCCGCCGTCTCGGGCGGCGGCGAAGCGCTGCGCTACGCCGAATCGCGCAACTACACCGAGCCCTTGTTCGTCTTCGTGGTGATGGTCATCGCCGCTTCCAGCCCGGTGCTGCGCACCGTCGCCGCCGTGGTGGATGCCACGGCCCGGCGCATGCCCCTGCCCACGCCGCTGGCCAGCGCCTGGCTGGGGCTGGCCGCCGTGCCGCTGCTCGGTTCGCTGGTCACCGAGCCGGCGGCCATGACCATTGCCGCGCTGATGCTGGCGCCGCAGATCTTCCACCCGGCGGTGCCCGAGCGCGTGAAGTACTTCGCATTGGGAACGCTGTTCGTCAACGTGTCCATCGGCGGCACGCTCACCTCGTATGCCGCACCACCGGTGCTGATGGTGGCCGGCACCTGGCAGTGGGACAGCGCCTTCATGTTCGCCACCTTCGGCTGGAAAGCCGCGCTGGCCGTGCTGCTCAACGCCACCGTCTGCGCCGCCGTGCTGCGCCGCCACCTGCTGGCGGACCCACCGGCCACCGCGCGCTCGCTGCCCCCCGTGCCCCTGGCCGTGGTGGCCGTGCACCTGGCGCTGCTGGCGGGCGTGGTGCTGTCGGCCCACCACCCGGTGGTGTTCCTGGCGCTGTTCCTGATGTTCCTGGGTTACACCCAGGCCTACGCGCGGCACCAGAGCCCGCTGATCCTCAAGGAGGCGCTGCTCGTGGGCTTCTTCCTCGCGGGCCTGGTGGTGCTGGGCGGCATGCAGCAGTGGTGGTTGCAGCCCATCGTCTCGGGCCTGCAGCCGCTGGCGCTGTTCGCTGGGGCCCTGGGCCTCACGGCGGTGACCGACAACGCCGCGCTGACCTACCTGGGCTCGCTGATCGAAGGCATCTCGGACCCGGCCAAGTACATGCTGGTCGCAGGCGCGGTGGCCGGCGGCGGGCTCACGGTGATCGCCAACGCACCCAACCCGGCCGGCATCGCCCTCGTCAAGGGCGGTTTTGCCGACGGCACGGTGGGCATGGGCGGATTGCTGCTGGGTGCGCTGCTGCCGACGGCAGTGGCGGCCGCAGCGTTCCTGCTGCTCTAGTCAGTCGGCCTTCAATTGCATGGACGGGCGCGCCTGCACCCGCGCCAGCCACGCCTGCACATGCGGGTGCGAGGCCACAGGCGCACCGATGTAGGCGCTGTAGCCAATGACCGCGCCCACGATCAGGTCCACCAGCGAGTAGTCGGCACCCATCATCCAGGGCTGGGCGGCCAGGCGTGCATCGAGCAGGGCCAGCAACTGGTCCAGGCCACTGCGCGCCGCCTCCGCCCAGACTTCGCTGCGCAGCGCCGCGTCGCCCTGCGTGGACAGTTGCAGGCGCACCAGCACGGCGCCATAGGTCACGTAGGCCCAAGTGGCCCAGGACATGGCCTGCAGGCGTTCGGGCGTGTCCTCCTTGGGCCACAGGCCGCGCTCCACACCGTACTTGCCGGCCAGCCAGAAGTGGATGGCCAAGGTCTCGAACATGGGGTTGCCGTCCACCACCACGGTGGGCACCTTGCCGTTGGGGTTCAGCGCCAGGAACTCGGGGCGGCGCTGGTCGCCGGCCTGCAGGTCCAGCGTGACGCGCTCGTGCGGCAGGCCGAGTTCGACCAGGGCGTTGGCAATGGGGGTGGCGCTGGACATGGGGTGCCAGTAGAGGACGATGGACATGGAAGGCTCCTTGAAGGGGTTCGTTGAGGGGTCGATCCGTTTCGGCATTGCGCCGTGAACGTGGATGCAATGTAGGATGCATTGCGGACAGATTCCGCCCTCGATTCGACGTACATTCATTTCCATGCTGTCCTCGTCCTCCCGCCTCCTGCGCGTGCTCTCGCTGCTGCAGACGCGCAGCCACTGGACCGGCCCCGAGCTGGCTGAGCGCCTGGAAATCCACCCGCGCACCCTGCGCCGCGACATCGACCGCCTGCGCGAGCTGGGCTACCCCATCCACGCCAGCAGCGGTGTGGCCGGCGGCTATGCCTTTCGCGCCGGCCAGGCGCTGCCACCGCTGCTGCTCGACGACGAGGAGGCGCTGGCCGTGGCCATTGCCCTGCGCATGGCCACGGCCGGCACCGTGGGCGGGGTGGAGGAAAGCTCGCTGCGCGCCCTGGTCAAGCTCGAGCAGGTGATGCCCACGCGCCTGCGCAAGCGCATCGACGCACTGCGCTCGGCCATCCTGCCCACCGAGCACATGGGCCCCACGGTGCAGGCCGCGGCGCTCGCCGTGCTGGCCGCGGCATGCCGCGACCAGCTGCGGGTGGCCTTCGCCTACCTGGACGCCAAAGGCCAGGCCAGCCAGCGCACGGTGGAGCCCCAGGGCCTGGTGCACACCGGGCACCGCTGGTACCTGGTGGCCTGGGACCCGGCGCGCAGCGACTGGCGCAGCTTTCGCATCGACCGCATGGCGGGCGATGCCGTGACCGGCGCGCACTTCGCGCCGCGCCCCGGGCCGGACGGGGGCGACCTCCGGGCCTATGTCGCGCGCTCGGTGGCGCTGTCGCAGTTTCCGCAGCAGGCCCGCGTCGTGCTGCACCAGCCCCTGGCCACCATGGCGCGGCGCATTCCGGCCTCGGCCGGCGTACTGCAGGCCCTGGACGCCGAGCGCTGCGTGCTGGCCTGCGGCGCCCATCAGCAGGGCACGCTGGTGTACTGGCTGCTGGCGCTGCAGGTGGAGTTCGAGGTGCTGGAGCCGCCCAGCCTGCGCGCCTATCTGCAGGAAGCCACCGAGCGCGTCGCGCGCAGCCTGGCGCGCGGCTCTGGCACCATGGCGCCATGAGCACCGACGCCCCCCTGCCCCGCCTGCCCTACCCCGACCTGTTCCAGCTGCTGGGCCGCCCGCTCCGGCCCACGGACGCGGTGGACCCGCATGCCATCACCAAGGCCGAGCAGGCCCTGGGCCTCGCCGCACCGCGCGCGCTGCGCGAGTTCTACCTGCTGGCCGGCAACGCGCACGATGTCACCACCGTGTACGACCAGTTCCTGCCGCCGGCCGACTGGAGCGTGCAGGAAGGCAAGCTGGTCTTCGTGGAGGAGAACCAGGACGTGGTGCGCTATGGCGTGGACTGCGGACCTGGCGCGGGAGGCGACCCGCCCGTATGGATCACCACCACCGGCGATGCCACCGAGTGGCACCCGGTGTGCGACAGCTGCTCGGAGTTCATCGCCACCCTGCTGGTCTGGCAGTGCGGCTTTGGCGAGGCCCTGCCGCATGGCGCGTCCGGGCTGGCGGGGCCTGGCACCGAGGCCGCGCTGCATGCCGGCTGGCGCCATGTCGGCACGGTCAACGAGATGCGCGCCTATGTGCAGCCCGGGCGCGTTGCCTGCGTGGTGGAATGGAGCGACGGCCTGCGCGTCTTCGTGGGCGCACTCAGCGACGACGCGCTGTGGGCGCTCGAAGATGCGCTGGACGTGACGCTGGAGTCCGACGACTGAGCCGCTATGCGAGCAGGCAGGCCAGCACCCTGGCCAGCAGATCGTGCACATCGGTGGCCGGCACGGCCCCGGGCAACTGCACGCCGCCGTAGAGTTCGAAGACCGGCTTGCCCCACTTGAGGCCCAGGGCCATCTCGGACAGGGTGCCCAGGTTGCTGCCGATGGCCACCAGGCACACGCCGCTGCGCGCGATGATGGCGTTGCGCATCTCGCCCATGCCGGTGGGCACGGCCACGCTCAGCCACTCGTTGGCGTTGGCGTCGTCGTCCTCGGGCAGGATGCCCACGGCCATGCCGCCGGCCTCGGTGGCACCGCGCGATGCCGCGGCCATGACACCGCCGCGCCCGCCGCAGATGATCACCATGCCGGCGCCCGCCAGCGCATGGGCCACGGCATGGGCGGCGGCGCACTCGGCCTCGCCGGCATCGCCGGGCCCGATCACGGCCACGGGCTGGCGGTGGCGCCCCGGGCCCTGCTGTTTCAGGGCCAGGCGCTGCAGCGCCTGCAGCACCGGCACCGGCCACGCTTCAATGGCCTGCACGGCGTTCGCGCTTTCGCGTAAGGACATCACCCACTCCCATCACCACCACACACACCACCATCAGCACCAGCGACAGGGCCGCTGCCACCGCGAAATCCGAGCCGCCGTCGCTGACCTGCGCCAGCAGCATCAGCGGCAGGATGTTGAGCTGCGTGCCCACCAGCGCCAGCGCGGTGCCATAGGTGCCCATGGCGATCGCGGCCACCATGCAGGCGTTGGACAGCACCGAGGGCGCCACCTCGGGCACCACCGTGTCCCAGAAGGCCCGCGTGCGCGATGCGCCCAGCGTGCGCGCGGCCTGCGCGGGGCGCAGGTCCAGGTTCACGAACACGGGGTACAGCGACAGCGCCACGCGCGGGATCAGGTAGTAGGCATAGGCCACGCCCAGGCCCGAGACGCTGTAGATCCAGCTGCCGATCACCGCCGGGTCGCCGCCCAGGCCCGCCAGCAGCTGCGTGACGAAGCCCGCGCGCCCGAAGGCCAGGATGAAGCCGTAGGCGATCACCAGGCCCGAGAAGGCCAGCGGCAGGCCCAGCAGGGCCATCATCCACTGGCGCCGCGCAGCGGGCTGGCGCGCCAGCTCGATGGCGATACAGGTCCCCACCAGCGCCGACACGGCCCCCGCCGCCAGCCCCAGGGCCAGCGTGTTGCGCAGCGCGCCCAGGAACAGCGGGTTGCCGAACAGCCGCGCGAAGGCGCTGCCCCCGCCGCCAAAGGCCTCGGGCAGCAGCGCCGCCAGGGGCACCGCGAAGAAGAGCGCCATGAAGACCCACGCGGGCCAGGCGCCAAAGCGTCGCATGCGGGCGGCCTGCCTACTTGTTGCCCAGCGCAGCCAGCGCCCAAAGGCGGTCCACCTCGGCCTTGCGCTCGGAGGCCTTGACCACGTCGAGCGGGCGGATCTGCGGCGCGGCCGGCATCTTGGCGGCCACGTCGGCAGACAGCGGCGTGCCCGGCACGGCAGGGCGCACAAAGCCCTGGGCGAAGAGCGACTGGCCCGCCTCGCTCATGATGAAGTTGAGCCAGAGCTTGCCGGCGTTGGGGTTGGGCCCGTTCTTGACCAGGCTGATGGCATACGGCGCGGCCACGCTGGCCTCCTTGGGGATCACCACTTCCACGGCATCGCCCATGCCATCCACATGCTTGGCCTTGAGGCCGTCGTTCTCGTAGCTGATCCACACGGGGATCTCGCCCTTCAAGAACTTGGCATAGGGCGTGGTGCCTTCCACGCGCAGCACGTTGCCGGCGGCATGCAGCCTGCCCAGGTAGTCGGTGCCGGGCTGCACGTTGTCCACACTGCCGCCGTGGGCGTAGGCCGCCGCAAAGGCCAGCACCTGGCCGATGCCGGTGGAGCGCGGGTCCAGGTAGACCACGGTGTTCCTGAACTCGGGTTTGAGCAGATCGGCCCAGCCGGTGGGCACGTTCTTCACCAGCTTCTTGTTGACCAGGAAGGCGATGTTCAGGGTGTGGATGGTGAACCAGCGGCCCTCGGCCTCGCGGAACACGGGCGGCAGCTTGTCGAAGTTGACGGGCTTGAAGGGCGCGACCACGTCCTTCTTGGCAGCATCCACGGCCGATGCCGCGAAGTAGTAGGCCGTGTCGGCCTGTGGGCGGCGCTTGGTCTTTTCGAGCGCGACCACCGTGGCGGCCGAGCCGATGTCGTTGTAGGTCAGCTCAATCTCGGGGTAGCGCTTCTTGAAGTCGCGGAACAGCGACTTCCAGTTGGCCCATTCGGGGCCGGTGTCGAAGGAGACGCACAGGCCCTCCTTCTGCGCCTCTGCGTACAAGGCCTTCTCGCCCGCATAGAGTTCGGGGCCGTCGAAGGCAAAGGCGGTGCGGGCCGCGAGCGTCGCCAATGGCAGTGCGCCGGCGGCCTGGATCAGTTGTCTGCGTTGCATGGTGAAGGCTCCTCGGTGGGAATGGTTCGGGAAGGAAATCAAAGCTCAAGCAGGCGGATGTGCTCGGGGGCTATGGCAATCGCCTCGGATGCAGGCACGGCCGACTCGGCCAGGAAGGGCTTGTTCGCACCGGGCACGGCGAAGTCGTAGCGCGTGAGCGCGCCCAGGTAGCGCTGGGCACCGGTGCGCCCCTCCAGCCGGTTCACGCTGCCGGGTGCAGGGTCGGGGCGCACATGCTCGGGCCGCACCATCACGTGCAGCGCCGTGCCCACGACGCGGCCGCCCGTGTGGGCAATGAGCTCGGCAAAGCCCAGGTCCACCCGGCCCGGCGCGCTGACCTTGCCGGGCAGGATGGTGGACAGGCCCACGAATTCGGCGACTGCGCGGCTTGCGGGCTGCTCGTAGATTTCCCGCGGCGTGGCGATCTGCAGCAGCCGGCCATCCTTGAGCATGGCCACCCGGTCGGCCATGACCAGGGCTTCCTCCTGGTCATGCGTGACCAGCAAGGTGGTGGCGCCGAAGCGCTGCTGGATGGCGCGGATCTCGTCGCGCAGGTGGCCGCGCACGCTGGCGTCCAGGGCCGAGAGCGGCTCGTCGAGCAGCAACGCCAGCGGGTCGATGGCCAGGGCCCGCGCGAGCGCCACGCGCTGCTGCTGCCCGCCCGAGAGCTGGGCGATGCCGCGCTGCGCATAGCCCGCCAGGCCCACGATGCCGAGCAGCTCCTGCGCGCGCCGGTGGCGCTCGGCCATGGCCACCTTGCGCAGCTTGAGGCCGTAGGCCACGTTGTCGAGCACCGACAGATGGGGGAACAACGCATAGCTCTGGAACACCATGCCCATGCGGCGCTGGTGCACAGGCATGGCCGACATGTCCTGCCCGCCGAAGACGATGCGGCCGGTATGGCCGGTTTCCAGCCCCGACACCAGCTTGAGCAGCGTGGACTTGCCCGAGCCGCTGGGCCCGATCACCGCCACCAGCTCGCCGGCGCGCACGTCCAGGGACACACCGTGCAGGCCATGCGTGCTGCCGGGGTAGTGGTAGCTGACGTTGTCGAGGACGAGGCTCATGGGCGGTCTTTGCGGGCTTGGACGAGGGAAGAGGACAGCAGGGCCGATGCGCCGGCCAGCACCAGCAGGACCACCGTGGCAGCGCAGGCAAAGCCCGTGGCGCCGTAAAAGGCCTGCAGCAGCACGACGGGGTAGGTGCGGTTCTGGAAGCTGGTGAGCAGGTTCGAGACACCGAACTCGCCCACCGAGATGGCCGCCACCATCACCAGGCCACTGAGCAGGCTCTGGCGCAGGCTGGGCAGCACGATGCCCGTGAACTGCTGCCAGCCCGAGGCGCCCAGCGTGGCCGCGGCCTGCTCCAGCCGGTGCAGGTCCAGGTGGCGCAGGTCGGCCAGCAGGGTGTTGGTGAGGTAAGGCAGCGTGAGGATGGCGTGCGCGGCGATGAGCAGCGGCATGGAGCCCAGCCAGGGCGCCAGGTCGGTGTTGAACACCACCATGTAGCCGAAGGCCAGGGTGATGGCCGGCACGGCCACGGGCATGGCGCTCACGATGCGCGCGGCCAGGCCCCCGCCGCGCCGTGCGCTGTGGTACAGCGCACAGGCCAGCGGCAGCGCCAGCACGGTGTTGATGGCACAGGCCGAGAGCGCCACCACCAGGCTGCTCACGAAGGCCTTGCGGAACGAGCTGTCCAGCCACAGGTTCTGGTACCACTGGCCGGTGACGCCGCTGGGCAGGAGCGTATTCGTCCAGCTGCCGCCCACGCTGCCCACCAGCAGCAGTGCGATGGGCAGCAGCAGGTACAGGCCATAGACCAGGGAAATTCCGCGGATCACCTTGTTGTCTCCCATCTCCAAATTACCGGCATACTTTCCGGATGCGCTAGCGTCCATTGAAGGGCGCGCTGCAGCACTGGCCAAATTCTAGGGAGAGACCGCCCCGCGATGGGTGAAACCTGGATGAGGACACTTGAGCAATTGGAAAACGTTTTTCACACAGCTTTCATCAACCCCGGCTATGAAACGCGACTGCCCCACCATCCAGGAACTGCTGGCCTTCGACGCCGTGGCGCGCCACCAGAGCATCACCCTGGCTTCGGGCGCGCTGTGCATCACGGCCAGCGCGGTCAGCAAGCAGGTGGCGGGGCTGGAGACCTTCCTGGGCCGGCAGCTGCTGCAAAAGAACGGGCGCGGCGTGGAGCTCACGCCCCAGGGCCGCGTGTACTGGCAGAAGATCTCGGGCGGGCTGCGCGCCATCGAGGCGGCCACCTTCGAAGCACGCTCGGGTGACGCAGGCGCGGGCCTGCTCACGCTGGCCAGCGTGCCCACCTTCCTCACCAAGTGGCTGATCCCGCGCCTGCCGGCCTTCAGCCAGCAAAGCCGCCATGTGATGCTGAGCTTCAGCCGCCACCTGGAGCCCAGCGACGGCATCCCCGCCGGCGTGGACGCCGCCATCCGCTACGGCCCCGACGGCTGGCCGGGCGTGGTGTCCGAATACATCGCGGGGCGCGAGTTCGTGCTCATCGTGGCGCGCAGCCTGGTCGAGGGGCGCCACCGCATCGTCCAGCCCACCGACATCCTGGGCCACACGCTGCTGCACCACGAGGGCGCCCCTACGGCCTGGCGGCAATGGGCCGCGCAGAACGGCGTGCCCGAGGTGCAGGCCCTGGCGGGCCCGCGCTTCGCCCAGTACTCGGCCCTGATCCAGGCCGCGCTCAACGGCCTGGGCATCGGCCTGGTACCCGCCCTGCTGGTGCAAAAGGAGATGGCCGAGGGCGCGCTGCTCAGCCCCTGCGGCAGCCCGGTGCGCGTGGACCAGGGCCACTATCTGTGCTATCGGCCCGACCGGCTCGACCTGCCGGCGTTTGCGGCCTTCCGCACATGGCTGCTCGACGAGGGCGCACAGTCGCGCGGAGGCAGCACGGAATGACCGCACCGGACATCCACTGGACACCCTTGCTGCGCGCCCTGTGCGAAGACCTGGCCCGGGATGGCAGCAACCACACGCTGCTGCTCTACGGATCGCGGGCCGATGGCAGTGCGGACGAGGACAGCGACTACGACATCGCGGCCTTCGGCCAGCGCGACCGCACCGTGCGCGACACGCGTGTAATCGACGGCGCCTTTCTCGACGTATTCCTCTACCCAGAATCGGCGTTGTCGCAGCCCGGCCCCGAGTGGCTGAAGCTGCGCGGCAGCGTGGTGCTGGCGCAGCGCGGGCAGGAGGCAGATGCCTTTGTGCAGACGCTGGGCGCTCTCTTCGTGCAGGGTCCACCCGCCCTGCCCGCCGACGAGATCAGCGCACGCACCACCTGGGCCTGGAAGATGCTGGCACGCATGGAGCGCGGCGATGCCGAAGGGCACTACCGCCGTGCCTGGCTGCTGACCTCGCTGCTGGAGGACTACTTCGTGCTGCGCGGCCTGTGGTTTGAAGGGCCCAAGAAGTCCCTGCAATGGCTGCGCAGGCACGATGCCTCGGCGAGCAGTGCATTGGAAGCCGCACTGCAGCCCGGGGCATCGCTCGAAAGCATCCGCCTCGCTGTGGCACTGGTGGCAGGTCCACCGCCAGTTACTTCCCCAGCGGCTCCCAGTTCCCCGCCACGTTCTTGAGCAGCGTGTTCACGGCCACCAGGCGGCGGTTCTTCACGTCGATCAGGCTGCGCTGCGAGGACAGCACCGAGGCCTGGGCCGTGATCACGTTGAGGAAGCCCACGGTGCCCGCGCGGTACTGGTTGTTCACCACGTCCAGCGCGCGCTGGGCGGCAGCCAGGGCCTCGGCCTGCAGTTGCTGCTCCTGGGCCAGCGCAGTGGCGGCCGTGAGGTTGTCCTCCACCTCCTGCAGGGCCGTGAGCACGGTCTGGCGGTAGCTCGCGGCGGCCAGGTCGTTGCTGGCGCGGGCCGACTCCACGGCGGCATTGCGCGCGCCGCCGTCGAACAGCGAAAGCGCCAGCGCCGGGCCCAGCGACCAGAACAGGTTGGGTGCGCGCAGCAGGTCGCCCAGTTCGGAGCCCCGGTAGCCGGCCGAGCCCGACAGCGTGAGCGCCGGGAAGAAGGCCGCGCGCGCCACGCCGATCTGCGCATTGGCGGCGGCCACGCGGCGCTCGGCGGCGGCGATGTCGGGGCGGCGCTCGAGCAGTTGCGATGGCAGTTGCGCAGGCACGGGCGGCGGGACCGGCAGCTCGGCCGTGGCCGGCAGGCTGAAGGCCGCGGGCGCCTGGCCCACCAGGGCGGCGAGTGCATGTTCGAGCTGGCTGCGGTTGGTCTCGGATTCGAGCAGTTGCACCTGGGTGTTCTTGTACTGCGCCTCGGCCTGGGCCACATCGGCCAGCGATGCCACGCCGGCGGCCTGGCGGTTGCGCGTGAGCTCCCAGCTGCGGGCATAGGCGTCCAGCGTCTCGCGCAGCAGCCGGGCCTGGGCCTCGGCGGCGCGCAGCGCAAAGTAGGTCTGCGCCACCGTGGCCTGCACCGACAGGCGCATGGCGGCCAGGTCGTCGGCGCTGGCCTGGGCGCTGGCGCGGGTTGCATCCACCGTGCCCGAGATGCGGCCCCACAGGTCGAGCTCCCAGCTCGCGTTCAGGCCCAGCGAATGGCTGGTGCCCACGCGCGCATTGCTGCTGCCGTCGGCCTGCAGCGTGCTGCCGCTGCGCGAACGCGAGCTGCTGGCGCTGGCACCCAGGCTGGGCAGCAGGCTGGCGCTGCTGCTGGACACCGCAGCCTGCGCGGAGCGCAGGCGGGCCACGCTCTGCGCGATGTTCTGGTTGCCCGCGGCGGCCTGCGTTTGCAGGGCATCGAGCGTGGCATCGCCATACAGCGACCACCAGGCGGTCGGCACGGCCTGGTCGCCGCCGGGCTGGGCCGGTTGCCACAGGCCCCGGGCGGCAGCGCTGCTTTCCTTGTAGGCCGCAGGGATGTCCAGGGCCGGGCGCTCGTAGGCCGGCTGGCTGGCGCAGGCACCGAGCAGGGCCAGCACCGCGAGCGAGAGCGCCAGGCGTGCAGGAATGGAATGGGAGGTAGGGTAAGGCATCAATCGTTTCCTTGAAGCGCGACGGCAGCACCCTGTGCCGGGTGCTGCGGCCTGCGCCAGCGGCGCGCCATGCGCAGCACGCGGGCGCGCAGGCGGTCCAGCGCCACGTAGACCACGGGCGTCGTATACAGCGTGAGCACCTGGCTGAACAGCAGCCCGCCCACGATGGCAATGCCCAGGGGCTGGCGCAGCTCGGCACCATCGGCCCGGCCCAGGGCCAGCGGCAGCGCGCCGAAAATCGCGGCCATGGTGGTCATGAGGATCGGGCGGAGGCGCAGGTTGCAGGCACGGTAGATGGCCTGGGCGGCGCTCACATGGCCGCCGCGCTGGCGCACCAGCGCGAAGTCGATCATCATGATCGCGTTCTTCTTGACGATGCCTATGAGCAATATCACCCCGATCAGCGCGATCAGCGAGAACTCGGTCTTGAACAGCATCAGCGCCAGCAGCGCCCCCACGCCGGCCGACGGCAGGGTGGACAGGATGGTCAGCGGGTGCACCAGGTTCTCGTACAGGATGCCCAGCACCAGGTAGATGGTGATGATGGCCGCCAGTATCAGCAGGGGCTGGCCGGCCAGCGCGTCCTGGAAGGCCCCGGCCGTGCCGCCGAAGGTGCCGCGGATGCCCACCGGCACGCCGAGCTCGGACACCGCGTTGTGCACCGCGTCGGTGGCCTGCGACAGCGAGACGCCCGGCGCCAGGCTGAAGCTCACCGTGCTGGCCGGCGTGCCCCGGTCGTGGCTGACCGACAGCGGCGTGTTGGTCTGCGTGATGCGTGCAAAGGCCGTGAGCGGGATCTGCTGGCCCAGGTTGTTCACGAAGAAGAAGCTGCGCAGCGTCTCGGGGTCCTGCAAATACTGGGGCGCGGCCTCCATCACCACGCGGTACTGGTTGAGCGGGTTGTAGATCACGCCCACCTGGCGCTGGCCGAAGGCGTCGTTGAGCGTGGCGTCGATGGTGGCCACCGACAGGCCCATGCGCGAGGCCGCGTCGCGGTCGATCACCAGCGTGGTCTGCAGGCCGTAGTCCTGCACGTCGCTGTTCACGTCCTCCAGCTCGGGCAGTTGCGACAAGGCCTGGCGGATGCGCGGCTCCCAGGTGCGCAGCTCGGCGATGTCGTCGGCCTGCAGCGTGTAGTCGAACGAGGCGCTGCTCTGCCGCCCGCCGATGCGGATGTCGCGCTGGGGCGTCATGAACAGGCGCGCACCGGGCTCGTTCTTGAGCTGCTCGCGCAGGCGGCTGATCACCGCCTCGGAGCTCTCCTGCCCCGGCCCGCGCTTGAGCGACATGAACATCATCGCCGCGTTGCGCTGCCAGCCGCCCGTGAAGCCCGTGACATGCTCCACGGCCGGGTCGGCCTGCACGATGGCCAGAAAGCGCTGCAGCCGCTGCTCCATGGCCTGGAACGAGGTGGCCTGGTCGGCCCGGATGAAGCCCGAGATGCGGCCCGTGTCCTGCTCGGGCATGAAGCCCTTGTCGATGGCGGTGTACAGGTAGACGTTGCTCGCCACCACGCCGGCCAGCACCAGCAGCACCACCGGCTGGTGGCGCAGGCACCAGGCCAGGCTGTGGCGGTAGGCGCGCAGGCCGCGCTCCTGCAGCCGGTCGACCCAGCGCGAGAAGCGCGCCCAGCGGGACTGGCTCGGGGCCTTGGGCACCCGGTGCTGCTTGAGCAGCACCGCGCACATCATGGGCGTGGTGGTCAGCGAGACCAGCAGCGACACCAGGATGGCTGCCGACATGACGATGGCGAACTCGCGAAAGAACCGCCCCACGATGCCGCCCATGAACAGGATGGGCACGAACACCGCGATCAGCGAGATGCTCATCGACACCACGGTGAAGCCGATCTCACGCGCCCCGTCGAGCGAGGCCTGCAGCGCGGTCTTGCCGCGCTCCATGTGGCGCATGATGTTCTCGAGCACCACGATGGCATCGTCCACCACGAAGCCGGTGGCCACCGTGAGCGCCATCAGCGAGAGGTTGTCGAGCGTATAACCCGCCAGGTACATGATGCCGAAGGTGCCGGCCAGCGACACCGGCACTGCCACGCTGGGGATGAGCGTGGCACGCGCATTGCGCAGGAACAAAAACACCACCATGATCACCAGCGCCACGGCGATCACCAGGGCGCGCTCCACCTCCTTGACCGAGGCGCGCAGCGTGGGCGTGCGGTCTGAGACGATCTCGATGTCGATGGCCGCCGGGATGGAGGCCTTGAGCGCCGGCAGCAGCGCGCGCACGCGCTCCACGGCTTCGAGGATGTTGGCACCCGGCTGCTTGTACACCTGCAGCAGGATGGCCGGCTTGCCATTGGCCACGCCGAAGTTGCGCACGTCCTGTACCGAGTCGGTGACCTGGGCCACATCGGCCAGGCGGATGGCGTTGCCGTCCTTCCAGCGCAGCACCAGGGGCGCATAGTCGGCCGCCACGCGGGCCTGGTCGTTGGCGGTCACCTGCCAGTAGTGGTCTTCGCGCTCCACCGATCCGAGCGGGCGGTTGGCATTGGTGCTGGTGATGGCCGCGCGCACCTGCTCCAGCGAGACGCCGTTGGCCGCCAGGCGCAGCGGGTCGAGCTGCACACGCACGGCCGGCAGCGCGCCGCCGCTGATGGAGGCCTGGCCCACGCCCTCGACCTGCGAGAGCTTTTGCGCCATGACGGTGGAGGCCGCGTCGTACATCTGCCCGCGCGTGAGCGAGTCCGACGTGAGCGCCAGGATCATGATGGGCGAATCGGCCGGGTTCACCTTGCGGTAGGTCGGGTTGCTCGGCATGCCCGTGGGCAGCAGCGTGCGCGAGGCGTTGATGGCCGCCTGCACGTCGCGTGCGGCACTGTCCACCGTGCGGCTCAGGTCGAACTGCAGCGTGATGGAGGTGCTGCCCAGCGTGGAGCGCGAGGTGATCTCGTTGACCCCCGCGATCGCACCCAGCGCGCGCTCCAGCGGCGTGGCCACGGTGGCGGCAATGGTGTCGGGGCTGGCCCCGGGCAGGCTGGCCGAGACCGAGATGGTCGGGTAATCCACCTGCGGTAGCGGCGCCACGGGCAGCAGGAAGTACGACACCGCCCCCGCCAGCGCCAGGCCGATGGTGAGCAGCATGGTGGCGATGGGCCGGTGGATGAAGGGGGTGGAGATGCTCACACCGCCTCCCCGCCCGCTGCGCGGCGTGCCATGTCACGCATGGCTCGCCTCCTCGGCCTGCGCCGCCTTGGCCGCACGCCGTGCGCGCCAGCGCTCGGCCGCGTTCTCGAAGGTCAGGTAGATCACCGGAGTGGTGAACAGCGTGAGCAACTGGCTCACGATGAGGCCGCCGACCATGGTCACGCCCAGCGGATGGCGCAGCTCGCTGCCCACGCCGGTGCCCAGCATCAGCGGCAGGGCGCCCAGCAGCGCCGCCAGCGTGGTCATCAGGATCGGCCGAAAGCGCAGCAGGCAGGCCTGGTAGATGGCCTCGCGTGCGGGCAGGCCCTGGTCACGCTGCGCCTCCAGCGCGAAGTCGATCATCATGATCGCGTTCTTCTTGACGATGCCGATCAGCAGCACGATGCCGATGATGGCGATGATGTCCACGTCGAGCCCCGTCACCAGCAGCGCCAGCAGCGCGCCCACGCCGGCCGAGGGCAGGGTGGAGAGGATGGTGACCGGGTGGATGGTGCTCTCGTAGAGCACGCCGAGCACGATGTACATGGTGACCACCGCCGCCAGGATCAGCAGCAGGGTGTTCGACAGCGAGGCCTGGAAGGCCAGCGCCGCGCCCTGGAAGCTGGTCTCCACCGACAGCGGCAGCAGCCCTGCCTCCTTGGCGGCCGCCTGCTCGGCCTGGATGGCCTTGACCGCATCGCCCAGCGCCACGCCAGGCGCGGTGTTGAACGAGATGGTGGCCGCGGGCAACTGGCCCACGTGGTTCACGCCGAGGGCCATGGGCCGCTCCTCGATGCGCGCCACGGTGGACAGCGCCACCGGCTTGCCGGCCGTGGAGGTGACGTAGATGTTGTTCAGCGCCTCGGGCCCCACCTTGAACTGCGGCGCCACCTCCAGCACCACGCGGTACTGGTTGGACTGGGTGAAGATGGTGGAGATGAGCCGCTGGCCGAAGGCGTTGTACAGCGCCGTGTCGATGCCCGAGACCGTCACGCCAAGGCGGCTGGCCTGGGCCCGGTCGATCTGCACGAAGGCCTGCAGGCCCTGGCTTTGCAGGTCGCTGGCCACGTCGGCCAGTTGCGGCAGGCCGCGCATGCGGCGCACCAGGTCGGCGGTACTGGCCTGCAGCTGTGCGGAATCGGGCGAGGAGATCAGCAACTGGTACTGTGTGCGCGCCACGCGGTCTTCGATGGTCAGGTCCTGCACCGGCTGGGCGTACAGGCGGATGCCCGGCAGGTCGGCCGTGTCGTCGGCCAGGCGGCGCACCACGGCGGACGCCTTGTCGCGCTCGCCATGGGGTTTCAGGTCGATCAGCAGGCGGCCGGTGTTGAGCGTGGTGTTGGCGCCGTCCACGCCGATGAAGGACGAGACGCTTTTCACCGCCGGGTCGCGCAGGATGCGCTCGGCCAGCTGCTGCTGGCGCTCGGCCATGGCGGCGAACGAGATCGACTGGTCGGCCTCGGTGGTGGCCTGCAGCGTGCCCGTGTCCTGCACCGGGAAGAAGCCCTTGGGCACCACCATGTACAGCAGCACCGTGAGCGCCAGCGTGGCGATGAACACGACCCAGGTGAGCCCCTGGTGGCCCAGCACCCACTGCAGCGCACGCCCGTACTGGGCGATGGTGCGGTCGAAGAAGCGGCCCGTGGCCTGGTACAGGCGGCCATGGCTTTCCTCGGGCGTGTGGCGCAAGAGGCGCGCGCACAGCATGGGCGTCAGCGTGAGCGAGACCACGGCCGAGATCAGGATGGCCACGGCCATGGTGATCGCGAACTCGTGGAACAGCCGGCCCACCACGTCGCCCATGAAGAGCAGCGGGATCAGCACCGCGATCAGCGAGATGGTCAGCGAGATGATGGTGAAGCCGATCTGCTTGGCGCCCTTGAGCGCGGCCTGCAGGGGGGGCTCGCCCTCCTCCCCGTAGCGCGCGATGTTCTCGATCATCACGATGGCATCGTCCACCACGAAGCCGGTGGAGATGGTCAGCGCCATCAAGGTGAGGTTATTGATCGAGAACCCCGCCAGGTACATGATGCCGAAGGTGCCCACCAGCGACAGCGGCACCGCCACGCTGGGGATGAGCGTGGCCGAGGCACTGCGCAAAAAGACGAAGATCACCGCCACCACCAGGCCGATGGCCAGGGCCAGCTCGACCTGCATGTCCTTGACCGAGGAGCGGATGGTCACCGTGCGGTCGGTCAGGATCTGCACGTCCAGCGAGGCCGGCAGCGTGCTCTGCAGCTGGGGCAGCAGGGCCTTGATGCGGTCCACTGTCTCGATCACATTGGCGCCGGGCTGGCGGCGGATGTTGAGGATCACGCCGGCGCGCGCGCCGGTGTCGGGCGTGCCGGCCCAGGCGGCCAGGCGGGTGTTCTCGGCATCGTCCACCGTGGTGGCCACGTCGCGCAGGCGCACGGGCACCCCATTGCGCAGCGCGATCACCAGGTTCTGGTACTCGGCGGCGGACTGCAACTGGTCGTTGGCATCGATGGTCGAGGCGCGGGCCGGGCCGTCGAAGCCACCCTTGGCCTGCTTGACGTTGGACGCGGCGATCATGCTGCGCACGTCTTCGAGCGTCATGCCCACGGCCGCCAGCGCCACCGGGTTGACCTGGATGCGCACGGCCGGCCGGCGCCCGCCCGCAATGGCCACCAGGCCCACACCCTTGACCTGCGAGAGCTTGGGCGCCAGGCGGTTTTCCACCAGGTCGTTGACGCGGATCACCGGCAGCGAGGGCGAGGTGATGGCCAACGTGAGGATGGGTGCGTCCGCCGGGTTCACCTTGCTGTAGATCGGCGGCATCGGCAGGTCGTTGGGCAGCAGGTTGCTGCCGGCGTTGATGGCCGCCTGCACCTGCTGCTCGGCCACGTCCATGGCCATGTCGAGTGCAAAGCGCAGGGTGATGACCGAGGCCCCGCCCGAGCTGGTGGAGGACATCTGTGCGAGGCCCGGCATCTGGCCGAACTGGCGCTCCAGCGGCGCGGTGACGTTGGAGGTCATCACGTCGGGGCTGGCGCCCGGGTACAGCGTAGTGACCTGGATGGTGGGGTAGTCCACCTCGGGCAGGGCCGAGATGGGCAGCAGCCGGTAGGCCAGCAGGCCTGCGATCAGCAGCGCCACCATCAGCAGCGAGGTGGCGATGGGGCGCAGGATGAAGATGCGCGAAAGGTTCATGGGGGCGGTGCCCGCTTCAGGGTGGTCGGGACCGCGTCAGCGCGAGGCCGCTGCGCCAGGGGCCGCAATCCCGGCCGCCTGCATCTTGCCGCGGATGAAGGCACGGCGCTCGTCGGGCGCCATGGCCTGCAGCTTCTGGCGCTCCTCGGGGCTCATTTTCTCGAGCAGGGCCCGCACCTCGGGCGACATGCCGGGGCGGCGCTCGCCGTCGGGCTCACCGCCTTCGGCGCGCCGGGCGCCGCCCGATTCCACACCGGAACCGGGGGCCGCGCGCGCCGCACCATCGGGCGCAGCACCGGAGGATCGGCCGCCGGCAGGCCTTGAGGCAGCTGATGTTGCAGGCACCGGAGCCGTGGTAGTGGGCTCGCCACCCACCGTCCCGCTAGCGGCCCCTGCAGGCCCAGCCGCGCCGGGCTGGTTGCGCTTGCTGCGGAAGAAGGCACGGCGCTCTTCCTGCGTCATCTTGGCGAGCTTGTCGCGCTCTTCGGGGGTCAGGTTGCGCATCATCGCGGCGCGGCGGGCGCCGGAATCCTGCGCGGCCTCATCGGCACGCGCGGCGGCGCCCGAATCGATCACCGCCACCTTGGCGCCTTCGCGCAGGCGGTCGATGCCGTCGACCACCACCTGGTCGCCGTCCTTGAGTTCGCCCTCCACCGCAACGCGGTCGCCGTCGGCCACGCCCACGCGGATGCGCCGCTGCGTCACCGTGCCATCGGGCTGCACCAGGTAGACGTAGTTGTTCTGGATGGCCGTGCCCGGCACGGTCAGCGCGTCCTGCAGCAGGTTGACCTGCAGGCGGACGTTGACGAACTGGTTCGGGAACAGCGTGCCATCCTCATTGCCGAAGGTGGCCTTGACCTTGATGGTGCCGGTGGTGGCGTCGATGGCGTTGTCCAGCGCGCCCACCTTGCCGCGGCCCAGGCGGCGCTTTTGCTCGCGGTCCCACAGTTCCACGGGCAACTCGGCGCCCTCGCCCAGGCGCTGGTTGATCTGCGCCAGGTGCGCCTCAGGCACGGAGAACACCGCGTCGATGGGACGCACCAGGTTGATGGTGACGATGCCGTTGGCGTCCGAGGGGCCGACCACGTTGCCCCGGTCGGCCTGGCGCAGGCCCAGTCGCCCGGCGATGGGCGCGGTGATGCGGGTGTAGCTCAGCTGCAGTTTGGCGGCGTCCACCTGGGCCTGGTCGGCGGCCACCGTGCCTTCGAGCTGGCGAACCTGGGCGGCCTGGGTGTCCACCTGCTGGCTGGCGATCGAGTCCTTGGCCAGCAGGTCCTGGTAGCGCTTGAGGTCGAGCTGCGCGTTCTTGAGCAGGGCCTGGTCGCGCGCGAGGTTGCCCTGCACCTGGCTCAGCGATGCCTGGTAGCTGCGGGGGTCGATCTCGGCCAGCAACTGGCCAGCCTTGACCTCCTCGCCCTCCTTGAAGCGCAGGCTGGTCAGCTCGCCACTGACCTTGGCGCGCACCACGGCCGTGGCGCGTGCGCTCATGGTGCCGATGGCATTGACCTGCACGCGCACGTCCTGGCGCCGCACCACGCCGACCGACACCGGCTGCGTCTGCCCGCCTGCACTGAAGCGTGCCGGCCCCCGGCCCCCGGGACCGCCCGGGCCGCCGCGCCCCGCAGGCGCATCGGCCTGGGCCGGCGCCGCCTGGCGCTGCTTCCACCACCAGCCCCCGCCCGCAGCGGCGGCAATCACCACCAGCAGCACGATCCACCACAGGGCACGCCCCTGTTGGCACAAGAGAGGCCGCGAAGGCACGGACGGGAGACGAAGGGAAGGCATGGTGGGCGTTACAAATGGAATCGTGGCTATGGTAGCCACCCGCCAAGACGCTCTGGCGCCCGGACAAAAGGATTTACCCTGCCTTTACCCTCGGTTTACCGCGTTTTCAAGGCCGAAACGCAATTCAGTCACCCATGGTGCTGCGCGCCACCCGCATCGCACGAAACTGGCGCGGCCAAGGCCAGCGCCCCCGTGCAAGGGCCGCCCCGCCGCACCGGGGGCGTCCCCCTCCCGACTCGCACAGCGAGTCGAGAGAGGGGGAAGGCGCGAAGCGACTCAGGGGGTGTTTCATTTCAGCGGTTGGTGGCCAGCAGCAGGCCGCCCGCGCCCATGAAGAAGCCGCCCGTGGCCTTGTTCAGGCGCACCACGCCGCGCGAAGTGCGGATGAAGCGGCGGATCTGCCGCCCACCGGCCGCATACACCGCCGTGGCCACGAACTCGGCCGCCAGGTACACGCTGCCCAGCACCAGGAACTGGTGCGCTGCAGGCTGGGCCGGGTCGATGAACTGCGGAAAGATGGCCGCGAACAGGATGATGGCCTTGGGGTTGGTGATGCCCAAAAGGAATTCCTGCGTGACCAGCGACCATAGGCGCACCGGCACAGCACCGGTGGCCGCCACCTCGGCGCCATCGGCCACCTCCAGGCCATTGAACTCGCGGCTGCGCCAGGCACGCCAGCCCAGCCAGAACAAGTAGCAGGCCCCCACCCACTTCACGGCGGTGAAGGCGGCTTCCGACGCCAGCAGCATGGCCCCCAGCCCCACGGCCGACACGGTGAGAAAGATCGCAAACGCCGCAGCCCGCCCGATGGTGCCCACCAGGGCCGCGCCCACGCCGGCACGGATGCCGTTGTTGAGACCACAGAAGTTGTTGGGGCCGGGCGTCAGCGCGATGGCCACGGCAACGGGGGCGAAAAGCAGGGCGTCCATGGGAAGGGATATCCAAAAAAAGGCCACCGACGCGGCCCAGCCCACCAGTTTAGGGCTTTGCATGCGGTGCTGCAGGGCGCTGGTATTTGCCAGAAGGGTTTGCCGAGCAGCTTTCTGCATTGTGGAATGAACCACGCGTTTGCGGGGACCGAAACGATCGTGGACGGACGGGGCGCTGCGGCAGGGCAGCCGGGCCGGCGAGCGGGGGTGGCCATGGCGTGTACGATCTTGCCGCGGTCTTTTCGGGGCCGCCCCCGGTTGCGCGCAGCGCCCGGCGCGACCCTACCAGCCAGCCATCCTTGCCCTGCCCTGCCCGCCGACTAGCCATGCCATTTCCCGTGCCAACGCTTCGCACCGCCGCCCCCACCTGGCTGGCGCCCGTTTTGCTCTGCTGCGCCATCGGCCTTCTGCACGCCCCGGCTTTTGCCCAAGGCGCCGGCGCCCACAACACGGCGAAATGCGACCAAGCCGCCCCGGCCATCGAACAGGCGATCGTCCGCATCCTCAAGATCCCGAAGACCCGCCTGCAACCCAGCCTGCGCTTGGTGGAAGACCTGGGCGCCAGCGACCAGCGCCTGCCCGGCCTCACCATGCATCTCGAAGACGAGTTCCTGGTCGTGCTGCCGGACGAGTTGGCAGACGGCAGCGGCACGACGATGAAGGCCTATGTGGATGCGCTCCACAAGGCACTGGGCTGCGCTGCACGACGGCAGTAGTGCGCGCCGCCACGCGGGCGGGCGGCCCTGGCCGGGCATGGCCGCTGGCATGCCCGTGTCAGCGCCCAGGCTTCACCGGTCGGGCAGTGCGATGGTGCTTTGCCAGGGCACGCCCGCCAGCGCGTCGTAGTGCGCGACCACGATGGCCCGGTCCGGCTGCTCCGCCAGGGCCGCCAGCGCCTGCTGCAGGTACTGGATGGAGGGCTTGTCCAGCCCTGCCACGGGCTCGTCGATCAGCGTGAGCGCGGCACCCGAGGCCAGGGCTCCAGCCGTCCACACCTTGCGCCGGGTGCCGGTGGACAGCATCAGAAAGCGCTTGGCCAGGTGCTCCTGCAGGTCGAAGCCCTCGATGTGCCGGGCCAGTGCGACCGCATCGAAGCGCGGGTAGCGGGCGGGCAGCGCGGCCAGCCAGTCCTGCACCCCCTGCTCGTCCAGCGCCCCGGAGCGCGGGTCGCCCCAGAAGACCAGGGCGCGGTAGGCGGCCGGCGCCGCCTGCAGGGAAACGCCTTGCAGCACCAGTTCGCCCGCACCGGCGGCCAGCTCCCCGGCCAGCAGGCGCATGAGCGTGGTCTTGCCGCTGCTGTCGGCCCCCAGCACCAGGGTGGCACCAGGCGGTACCTGGGCGGACAGGCCGTCGAACAGCGGGACTTCGGGGTAGGCAAAGCGCAGGCTGTCGATCTGCAGGAGTAGGCTGGGGGAAGGCATGGAGCGGCCTCTTCTTTCGGTACGGGCAAAACGCCGATTCTAGGAAGGCCTGCCGCCCTGCTGAGACAATGCACGCCCGCTCTCGCCCGCCACCCTTGCCTGCCATGACCCTCGACTATCTGGATTTCGACTACAGCGAAGACTACGAGGGCACGGGCACCTTCGATGCGATGGCAGCCGCCAGCCCGGCGCAGCTGCCGGCCGTGCAGGCCGAGGTCGCGCAGGTGCTGGCATGGGCGCACGCACAGTTCCCTGGCACGCAGGGCCCGGCGGACGAGGGCGGTGAATGGGACTACGACCTCTCTGCCGTGCAGGAAGTGGCAACGCCGCTGGCGCTGGCATTCGACAGCGCCAGCGGCACCATTGCGGTGCATGCGGGCACACCGGCCCCGGCGCGCACCACCGTCACCCTGTCCATCAGCGGTGGCAGCGCCTTTTGCGGCGCCCTGCGCGAGGCCTTCGGGGTGGACTGATCGCCTGTTGCCCACCGCGCGTAAGCGCCGGTTGCAGGGGTGACAGGCGGTCTGCCTACATACAAACCCCTGGCAGGCGCCTACTCTGACAGTGGTGCTGCGGTATGCCGGTGTGGCAGGCCGCGAGCCCTTCCAGAGAGACCCCACCATGCTCGCGCAAGCGTCCTCCATCGCAACCCCTTTCAATCCCCTGGCAGCCCGCCTGCCGTTCGTTGCCGCCAATGGCGAAGCCGGCAACCCGCCTCAGCAGCCACAGCCGGGCGTCTCCCTGCACCCGGCATCAGCCGCCCCCCTGCCTGCCACGGCCGCCCCGTTCATGGCCCATACCAAGGTGCGGCTGGAGCTGGAGATCGAGCTGAACTACGAGATCGACCAGTACGGCGCCGACTTCGTGTTCAACATCCACGCGGCCCATACACCGAGCCAGGCGATCAGCAACGAGCGCCTGGTCATCAACCAGGACGTGCCGCAGCAGATCCATACCGACCCCGCCACCGGCAACCGCTACCTGCGCCTGCACGGCGAGCCCGGGCCGCTGAGCGTGGCCTACTCGGCCACGGTGGACATCAGCCACCACTGCACCGATCCCTCGCAACTGGCCGAAGTGCCGGTTCGGCGCCTGCCGCAGGAGGTCATGGGCTACATCTACCCCAGCCGCTATTGCCAGTCCGACCGCTTGCTGCGCCTGGCGCTCAGCGAGTTCGGTGCCCTGTGGCAGGGTCACAGCCGGGTGCAGGCCATCCGCGACTGGGTGCAAAAGCACGTGGCCTTCACGTCCAACACCTCCAACTCCAACACCTCGGCCGTCGACACCCTGGTGGAGAAGGTCGGCGTGTGCCGCGACTTCGCCCACCTGATGATCTCGCTGTGCCGTGCAGTGAACATCCCGGCGCGCTTTACCACCGGCACGGACTACGGCGCCGACCCGAACCTGGGGCCGCCCGATTTCCACGCCTACGTGGAGGCCTACCTGGGCGACCGCTGGTACCTGTTCGACCCCTCGGGCACCGCCATCCCCATGGGGCTGATCCGCTTTGGCACCGGGCGCGACGCGGCCGACGTGGCGTTTGCCACCATTTTTGGCGGCGTGCGGGCCCAACCGCCCGTGATACGCACCAGGGCGGTGGAGGATGCAGGCCGCGGCTTCGTGCTGCCGCACCACTGCCGCGAGGCCCTGTCCACCGACCACGGGGCGGCTTTTGCCACCCGGTTTGCCGGCAAATAAGGCCTGCAACCACCCTGGTGCGGGCCCGGAAAAACCGCAGTTCTGGGCTTTTGTGCCGACCTATGGCCTAATACGCGTTTTTCCACCAATCTTTTTCCAGAGAATTTCCATGGGCAACAAGATCGTTACCGAAGCAGACCGCAAGCGCACCCCCCGCCCCACGCCCGTGGCTGGCTACACCCTGCCCACCGGCGGCCGCGGCCAACGCGTGAGTCTGGAGCGCGGCGTTGCCACGCGCAGCAAGAAGAACCCTGGCAAGCGCTCCAAGAAGGGCGGCTGATCGCCAGATCGCCACGGGTCGGCTGCGGCCGGCACCTTGCAAAAAAGCCCTCTCGCGAGGGCTTTTTGCTTTCCGGGCCGGCTTGCGACACACCCTGAACCCCCTTCACGCAGGCATGGCCGCAATGTCCTGCCGTGCCATCTCCAGCAGCCACTGGCGAAAGACCGGCAGGCTGGCTGCCGGGCGGTGCCCGGGCAGGCGGCACAGGAAGTAGCCGCGCTGCAGGCAGATGGGCAGGTCGAACGGCGTGACCAGGCGCCCTGCATCGAGTTCGGCCCGCACCAGGCAGCGCTGCACCAGCGCAACCCCCATGTCGGCCATGGCCGCCTGGACCAGGATGGACACCTGGTCGAACACCGTCGACAGCTCGGGCTCGGCCCCGGTGGCGCCTGCGGCCCGCAACCACTGCGCCCAGTTGCCGGGCGAGGTGGAATGGGCCAGCAGCGGCTCGGCCGCCAAGTCCGCCGGGTGCTGCCAGCGCTGCCTCGCGGCGCGCGCGGGGTGGCACACCGGCACCACCTCACGGCCAATGACGTAGTCGCACTCCCATCCCGGCCACTGCGCGGGACCGAGGCCCGTAAGGATGGCGGCATGCGGCGTGGGACCCGAGAAATCCTCGTCCTTGCGGTAGGGAACGAAGCGCACACGCACCTCCGGGTGCCGGGCCTGGAAGTCCGGCAGGCGCGGCACCAGCCACACGCTGGCCAGCGTGGGCACCACGGACAGCACCAGGTCGGTGGTGCGTGAGGGCCCCACGCGCAGCGCCTCGCTGGCCGCCTCGATCGCAGCCAGCGGCTCGCGCACGGCCGCCAGCAATTGTTCGCCCGACTCGGTCAGCTGCATCTGCTGCGCGCTGCGCTTGAGCAGCACCTTGCCGTAGTGGCCTTCGAGCCGTGCCACGGCCCGGCTGATCGCGCCCTGGGTCACGCACAGCTCGTCAGCGGCGCGCGAAAAGCTGCCCGTGCGCACCACGGTGACGAATGCGTGCAGCTCGGACATCGACGGCGAATGCAGGCGCATGGTGCAAGCAGGTGGGGAGTTGTATGACCAATGGTAATACAGGAATGCCGGAGTGTCGTTTGCCGGGACTGGCTGTTCGCCAGAGACTTGCCGGCACCCTTTGGTCACCGAGAGAACCCCCACCATGGCAAGCATTCGCCTCCCTTCTTCCCTCCACCGCAGGGCTGCGTTGCTGGCCCTCGCCCTGACACCGCTGGCTGGCGCGGTGCATGCGCAAGCCGCATTCCCGGACCGCCCGATCAAACTGATCGTGCCTTTTGCACCCAGCGGCTCCACCGACCTGGCGGCGCGGCTGATCGCCGAATTCGCCGGGCGCGAGCTCGGCCAGCCCATCGTGGTGGAGAACAAGGCCGGCGCCGGCGGCTCGCTGGGCATGGAGCAGGTGGCCAAGGCCCGTGCCGACGGCTACACCCTGGGCATGGCCACCATGAGCACGCACGGCTCCAACGCAGCGGCCTACGGCAGCCGCATGAAGTACGACCCGGTGAAGGATTTCACCCCGGTCTCCAACGTGGCCACGGTGCCCAGCGTGTTCGCGGTGAATGCCAATTTCCCCGCCAGGACGATGCAGGAGTTCATAGCGCTGGCCAAGGCCAACCCGGGCAAGTACAACTTCGCATCCCCGGGCACGGGCTCGCTCGGGCATGCCAACGTGGAGCATTTCTCCAGCCTGGCCAAGATCCAGCTGCTGCACATCCCCTACAAGGGCGCGGGCATGGCGCTCAATGACGCGGTGGCGGGCCAGGTCGATGGCATCACCGACAACCTGCCGTCGGCGCTGCCGCACATCAAGGCCGGGCGCCTGCGGGCGCTGGCCGTGCTCTCCGACACCCGCTCGCCCCTGCTGCCCGAGGTGCCGACCTACGGCGACCTGGGCTTCAAGGAAATGGGTGCCGGCGGCTGGTTCGGCGTGGTGGCGCCCGCGGGCACGCCCACGCCCGTGGTCAACCGGCTCAACCAGGCGATCCACGCGGCCATGAAGCACCCCGACTTCATCAAGAAGATGGACGAGGCCGGCGCCACGCTGATCCCCGGCACGCCCGCACAGTTCGGCGTGCAGATCCGCCAGGCGCTGGACCGCTATGCCCGCGTGGCCAAGGTCGCCAAACTGACTGCGGAATGATGCACATGGACCTGCACAGCGACGCCCCCACCTTCACCTTACATGCACCAGTGACGCCGGCCATTCCCCTGGTCTGCGACTCGCCGCACAGCGGCACCACCTACCCCACGGACTTCGGCCACGCAGTGCCGCGCGCCCTGCTGCGCGCGGCCGAGGACACGCATGTGGAGGCACTCTGGCAGGCCGCACCCGAGGTCGGCGCCACCCTGCTGGAAGCACACTTCCCGCGCAGCTACATCGATGCCAACCGCACGCTCGACGACCTGGACCCGGCCTTGCTGGACGCGCCATGGCCCACGCCGCTGGCGCCCGGCGAAAAGACCCGCCTGGGCTATGGCCTGATCTGGCGCAACGTGAACGCCGCCACGCCCATCTACGACCGCAGGCTGTCGGTTGCCGAGGTGCAGGCCCGCATAGCGCGCTGCTACCAGCCCTACCATGCGGCGCTGGCGGCCGCCATCGCGCGGGCGCATGCGCGCTTCGGTGCCGTCTGGCACCTGAACCTGCACTCCATGCCCAACAACGCCTACGAGCGCCTGCAGATCCAGAGCGTGCACCCGCTGGCCGACTTCGTGCTGGGCGACCGCGACGGCACCACCTGCGAACCGGCGTTCGTGGAGCTGGTCGAAAAGGAACTGAAATCCCGTGGCTACACCGTGGCGCGCAACGACCCCTACAAGGGCGTGCAGCTCATCGCCCGCATCGGCCAGCCCGCGCACCAGCGGCACAGCATGCAGGTGGAGATCCGCCGGCCGGTCTACATGGACGAGGCCAGCCGCGAGCGCAACGCCCACTTCGAGACGGTGCAGCGCGACCTGGCCGGCGTGCTGCAGGCCGTTGCACGCTACCTGCGCGGACACCCGGCCGTGCAGGCACGGGGCTGAACCGCCCGGCACCAGGGCAGATTGGCCCCAGCATCGCCCAGGCGACACAACGGGCGCGCAAAGCACCGGGCACAGCGCCTAAGATGCGCGCATGATCACCGTCCACCACCTCGAAACCTCGCGCTCGCAGCGCGTCCTCTGGCTGCTCGAAGAACTGGGCGTGCCCTACGAGCTCAAGATCTACCAACGCGACAAGGCCACCAAGCTGGCCCCGCCCGAGCTCAAGAAGATCCACCCGCTGGGCAAGTCGCCCGTCATCACCGATGGCGGCGAGGTGGTCGCCGAGTCCGCCGCCATCATCGAATACCTGGCAGAGACCTATGGCGCACAGGCCACGGGCGAGTTGGCACACCTGGAGCCCGCACGCGGCACGCCCGAATACCGCCAGTGCCGCTTCTGGATGCACTACGCCGAAGGCTCGCTGATGAACTGGCTGGTGATGAAGCTGGTGTTCATGACCATCCCGCGCCAGCCCATGCCCTTCTTCGTCAAGCCCATTGCCAAGGCCCTGTGCGGCAAGGTGCTCGACAAGGTAGTGGACCCGAACGTGAACACCGCCATGGACTTCATGGAGGCCCACCTGGGCAAGAACACCTGGTTCGCTGGCGAGCACCTGACGATGGCCGATTTCCAGATGAGCTTTGCGGTCGAGGCCGCCCTGTCGCGCTCCGAAAAGGCCGGCAATTGCCCGAACCTGCAGGCCTACAAGAAGCGCATGGAGGCCCGCCCGGCCTACCAGCGCGGCATCCAGAAGGGCGGCCCGGTCGTCATGGGCTGACGGCTATTCCAGAATGCGGCCGGGGTTCAGGATGCCGGAAGGGTCGAGCAGCGCCTTGAGGCTGTGCATGAGCTCGATCTCCACCGGCGAGCGGCTGTGGGCGAGGAATTCCTTCTTCACCACGCCGATGCCGTGCTCAGCCGAAATGGAGCCGCCCACACGGCCGGTGGCGGCATAGACCACCTCTTCCACGTCGTGCAGGCTGTCCGACGACGCGTGCGGGCCCGAGAGCACGTGCAGGTTGCCATCGCCAATGTGGCCGAAGAACAGGTGCCGCTGCGCCGGAAAGCGGCGCTCGAGTTCCGCCCCCACCGATTCCACGAAGGCGTCAATGGCCGCCATGGGGATGCCCACATCGAAGGCGGCAAACGGCTTGAGCTGGCCCAGCAGCTCGCCGATGGATTCGCGGTAGGCCCAGAGCTTCTTGCCGTCTTCCACCGACTGGGCCACCACCACGTCTGAAATCAGGCCCTGTTCCAGGGCTTCACCCAGTTCGCGTTCCAGCGCCTCGCGGTCGCGCTCGTCGTTGGCACCCAGGGTCTCGACCAGCACATAGACCGGGTGGAGTGCATCGAAGGGCTGGCGCAGCCGGGTCACCTCCATGGCCGCCTCCAGGTAGTCGGCCCACATCACCTCGAAGGCCGACAGCGCGGGCAGCGCGCGGCGCAGGTCGCGCACCAGGCGCGTGGCCGCATCGAACGAGGGCAGCGCGCACAGCGCCGTATTGGCCGCCGTGGCCCGGGGCGAGAGCTTGAGCACCAGGCGCGTGATCACGCCCAGCGTGCCCTCTGCTCCGATGAACAGGTGCTTGAGGTCCACGCCCGTGGTGTTCTTGGTCACGCGGTTGAGCATGGTCATCAGCCGGCCGTCGGGCAGCGCCACCTCCAGCCCCAGCACCAAGTCGCGCATGGTGCCGAAGCGGATCACCCGGTTGCCGCCGGCATTGGTGGCAGCATTGCCGCCCACCTGGCACGAGCCGCGCGCCCCCAGGTCGAGCGGGAAGGACCAGCCCTCTTCTTCCACCCGCTGCTGCAGTTCCTCCAGCACCACGCCGGCCTGCACCACGGCCGTGCCGCCCACGGTGTCGATGTCCTCGATGGCGTTGAGCCTGGCCAGCGACAGGGCCACCTCGACGCCTGCAGGGGTGGCCCCGCCGGCCAGCCCCGTCAGCCCGCCCTGGATGGCCACGGGCTGGCCCAAGCGGCTGCACGCAGCGAGCACACCGGCCACCTCCTGCGGGGTGCGGGGGAACAGCACCACGGCCGGCACGCGGCGCGGCGCCTCGCTCCAGTCGCCCGCATGGCTGGCAGCCACGCCGGGGTCCAGCACGATTTGGGCGGTTGAAAGAATGCCCGACAGGGCATCCACCAAAGCTTGTACCGGCACATCCTGCCGCGATATCGTCTGCATTGCACTTGTCTCCGTTGAAGTCATTGCACTGTACGGAAAGACAAGCACGCGGAGAAATACGCCTTGCACCCACGCACCATCAGATAAACCTCATGGCAGGGCACGGCCCACCAGTTGGCCCTCGCGCACCATCTGGCCGATGAGTTCCAGCATCGCATCGCGCACCAGGTGGCCGGCTGGCGTCAGCGGCTGCTCCATGGACCAGACCACCGACTGGGTACGGCTCAGGACCGGCTCCACGATGCGCCGGGCCACGATGCCGCGCGCCTCGAACGCCGGGAAGGAATTGCGCGGCATGACCGCGAAGGCCAGCCCGCCGCAGACCATGCTGCGCAGCAGGTCGGAGCTGTTCACCTCGTAGCGCACGTTGAGCGGGCGATCGAGCGCCACAGCCGTGCGCTCGATGAGCTTGCGCAGGTCGTGCTCGCGGTCGGGCTCTACCAGCGGGCGGTCGCCAATCTCGCAGAAGGCGATGTCGCCCGTGGCATCGCCCATCTGCTCCCGGGTGCCAAACAGGCAGAAATCCTCCTCGTAGGCGGGCCGGGATTCGAGTTTGGCCATCTCGGACGCCGTGGGCAGCAGGGCCAGGTCCACGCGCCGCGCCTCCACCAGGGTCTGGGCCTCGCGCGACATGGCGGTGGTCAGGTGCAGCTGCACCTCGGGCGCGCGCTCCTCGATCAGCCGGTACAGAGGCACCACCAGCACGGGCGCCACCGACCCGACGATGCAGGCGCGCACCACGCCGCGGAACTCGGAGGCGGCGTCGCGCACATCCTCGCGCAGGCGCTCCATCTGCCGCAGGATGGAGGCCGCCCGGTCAAACAGGCGCTGCCCCTCCATGGTGAGGCGCACGCCCCGCGCATGGCGCTGCAGCAGCACCACGCCCAGCTCTTCCTCCATCGCCGCGATGTGGTGGCTCAGCGCCGGCTGGGCGATGTGCAGGGTGGCAGCGGCCGTGGTGATGCTGCCGGAGCGCGCGATCTCCACGAAATACTTGAGCTGGCGGGGGGTCATGCCCAAACTCTAATGCAGCAGGTGCCAGGCGACACCCGCCGCCCCCGTGGTGCAGGCCAGCAGCACCAACGCAGCCACCCAGACCAGGCCGGCCGGGTGGGGCACCCGGCCCTCGCAGGCCAGCAGCACGCGGCCGCGGTGCACGCCGTAGCCGTACAGCGCGCAGGCGGCCAGCGCCAGCACGGCGCCAGTGGCCAGCAGCATGGCCGACCCGTCGATCCAGGCGCCGCGCAGCGCCACCAGGGCGTTCAGCAGCACGGCCAGGGCCGTGCGCGTCCAGGCCAGGCTGGTGCGCTCGGGCTGCAGGCCCGGGTCGCGCGCAGTCCCTAGCGCGAAAGCCACAGCACCAGGCCCAGCAGCAGCACCGCGGCCAGGAACAGGCCGGCCGCCAGCACGGCCAGCGCCGCCGTGGCAGGCAACGGGCCCTTGCGGCGCATGGCGATCTCGTTGGCGCGCCAGCGCCGGTAGGCGAGCATGCACAGGGCGGCAGCCAGCGCGCACATCAGCAGCGCGATGGCCGACACCAAGAGGCGCGGCTGCAGGTGGGTGGCGAACTGCTCCAGCAGCACGCCCCCTGCCAGCACGGCCAGGGCGGTGCGTATCCAGGCCAGGAAGGTGCGCTCGTTGGCCAGGGTGAAGCGGTAGTCGGGCTCTTCGCCCTCATGCCGCCAAGCGGGCCCTTTCATGGCACGGCGGCAGCGGCCAGCGCCTCCTGCGGTACGGGTGTGGCGCCCCCCGCCCCCATGCGCGAGGCCACCTGCACGCCGCCCAGGCGCTCGATCATGCGCAACTGGTCGGCCTTGGCGAGCGCGTCCACGGCCTCGGGGTCGCAGATGGAGCGCAGCTCGGCCTCCATGGCGCGCAGCACGTCGGCGTACGCGGGGTCTCCGGCCAGGTCGGCGAGTTCCTCGGGGTCGGCCACCAGGTCGAACAGCTCTGGCCGGTGGCGCACGTAGTAGTGGAACTTGTAGCGCCCCTTGCGCACCATGAAGCCGGCCGTGTTGCTGCCGGCGGCGTGGTATTCGCTGAAGACCACGCGCTCGGGCTCGGCGGGGCCTTGCGCCAGGTCCAGCAGCGAGCGGCCGGGCCGGTCCTGCATCTCGGGCGCCGGGTCGATGCCCACGCCCTGCAGGATGGTGGGGAACAGGTCGAGCAGGTCGACCGGCGTCTCGCACACCCCGGGCTGCACGCCCGGGCCCGCCACGAGCATGGGCACACGCACACTCTCCTGGTACAGGGTGGACTTGCCCCACAGCCCGCGCGTGCCCAGGTTGTCGCCATGGTCCGAGGTGTAGACCAGGGTAGTGTCGCCCTCCAGCCCCGCGTCGCGCAGGGCCTCGGTGATGCGGCCCACGTTGTGGTCCAAAAAGCTGCACAGCGCGTAGTAGGCGACGAAGGCCTGGCGCCGCTCCTCGGGGCTCTTGAACTCGCCCTCGTTGTCCATGAAGTCCGCATACGCCTGCACCCAGGGGTGGCGCTGGTAGCCGCTGGCGGGCTGCAGCTTGGGTTCGGGCATCACTTCGCTGGAGTACAGCGCGAAGAACTCCTCGGGCGCGACCAGCGGGAAGTGCGGCGCCACCAGGCCCACGTAGAGCACGAAAGGCTCGTCGGGGCGGGTGCCGGCGTCGCGGATCCATTCGACCGCGCGGCCGGTGACCTCACGGTCGTAGGCCGTGTAGTGCGACTCGCCGGCGCCGATGTGCTCGCCCAGCATGCGCTTGCCGCTGGGGCTGGAAATATAGGGGTCGCGGATGGACGCCCACACCATGCCATGGCCGCCCACCACGTGCATGGGGATGTGCTCCTTGTCGAAGCCGGCGGGGTCTTCCTCGGCCCGGTAGTGCAGCTTGCCGATGCTCTCCACGCGCACGCCCTGGCGCTGCAGCACATGGCCCCAGCCGCGCGGGTCGCCCACGTAGGGCATGGCGTTGTCCCAGTGGCGCGTCTGGTGCACGCGCAGCCCGGTGGCAAAGGCCGCGCGCGCGGGCACACAGATGGGGCTGGGGGTGTAGGCGTCGGTGAAGCGCACACCGCGCGCGGCCAGCGCGTCCAGGTGCGGCGTCTTCACGAAGGCATGGCCGGCACAGCCCATGATGCGGGGATCATGCTCGTCGGACATGATCACGATGACGTTGCGGCGTGGCATGGAGCAAGGGTCTTTCATCAGTCTTCGGGGGTATAGCCTGCGGCTTTCACGATCTGAGCCCATCGGGCGTGGTCCTCGCGCAGCTGTCGGTCCAGGGCTTCGGTGGTGGCGGTCTGGGGCTGGTATTCAAGCTTGTGCAGAAGCGAGGCGATCTTTTCGGATTGAATGGCCTCCGTGACGCTCTTGTTGAGCTGCGCGACCAGGGGCGCGGGCGTGCCGGCCCGCGCGAACAGGGCGAAGGTCTCGGTGATCGCCAGGTCGCCGTAGCCCAGCGACTTGAAGGTGGGCACGCCGGGTAGCGCGGCCAGCGGCGCCTCGTCGGAGATCGCCAGGATGCGCAGCTTGTCCGACTTGTGCATGGGCAGCAGGTTGGGCAGGGTGGTGATCACGCAGGGCAAAACCCCGCCGATGGCGTCGGTCACCGCGGCAGAGCCTCCACGGTAGGCCACGTGCGCCAGCGGAACCTTGGCGGCCTTGCCCAGCAACTGGCCGATGAAGTGCATGGCCGTGCCCGCACCGGGCGTGCCATAGGCGGCAAGGGCGTTGTCCTTGCGCGCCAGGTCCAGGAACTCCTTGAGCGTCTTCGCCGGGCTGTTGGCGCCCACGGCCAATGCAAAGCTCATGCTGCAGGCCTTGCCCACGCCGACGAACTGCTTGAGCGGGTCGTACGACAGGGACTTGAAGACGTGGGGGTACAGAGTGAGGTTGCCCATGGGCGTCATGAGCAGGGTGGCGCCGTCCGCTGGGGCCGCCACCAGGGCCTCGGTGGCCAGCCGGCCGCCGGCGCCGCCCTTGTTGTCCACCAGCATGTTGAAGCCATGGCCGCGCACGCCTTCAGCCACGGCACGGGCCACGGTGTCGGCCGCGCCGCCCGCGGCGTAGCCCACGAGCACGCGGATGGTCTTGTCCTGGGCGAAGGCGAAGGGGCTGTAGGCGGCCAGGGCTGAGGCGCCCAGCTGGCCCGCGAACTGGCGGCGGGTGGTGTTCATCGCTTGTCTCCTGTTATGGGGCTTGAGTATGGTCAAGGGATGCGGGCGTGAGAAATACCGTTTCAGCGCGCGAGGCATGCAGAAAATCTGATGCATCACACCTGGGCATGCGCCCGCATGCCTGCACTGCCAGGGTGGCTTTGTGTGTTGGCTCAACAGCGCCCCAAAGTGCAGCAAGCCTGCACAATTCGAGTACTTTTAGCCTTTCAAATGCACTGGATTTGGTTTCTCGCACGAATCAAGCGCGCAATGGCTTCTGGCATGTCGAAATTGCAAGATAACTGCGCCCTGAAATCCCTACAGTCTCCCTATCCCCCGGCCTGAGTGCCGCCCACCGATGATGGAGACGATGTATGAGCGATCTGTTTGACAACCCCATGGGCCTGTGCGGCTTCGAGTTCGTGGAATTCGCCTCGCCCAAGCCCGGCGTGCTGGAGCCGATGTTCGAGAAGATGGGCTTCACGCTCGTGGCCAAGCACCGCTCCAAGAACGTGCTGCTGTACCGCCAGGGCGGCATCAACTTCATCGTGAACAACGAGCCGGGCAACGCGGCCTATTTCGCGGGCGAGCATGGCGCCTCGGCCTGCGGCCTGGCATTCCGCGTGCGCGATGCGCACAAGGCTTACAACCGCGCGCTGGAACTGGGAGCACAGCCCGTCGAGATCCCCACCGGCCCGATGGAACTGCGCCTGCCCGCGATCAAGGGCATCGGCGGCGCGCCGCTGTACCTGATCGACCGCTTCGAAGACGGCAAGTCCATCTACGACATCGACTTCGAATTTTTGCCCGGTGTGGACCTGCACCCCAAGGGCCATGGCTTCCAGGTGGTGGACCACCTCACGCACAACGTCTACCGCGGCCGCATGGCCTACTGGGCCGACTTCTATACCAAGCTGTTCAACTTCCGCGAAATCCGTTACTTCGACATCTCGGGCGAGTACACGGGCCTGACCTCCAAGGCCATGACGGCACCGGACGGCCTGATCCGCATCCCGCTGAACGAGGAATCGCGCCAGGGCGGCGGTCAGATCGAAGAGTTCCTGATGCAATTCAACGGCGAAGGCATCCAGCACATCGCCCTGCTGACCGACAACCTGCTCGAATCGATCGACCAGCTGCAGATGGCCGGCATCCCCCTGTTGACCGCGCCCAACGAGGTCTACTACGAGAACCTCGCCAAGCGCCTGCCCGGCCACGGCCAGCCCGTGGGCGAGCTGCAGGCCCGCGGCATCCTGCTGGACGGCACGACTGAAGGCGGCCAGCCGCGCCTGCTGCTGCAGATCTTCTCGCAGCCCATGCTGGGCCCCGTGTTCTTCGAGTTCATCGAACGCAAGGGCGACTACCGCGAAGGCTTTGGCGAAGGCAACTTCAAGGCCCTGTTCGAATCGCTGGAGCGCGACCAGATCAACCGCGGCGTGCTGGCAGTGGACGAGAAGGCCCCTGCCAAGGAACCGGCATGAAGCTCACGCCCGAGCAGCTGGCGGCGCAGCTGCCTGCCCTCGCCGGCTGGGCGCATGGCGCCGAGCGCGGCGGCGTGCTCACGCGCGAGTTCCAGTTCAAGGACTTCGTGCAGGCCTTCGGCTTCATGGCCCAGGTGGCCCTGCATGCGGAGCGCATGAACCACCACCCCGAGTGGTTCAACGTCTATAACCGCGTGAAGGTCACCCTGACCACGCACGACGTGGACGGCATCTCGGCCAAGGACATCGAGATGGCCTTGCTGATGAACCGCATCGCCGCAGCCTTCGCGGCATAGACGGCCCAGGAGACACACATGCTGCAGCAGCTCAAGGAAACCGCCAAGCACGGCCTGGCGGCCGGGGACGCGCACGCCCCCGAACGGCCCGACTGGACCATCGACCAGGGCTGGGCCAACTACACCAAGGAAGAGCACGGCGTCTGGCGCACCCTGTTCGAGCGGCAGTCCAAACTGCTGCCGGGCCGCGCCTGCGACGAGTTCATCCGCGGTATGCAGGACCTGCCCATCGGCCCCGAGCAGATCCCCGACTTCGAGCAGATGTCCAAGGTGCTCAAGAAGCGCACGGGCTGGGAAGTGGTGGCCGTGCCCGGCCTGGTGCCCGACGACGTGTTCTTCGGCCACCTGGCAAACCGGCGCTTTCCGGCCGGGCAGTTCATCCGCAAGCCGCATGAGCTCGACTACCTGGAAGAGCCCGACGTCTTCCACGACGTGTTCGGCCATGTGCCCATGCTCATGAACCCGGTGATCGCCGACTACATCCAGGCCTATGGCGAAGGCGGCCTGCGCGCCAGCCGCCTGGGCGTGCTGGAGAAGCTGGCACGCGTGTACTGGTACACGGTGGAGTTCGGCCTGGTGCAGCAGAGCGACGGCCTGCGCATCTACGGCGCGGGCATCGCCTCGTCGGCCAGCGAGACGCGCTTTTCGGTCGAGAGCGACTCGCCCAACCGCGTGCGCTTCGAACTGGAACGCGTGATGCAGACGAACTACCGCATCGATGATTTCCAGGAAACCTACTTCGTGCTGGGCCACCTGGACGAACTGCTGGAACTGGCCAAGATCGACTTCGCGCCGCTCTACGATCGCTTGAAGGGCGCGCCCGAGCACGAGGCCGGTGCCGTGCTGGCCGGTGACCGCGTGGTGACGCGCGGCACCCTGGCCTACCACGACGCCAAGCGCGAGAAGGTGCACGCCTGATCGCCGCCATGCGACACTCCTGAACGGCCCCCACGGGGCCGTTCTGCATTGAGGGCACACATGGCACCAACAACACCCGGCTATTCGGTCCTTTTTCTCTGCATGGGCAACATCTGCCGCAGCCCCACGGCGCATGGCGTGTTCCGCCACCGCGTGCAGGCGGCGGGCCTGGGTGACCGGGTGCGCGTGGACTCGGCCGGCACGCACAACTACCACCCGGGTGAGCCGCCGGACCACCGCTCGCAAAATCACGCCACCCGGCGCGGCTACGACCTGTCGGACCTGAGGGCGCGGCAGATGCTGCTGGCCGACTTCGAAACGCACGACCTGGTTCTCGCCATGGACTGGGACAACCTGGCCATGGCGCAGGACCTGTGCCCGCCGCAGCATGCCCACAAGCTCCGGCGCCTCACGAAGTTCTGCCTGCGCATGGACAGTCCCGTGGTACCCGATCCGTACTACGGCGGTGCCACCGGCTTCGATGACGTACTGGACCTGGTGGAGGATGCCTGCGAGGGGTTGCTGCAGCATGTGCAGCGGGAGCTGCAGACCCGCAGCCGCTGAAACAACGGTCAGCGGTTCACCACCGCACAGACCAGCGGCCCGGGATCGTTGTGCGCCACGTCGCGGTCGTTCTTGGCCTGGGCCACTTCCATCACGCGCGGCAGGGCCACGCCGTTCTTCACGGCCAGGATCTCGGCCATCACGCTCACGGCGATCTCGGGCGGCGTCTTGCTGCCGATGTAGATGCCGATGGGCCCGCGCAGACGCGCCAGGCTGGCCTCGGTCTGCTCGAAGTGCTCGATCATGCGCGCACGCCGTGCCTCGTTGTTGCGCCGCGAACCGATGCCGCCGACGTAGAAGGCCTCGCTGGACAGGGCCTCCAGCAGCGCCAGGTCGTCGAGCTTGGGGTCGTGCGTGAGCGCCACCACGCAGCTGCGCCGGTCGGGCTTGAAATCCACCACCACGTCGTCGGGCATGGCGCTCACCAGGGTGGCGCCAGGCACCTTCCAGCCATGGCGGTACTCCTCGCGCGGGTCGCACACGGTCACGGCGAAGCCATTGAACAGGGCCATGGTGGCCAGGTACTCGGCCATCTGGCCCGCGCCGATGATGAGCATGCGGTACTCGGGGCCGAAGGTGTTGGTCAGCTCCTGCCCGTCCACAGCCAGCTCGGCAGGCTCCGTGGCCATGGCCAGGGCCACCGCGCCATCGGCCAGGCGCACCGTGCGGCGCACCAGGCGCCCGGCTTCGAGCGCGGCGATCAACTCGGCCAGGCGCGCGGGGTCGGGGTCGTATTCGAGCAGCAGCTCCAGCGTGCCACCGCAGGGCAGGCCGAAGCGGTGCGCCTCGTCGGCCGTGATGCCGTACTTGACGAAGGACGGCGGGCCCTGGGGAATGCGGTGTTCGTGCCCCGTGGCCCCGGCGCGCTCCTGCGCATAGGCGCGGGTGTGGCGGTCGATCAGGTCGTCCTCGATGCAGCCGCCCGAAACCGAGCCCACCACCGCACCGTCGTCGCACAGCGCCATGATCGAGCCCACGGGCCGGGGCGAGGAACCCCAGGTGCGCACCACCGTGGCCAGCAAAGCACGCCGCCCTGCCGCACGCCAGCCGTGCAGGGAGCGCAGCACCATCACATCGAGGTTTTCCATCGTCATCGTGCGTAGATTGTGCCCAAGGCCCGGCGGTTCCGTGCGCCGAGGGATACCGCTAGTTCAGCCACCACGCCAGCGCCACCAGGGCCACTGCGCCGGCGACCCAGACCCAGACGGGGATGCCGCCGCCCTGGGACTCGGGTCCGCCTGCAGGCTGCAGGCCCGCCCGCTGGCTCGGAACAAAGCCGCTTGCAGGCCCGGCGTCCTCGCCCGGCTGGGTGGGGATTTCAGTAGGCACGGTGTCGGGGGGGTCGGCATCGCTCTCCTCCGCGGCGGGCGGATGGCGGCGCTGCATCTCGTTGTCGAAGCGCTTGAAGAAATCCTCGGCCATGCCCTTGGCGGCGCCGTCGATCAGGCGCTGGCCCAGCTGGGCGATCTTGCCGCCCACGGTGGCGTGCACGGTGTAGTGCAGTTCGCAGCGCTCCTGCGCGCCCTCGGGCGGCAGCGCCTCGAGCCGCACCTGGGCGCTGCCCTTGCCGAAGCCGGCCACGCCGCCCGAGCCATCGAAGGCGATGGTGTAGCTCTCGGGCGGCACGATGTCAGACAGCGTGATCTTGCCCGCGAACTTGGCCGAGACCGGGCCGATCTTGAGCGCCATGGCCACGCTGTACTGGTTCTCGCCCGTGGGCTCGATCTTCTCGCAGCCGGGGATGCACAGCTTGAGCACCTCGGGGTCGTTGAGCGCCGCCCAGGCCTGGCTCTGGCTGGCGGCAAGGGTGCGGCTGGCTTGCATTTCCATGGTGATTGATTCCTCGGTGATTCAGTCAGGTCGGTGGCGTCACTGCCGCAGCACGGCCGCCAGGCTGCCGGCCAGGTCCTGCAGGCGGCTCAGGTCGTGCACGGCCAGCATGCCGTGCGCCTCGCGGTGCAGCACCGATGCGCCGCGCGCCGTGGGCGCATAGCCGCCAAAGCGCAGCAGCGGGTTGAGCCAGAGCAGGCGCGCGCAGTGGCGGCGCAGCCAGGCCAGCTCCTGCGCCAGCAGCTCGGACTCGCCGGTGTCCAGGCCGTCGGTGATGAGCAGCACCAGGGTGCGCCGCCCCACGAGCCGGCGCGCGTGCTGCAGGCGCAGGGCGCGCAGGCTCTCGCCCATGCGCGTGCCGCCGGCAAAGTCGGCGATGGCGTGGCTGGCAGCCTCCAGCATGGCATCGGTGTCGGCCAGGCGAAAGGCCGGGGTGAGGTCGGTCAACCCCGTGCCGAAGGCGAACACGTCGCGCCGCAGCGCCCCCGCCCTGCGCGGCGCGGTGGCGGCGTGCAAAAAGGCCAGCAGCAGGCGCGCATAGCGCTCCATGGAGCCCGACACATCCACCAGCACCAGCAGCGGCAAGGGCTGGCGGCGGCGCTGCAGCAGCGGCACCTGCAAGAATTCGCCGCCCGTGCGCGCTGCCTGGTGCATGGCACCGGGCCAGTGCGGGCGGTTGCCGCGCGCACCGGGGCGGGTGCGGCGCGCGGCAAAGTCGGGCAGCGGCAGCGGAATGTCGCGCGCCAGTTGCTCCACCAACCGGTATTCGCTGGCGGACAGCTGGTTGAAATCGGCATGGCGCAGGCGCCTGAGGTCGCTGGCGGTCATGGCGGCATCGAAGTCGACCTTGTCCTCCTCGCGCGGCGGGGCCTTGCGCGCGGCGCGCACGGGCGCCAGCGCCTCGCTCACGCGCGGGCGGCGCTTCACGGGCTCGGCCTTCGATTCCGCGCTGGGCAGCATCTGGGCCAGCAGCTTCTGCGCCACGTTGGGGTTCTTGAAGTAGGCGTCGAACAGCTCGCGGAACACCAGGCGGTCCTGCTCGCGGCTGACCAGCACGGCCTCCAGCGCGGCGCTGAAGTCCTGGCGCTGCAGGCCGACCAGCAGCACCGCCTGCTGGGCCAGGGCCATGCGCGCGGCGTCCACGCGCACACCGGCGCGGCGCAGGGTGCGGCCAAAACCCGTGAGGTTGTCGGCCAGCTTGCCGGTGCGCGCATCGCCGAGCTGGGAGGCCGTTGCGGCGGAAGGGGTGGCGGCCATGTCAGCCCGCTTCTTCCACCGGCTTGAGGAGTTCGGCCGCCATGTCCCGCGTCAGCGCGGCCACATCCTCGCGCTGCTTGAACAGGATGCCGGCGGTGTCGGAGACGATCTCGGGGTCCACCACCAGGGTGTCGAGCGCCACCAGCGCCTTGGCCCATTCCACGCTCTCGGCGATGCCGGGCGCGCGCTGGAAGGCATTGGCAAAGGGCTGGCTGCGCAGCCGGTGCACGAAGTCGGCCACCTGGGCAGCCAGGGCCTCGCTGGCGCCGGGCACCTGGGCGCGCACGATGGCCAGCTCGCGCTCACGCTCGGGGTAGTCGAGCCAGTGGTACAGGCAGCGGCGCTTGACGGCGTCGTGCAGGTCGCGCGTGCGGTTGCTGGTGAGCAGGGTGACCGGCGTGGCCGTGGCGCGCACCGTGCCGATCTCGGGAATGCTGACCTGGTACTCGCCCAGGTATTCGAGCAGAAAGGCCTCGAAGGGCTCGTCGGCGCGGTCCACCTCGTCCACCAGCAGCACGGCGCCGGGGGCGGGTGCCTGCAGCGCCTGCAGCAGGGGGCGGCGGATCAGGTAGCGCTCCTGGTAGACCTCGGCCTCGATGTCTCTTGCGCCCCCTGGCTCCAGTTCGGCGGCACGCATGTGCAGCAGCTGGGCAGCGTAATTCCACTCGTACAGCGCCTCGCGCTGCTCCAGCCCGTCGTAGCACTGCAGGCGGATCAGGCTGCGCGCCAGCACCTCGGACAGGGCCCTGGCCAGCGCCGTCTTGCCCACGCCGGGCTCGCCTTCGAGCAGCAGCGGGCGCTGCAACTTGAGCGCCAGGAACACGGCGGTCGCCAGGCGCCGGTCGGCAAAATAGCCCACGCGCTGCAGGGCCTGCACCAGGTCGTCGATGGAGGCCAGCTCGGATGGCAAGGCAGCAGCATTCATAGGGCAGATGAGACCCGCCATGCACGCGGGCACATGGCGGTTGGGGACGGACAGCGGAACATCAACCCAGCATCTGGGCCACCGCCCTTTGGGTTTGTACGCTGATCAGGTTGGCACGGTAGATGGCGCTGGCGTGGATATCGGTGTTCAGGTCGCTGGCGTCCACCTTCACCGCGGCGGCCGAGGCCACCGAGAAGTCCTGGTTCAACGCCGCCTCCAGCGCCTGCTGGCGGAAGACGCTGCTGGCGGCACCGGTGACGGCCACGCGCACGCCGGCGTCGGTCTGCGCCACGAACACGCCCACCAGCGAAAAGCGCGAGGCCGCCTGCTTGAACTTGAGGTAGGCCGCGCGCTTCGGGATCGGGAAGCGGATCGCGGTGATCAGCTCGCCCTCCTGCAGCGCCGTGGTGTACATGCCCACGAAGAAGTCGTCCGCCGCGATCTCGCGCTGGTCGGTGATGACGGTGGCTTTCAGCCCCAGCACGGCGCTCGGGTAGCAGGCCGCGGGGTCGTTGTTGGCCACCGAGCCGCCCAGCGTGCCGCGGGCACGCACCTGGCGGTCGCCGATGTGCGCGGCCAGGTCGGCCAGGGCCGGGATGGCGGCCTTGACCTCCGCGCTCGCGGCCACGTCCATGTGCCGGGTCATCGCGCCGATCACCAGGGCATTGCCCTCGCGGCGGATGCCGGCCAGCTCGGGGATGCCGTTGAGATCGATGATCTGGCCCGGATTGGCCAGGCGCAGGCGCATGGAAGGCAGCAGGCTCTGGCCGCCTGCAATGGGCTTGCCGCCCGCGGCCGCCAGGCGCCCCGCATCGGCCATGCTGGCCGGGGTTTCATAGGTGAATGCATACATGGTGTGCTCTCCTCATGCCTTGGCGGATTGGATGGCTTCCCACACGCGGTGGGGCGATGCGGGCATGTCGAATTCCTTCACGCCCAGCGGGCGCAGGGCGTCGAGCAAGGCATTGATCACCGCGGGCGGCGAGCCGATGGCGCCGGCCTCGCCGCAGCCCTTGGTACCCAGCGGGTTGTGCGTGCAGGGCGTGCAGACATGGCCCAGCTTGAACTCGGGGAAGTCATCGGCACGCGGCATGGCGTAGTCCATGAAGCTGCCGGTGAGCAGTTGGCCGGTTTCGCGGTCGTACACGCAGTTCTCCATCAGCGCCTGGCCGATGCCCTGCACCAGCCCACCATGCACCTGGCCCTCGACGATCATGGGGTTGATGATGGTGCCGAAGTCGTCCACCGCGGTGAAGCGGTCCACCCGGGTGGAGCCGGTCATCGGGTCCACTTCCACCTCGCAGATGTAGGTGCCAGCCGGGAAGGTGAAGTTCGTGGGGTCGTAGAAGGCCGTCTCGTTGAGCCCCGGTTCGAGCTTGTCGAGCGGGTAGTTGTGCGGCACGTAGGCCGTGAGCGCCACCTGGCCGAAGGGGATCTTCTTGTCCGTGCCGCGCACGGTGAACTCACCACCGCTGAAGTCGATGTCGGCGTCGCTGGCCTCCATCAGGTGGGCCGCGATCTTCTTGGCCTTGGCCTCGATCTTGTCCAGCGCCTTCATGATGGCCGCGCCGCCCACGCTGATGGAGCGCGAGCCGTAGGTGCCCATGCCGAAAGGCACGCGGCCCGTGTCGCCGTGCACGATGTCCACGTTCTCCACCGGAATGCCCAGGCGCGCCGCCACCACCTGGGCAAAGGTGGTCTCGTGCCCCTGGCCGTGGCTGTGCGAGCCCGTGAACACCGTCACGCTGCCCGTGGGGTGCACGCGCACCTCGCCGCATTCGAACAGGCCGGCGCGTGCGCCCAGGGCGCCGGCGATGTTCGACGGCGCGATGCCGCAGGCCTCGATGTAGCTGCTGTAGCCCACGCCGCGCAGCAAGCCCTTGGCGGCACTGGCGCTCTTGCGCGCCTCGAAGCCGGCCACGTCGGCCAGCTCCTGGGCCTGGGTCATGCAGGCGTGGTAGTCGCCCACGTCGTACTGCAAGGCTACCGGGGTCTGGTAAGGAAAGGTGGTGATGAAGTTGCGCTTGCGGATCTCGTCCTGCGACAGGCCCAGGTCCCAGGCGCAGCGCGTGACCAGGCGTTCGAGCAGGTAGGTGGCCTCGGGCCGGCCCGCGCCGCGGTAGGCATCGACCGGCGCGGTGTTGGTGAACCAGGCGTCCACCTCCACATAGACCTGGGGCGTGGTGTACTGCCCGGCCAGCAAGGTGGCGTAGAGGATGGTGGGCACGGCCGTGGCAAAGGTCGACAGGTAGGCACCCAGGTTGGCGTCGGTGTGCACGCGCATGGCCAGGAACTTGCCGTCCTTGTCGAGCGCCATCTCGGCATGGCTCACGTGGTCGCGGCCATGGGCATCCGAGAGGAAGGCCTCGCTGCGGTCGGCCACCCACTTGATGTTGCGGTTGAGCTTCTTGGCGGCCCAGGTCAGGCACACGTCCTCGGCGTACAGGAAGATCTTGGAGCCGAAGCCGCCGCCCACGTCGGGCGCGATGACGCGCACCTTGTGCTCGGGCAGGCCCATCACGAAGGCGGTCATCAACAGGCGCTCGACGTGTGGGTTCTGGTTGCTCACGTAGAGCGTGTATTCGTCGTTGGCCCGGCTGTAGGAGCCAATGGCCGTGCGCGGCTCCATCGCGTTGGGGATCAGGCGGTTGTTGACCAGGTCGAGCTTCGTCACGTGCGCGGCGCTGGCGAACACCGAGTCCACCGCCCCCTTGTCGCCGATGGCCCATTTGTAGCAATGGTTGTCTTCGGCGATGTCATGCAGGCCGGCGCCAGCCACCTTGCCGGCCGCGGCATCGGCCACGTGGACCACGGCGGGCAGCACGTCGTAATCCACCTCCACCAGCTCGGCCGCATCGCGCGCCTGCTGCTGCGTGAGCGCCACGACCATGGCCACGTGGTCACCCACGTAGCGCACCTTGCCCTGCGCCAGGATGGGGTGCGGCGGCTCCTTCATGGGCTGGCCGTCGGTGCTGGTGATGAGCCAGCCACAGGGCAGGCCGTTGATGTTGTCGGCCGCCACGTCGGTGCCCACGAACACGCCCAGCACGCCGGGTGCGGCCTTCGCGGCGTCGGTGTTGATGCTGTTGATGCGCGCATGCGCATGCGGCGAGCGCACGAACACGGCGTGGCTCTGCGCGGCCAGCACCACGTCGTCGGTGTACTGGCCCGCGCCCGTGAGGAAGCGGTAGTCCTCCTTGCGGCGCAGGGCCTCGCCGATGTGCGGCAGCTTGGAAAAGTCGGAAGCACCCATGGTCTTGTCTCCTGGTGTGTGAGTTCTGGACGGGGGCTCAGGCCGACGCCATGGCCTTCTGGCCGTGCTGGACGGCACGCACGATGTTCTGGTAGCCGGTGCAGCGGCAGATGTTGCCCTCCAGCAGCTCGCGGATCTCGCCCTCGTCCGCCTTGGGGTGGTGGGTGCACAGGTCCACCGCGCTCATCACCATGCCGGGGGTGCAGAAGCCGCACTGCAGGCCGTGGCATTCCTTGAAGGCCGCCTGCATGGGGTGCATGGTGCCGTCGGCTGCGGCCAGGCCCTCGATGGTCTGCACCTCGGCGCCCTGGGCCTGCACGGCCAGCATGGCGCAGGATTTCACCGCGCGGCCGTTGACGTGCACAGTGCACGCGCCGCACTGGCTGGTGTCGCAGCCCACGTGCGTGCCGGTGAGCAGCAGGTGCTCTCGCAGCGCGTGGACCAGCAGGGTGTTGGGGGGCACATCAACGCTGGCCGCACGGCCGTTGACGGTGAACTGGACTTGCATCTGGCTGTCTCCTCGGGAGGGTGTTGGCTGGATCTGCAAGCCGCATCTTGGGCCGGGCGCGGGGCCGGATTCCTAGGGTCAACCCTAGCTTGGCGGCGCGCGGCGGCGGATATTCTCAAAATGAAACATGTTGCAGTGCACCGCCCGCGCATCATGCGCACTGCACACCGAAGCACCCCGCAGTGGGTGCACCGGCCCGCCACCCCACGGGAGTCCGCCATGCTGTCCGCCGCTGCTGCTGCCGTCACGCCACCACCCGACGAGCGCCAGGCCCTGATCGCCCGCGCCCGCACCGCCCTGTTCAGCCAGGGCCAGGTGCCGGCCGCGCTGGGCATCGAGCCCTGGATCGTGCGCTCGTGGCAGCGCTGCCTGGCGCAGGGCCAGTCGCCGCGCCAGCGCGTGGCCTTCGACCAGGTGAGTGCGGCCACGCTGCGCGGCGTGGCCGAGCAGCACCGCCATCTGCTGCAGGCCGCGCAGCCGGTGCTGGGCCACCTCACGCGCGCCATTGCCGGCATGCACTATTTCGCGGTGCTCACCGATGCGCGCGGCGTGGTGGTGGACGTGCAGGGCGCCATCGACCACCGCGACGCGCGCGTGCATGCCATCGGCCGCGTCGGCATCGACCTGTCGGAAGCGGCCGTGGGCACCACCGCCATCGGCGCCGCGCTGGCCGAGCTGCAGCCCGTGTGGCTGCACCGGGGCGAGCACTTCTTCGATGACAACACCCATTACAGCTGCGCCGGTGCGCCGCTGTTCGACCCCGAGGGCCGCTGCGCCGGCATGCTGGACCTGACGGGCGTGGACGTGCCCGAGCGGCCCGAACTGCGCCACCTGGTGGACCGCTCGGCCCGCGCCATCGAAGACGCCCTGCTGCTGCAGCAGCCCCATGCCCTGCTGCTGCGCCTGAACTGGCCCGGCAGCACGCTGGGCGGCGAAGGCGATGGCCTGATGCTGCTGGACGCCGATGGCTATATACAGGGCAGCAACCGCACGGCGCGCCAGCTGGTGCCCCAGCCACTGCGCACGCCGGGCACCCGCGCCCATGCCAGCGAGCTGCTGGCCCTGCCCTGGGCCCTGCTGTTCGACGCTGCGCAGCGCCAGAATGCGGGCGCCGCGCCGCTGGACTTGCCCCTGTGGTCGGGCCTGCGCCTGCAAGGCTTGGCGCTGGCGCCCCGGCAGGGCAGTGCCCTGCGGCCCCTGCTGCCCCCCACGCCGGTGCCTGCCGTGGCAGCGGCACCGTTGCGCGCGGCGGAAACCGCGCTCATCCGCCAGGCGGTGCAGGAGGCGCGCGGCAATGTGGCCGAGGCGGCGCGCGCCCTGGGCATCAGCCGGGCCACGGTGTACCGCAAGTTGGGCGCCCCGAAGGGGCATTGAGTCGCGTTCAGCCCTGGGCCAGCGCGATCACCACCGCGTTGTCTTCCACCACCACCAGCACCCGGCTGCCGGCACGCAGGCCGCTGTCCGGCGCGGCAAAGCCCACCATCTGGATGCCGTGGGCGAGTTCGGCCGAGACTTCGTCGCCCGACGCCCCGCGCACCACGCGCACGGCCTTGGCAGGCAGGCGGCAGGTGCCGGGCTCGGCCGCGGGCAGGTCCGCCCCGGCGCGCTCCACCCGCACCGCCGTGGCCTTGCACAGGGCCTGCACCACCAGGCCGGGCGCCAGGCCCAACAACTCGGCGCTCTCGCGCGTGATGCGGGCGCTGAGAAAGGCATCGCCCCCCTGCGCGGCCCGGCCCAGGTGCACGCGCACGATCTGGCCCAAGTCTTCCAGCCGCTGCACGCTGCAGGGCCACTGGTTGCGCATGCTGGTGCGCACCGCCAGGCGCGCTGCTGCAGGGCCCGCCCTGCCCTCCCAGCGCGCCAGCACGGCGCTGCGCGCCTGGGCCATGGCGTCGGCGGCGGCCAGCAGCTGGTGGCCGGCGTCGGTCAGTTGCGCACCGCCACCGCCGGCACCGCCCACGGCACGGTCCACCAGGGGCGTGCCGGCCAGGTTGGTGAGGGTGTCGAGCGCCTGCCAGGCGGCCTTGTAGCTCACGCCGACGGCGCGCGCCGCCTGCGAGATCGAGCCGCCCGCGCCGATCTCGCGCAGGATGGCGATGCGCTTGTCGGCCATGTCATGGCTGAGCGCGCCCGCAAAGGAAACGGGAGGGGTGCCGGGCATCGGGGCGCGGTGCCTTGCCTAGCGCCGGTTGCCCAGTGCCAGCACCGAAATGCCCGAGGCAATGAAGGTGACGCCCGCACCGGTGTTGAGCCACTTGGTGGCACGCGGGCGGCGCGCCAGCCAGCCCGAGAGCTGCGCCGCGCAGCTGCCCAGCACCGAGAAGATGAGCGCCGTGAGCACCGCGAAGATGGCGCCGTACACCAGCATCTGCGTGGCCACGGGGCCGCGCGATGCGTCGACGAACTGCGGGATGAAGGCCAGCACGAACAGCCCCGGCTTGGGGTTGAGCACGTTGGAGAACAGGCCCACGCCGAACACCTTGGCCAGCGGCTGGCGCGCGGCCGGCGCGAACGAGATCAGGTTGCCCGAGGTCAGCGCCTTGTACCCCAGGTACAGCAGGTAGGCCGCGCCGGCGATCTTCACGGCCCAGAAGGCCAGCGGCGAGGCCTGCACGATCAGCGTGAGCCCCAGCGTGGCAGCCACCGTGTGCACCATGATGCCCAGGCCCGCACCGATGGAGGACAGCACCGCCGCCAGGCGCCCCTGGCTCAGGCCGCGGCTGATGGCCAGGATGTTGTCCGGCCCCGGCGCAAAGACGACGACGATCACGGCAACAAGGTAGGCGGCAAGGATTTCAGGAGGGAACATCAGCATGGTGGACACAGTGTAGGGGATGCGGCCCGAATACCGCCACGCGCCACAAGGGCTGCCAGCGCGCCATGGCGCCTGCTTTTATACTTTCGCTATTCCATCAATGAACAGCGCTTGCGCGCCCTACCGCCATGCAGATGCCCACCGCCCGCCTTCTCTCCGTTCTCAGCCTGGCCCTGGCTGCCGCCGCCACGGCCCATGCCGAGCAGGTGTCGGTGGCCGTGGCCGCCAACTTCACCGCGCCCATGCAGAAGATCGCGGCCGCCTTCGAGGCTGACACGGGCCACAAGGCCGAGCTGTCGTTCGGCGCCACGGGCAAGTTCTACGCGCAGATCACCAACGGCGCGCCGTTCCAGATCCTGCTGTCGGCCGACGACGCCACGCCGGCCAAGCTCGAGCGCGAAGGCAAGGTGGTGGCCAACTCGCGCTTCACCTACGCCATCGGCACGCTGGTGCTGTGGAGCGCCAAGGAGGGCTATGTGGACGCCAAGGGCGCCGTGCTCAAGACCGGCGACTTCAAGCACATCGCCATCGCCAACCCCAAGCTGGCCCCCTACGGCCTGGCCGCCACGCAGGTGATGGACAAGCTCGGGCTCACCGCCACGCTGCAGCCGCGCTTCGTGCAGGGCGAGAACATTGCGCAGACCTACCAGTTCGTGGCCACGGGCAATGCGCAACTGGGCTTCGTGGCGCTGTCGCAGGTGATGGTGGACGGCAAGATCGCCCAGGGCTCGGCCTGGCAGGTGCCCGCAGACATGCACGAGCCGATCCGCCAGGATGCGGCGCTGCTGGAGACCGGCAAGGGCAATGCGGCGGCGACGGCGCTGATGCAGTACCTCAAGGGCGACAAGGCCAAAACCATCATCAAATCTTACGGCTATAGTTTCTAAACAGTTCCCTGCACGATCCCTCTCCACTGCCCATGCCCTTTTCCAGCGCCGACCTTGCGGCCATCGGCCTCACGCTTCGGCTCGCGGGCACCACCATGGCACTGCTACTGGTGCTGTGCACACCGCTGGCCTGGTGGCTGGCGCACACGCCCTCGCGCTGGCGCGGGCCGGTGTCGGCCGTGGTGGCGCTGCCGCTGGTGCTGCCGCCCACGGTGATCGGTTTTTACCTGCTGGTCACCATGGGCCCCAACGGGCCCATCGGGCAGTTCACGCAGTGGCTGGGCGTGGGCGCCCTGCCCTTCACCTTCTGGGGGCTGGTGGCGGGCTCGCTGATCTATTCGCTGCCGTTCGCGGTGCAGCCGCTGCAGGCGGCGTTCGAGGCCATCGGCACCCGGCCGCTGGAAGCGGCGGCGACGCTGGGCGCCGGGCCGCTGGACCGGTTCTTCACCGTGGCACTGCCGCTGGCGCGCCCGGGCTTCATCACCGCGGCCATCCTGAGCTTTGCCCACACGGTGGGCGAGTTCGGCGTGGTGCTCATGCTGGGCGGCAACATCCCGGGCGTGACGCGCGTGGTCTCGGTGCAGATCTATGACCACGTGGAAGCCCTCGAATACACCCAGGCGCACTGGCTGGCGGGCTGCATGGTGGCCTTCTCCTTCCTGGTGCTGCTGGGCCTGAACCTCACGCGCCGCCGCGCGTCCATGGTGTCCTGATGGCTGCAGACGACCAGATTTCCGCCCGCCTGGTGCTCACCCGCCCCGGCGGCTTCACGCTCGACGTGGACCTCACGCTGCCCGGGCGCGGCGTCACCGCCCTGTTCGGCCCCTCGGGCTGCGGCAAAACCACCAGCCTGCGCGCCATCGCGGGGCTGGCGCGGGCCGAGCCGGGCCGCGTGGTGGTCAACGGCGAGGTCTGGCAGGACGACAGCCAGCGCATCTGGCGGCCCACGCACCAGCGCGCGCTGGGCTATGTGTTCCAGGAGGCCAGCCTGTTCGAGCACCTGAGCGTGCGCGGCAACATCGACTATGGCCGCAAGCGCACGCCCCGGGAGCGGCAGCACACCGTGGCGCTGGACCAGGCGGTGGACCTGCTGGGCATCGCCCACCTGATGGACCGCAAGCCCCATGCCCTCTCGGGCGGCGAGCGCCAGCGCGTGGCCATGGCCCGCGCCCTGGCCACCGGCCCGCGCGTGCTGCTGATGGACGAGCCCCTGGCCGCGCTGGACGCCCAGCGCAAGGCCGAGGTGCTGCCCTACCTGGAACGGCTGCACCGGGCGCTGGAGATACCCGTGCTCTACGTGAGCCACGCCATCGACGAGGTGGCGCGCCTGGCCGCGCACATGGTGCTGATGCAGGACGGCCGGGTGCTGGCCAGCGGGCGCACCGAGGACATGCTGGTGCGCCTGGACCTGCCGCTGGCGCACGGCGATGCAGCGGCTTCGGTGGTGGAGGGCACGGTGCTGCGCCATGACGCGCACGACCACATCACCAGCGTGCAGTTCGCGGGCGGCCAGCTGCTGCTGGCCAGCCCCACGGAGCGGACGGCCGGCACGCCGGTGCGCCTGCGCATCCAGGCGCGCGATGTGAGCCTGACCTTGGCCGAGCAGGTGGACACCAGCATCCTCAACATCCTGGCCGCCACGGTGGTGCAGGTCGACGCCGACAGCCCCGGGCAGTGCATGGTGGCGCTCGATGCCGGCCCCACGCGGTTGCTGGCGCGGGTGACGCAGCGCTCGGCCCAGGCCCTGGCACTGGCGCCGGGCAAGGCCGTCTTCGCCCAGGTCAAGGGCGTCGCCATCGTCAATTGATGCCCCCTGTGGCGCCGCGCAGCAGCACTGGCTTCGGCCGTGCCAGTTTCGCGGCTCGGGCATGGCGTGCAGCGCCATGGAGCGCTGAAATGGCGGCCCAGTTCCTGGGTCCAGCCGCCCCGACATGGGCAGGTCGTATGATGACTGCACAAGATTTTGGGGGGAAGGGTCAGGATGTTTTCAATCGGGCATGACGCCACGCAGGTGTTCGCGGTGGGCTTTCCGCCGCTGCTGCACAGCCTGCTGTTCTGGATCTTCGCCTCGCTGGTCGTGCACGTGTGCCAGCGGCTCGTGGAGCACACGGCCTTTGCCATCGACCCGTCGAGCCGGCGCATCAGCGCATCCCATGCCGCCCTGTGCATCGGCTGCGTCGTGTGGGCGCTGGACGTGGTGGGCATGCTCATGTATGCCGAGCTGGCCGGCCACATGCTGGGCCTGGTGCCCGCGCTCACGGGGCTGGTCATCATGGCGCTGAGCGCGCGGCTGACGGTCCCCACGCTGAGCACCAGCACCAGCAAGGCACGCATCCTGCTGGCCGGGACCGGGCTGTCGCTGGGCATGCTGGCCGCACACTTCACCATCTCCGAAGGCTACGTATCGAGCTATGCGCGGGTGAACGGTCTGGCCGTCGTGCTGGCCCTGGCCACGGCCATCGGCATCGCCGCCTACACCTCCATACGCCACCGCGCGGCCAAGATGAAGGCCCTGACGCGCATCTACATTCCCCAGAAATGGCAGGACAAGCTCCTGGCCGGCGCCGCCATCCTGGTGCTGCACTGGCTGCTGGTGAACACCTTTCCCCTGGAATGGCCCGACAGCGCCGCGCCCACCGACGGGGTGGCGCTGCTGGTGATCGTGCTGCTGTTCGGCATGGCCATCGCCACCGAGCAATTGAGCAATATGCGCTTCGACCAGGCGCGCCAGCAGCTGCTGCGCCGCGGCCTGTCGCTGATGCGCACCTCCAGCTACGAAGTGCAGGCGCCCGAGGGAGACATCCAGCTGTCGCTGATCGCGGACCAGCTGCCGCAGCTGCTGCTGCCCGAGCAGCTGGTCCTGCACTTCCAGCCGATTGCCGACCTGGACAGCGGCGAGGTGCAGTTCGAGGCGCTGCTGCGGGTGCGCAGCGAGCTCCTGGGGCCCATCCATCCCGAGGCCTTCCTGCTGGTCTGCGAACTGCAGGGCAAGACGCCCCTGGTGGACCGGTTGATCCTGACCAACGCCATGGCCTGGGCCTGCCAATGGCGCAGCGCAGGCATGGCGGCTGCGAAGTTCAGCGTGAACGTGGCACCGGCCACCCTGCTCGAAGAGAATTTCGCGCCCTGGCTGCAGGCCGAGCTCGCGCGCCGTGCCCTGCCCGGCAGCGCCCTCAAGCTGGAGCTGACCGAGCACGCACTGATCGCCAGCGGCCCGCGCATGCTCGAATCCATCCGCCGGCTGCAGGCCATCGGCGTGGGCGTGCTGATGGACGATTTCGGCGCCGGCTACTCCTCGCTGGGCATGCTGGCCGACCTGCCGATTGCCGGCATCAAGTGCGACCGCCTGTTCATGCGCCAGCTGGCCCAGGACCCGCGGCGCCAGTCGCTGCTGCGGCACGTGGGCGCGCTGGCCAGCGAGTTCGGCCTGTCGGTGGTGGTGGAAGGGGTCGAGACCCCGGCCGAGCTGCAGACCCTGGCGGCCTGTGGCCTGCCCACCGTCCAGGGCTATGTCCTTTGCAGGCCCATGCCGGCCGCCGACGTGCCCGGCTGGAACCAGGCCCAGTGGCCCCAGCACCTGGCCACACTGCGGGCCCAGGCGGGCACGACCGACTCCCCGGAATCCCCCGAGCCCCACACCCCCCCTGCTGCGGCTGCCGCATGGATGCAGCCCCAAGGGGCCCGCCGATGAGCACCGCTGCACTGACCACCCTGGTGCTGGGGGGCTATGGCAACTTCGGCGCCCGCATCTGCCGCGCACTGGCCGGCGACCCGAGCATCCACCTGCTGGTGGCCGGCCGCAGCGCCGCCCAGGCCCAGGCCCTGGCAGCCACGCTGGGCCCGGGTTCCCAGGGCGTCGCGCTGGACCACAGCGCGCCCGGCCTGGCGCAGACCTTGAAGGCGCTCGGCGTGGGCCTGGTGGTCCACACGGCAGGGCCGTTCCAGGCGCAGGGCTATGCGGTGGCCGAGGCGGCCGCCGAAGCCGGTGCGCACTACATCGACTTGGCCGACGGGCGCCGCTTCGTCTGCGACTTCCCGGCGGCCCTGAACGCCCGGTTCACGGCGGCGGGGCGCACGGCGGTCTGCGGCGCCAGCACGGTGCCGGCCCTGTCCTCGGCGGTGGTGGACCAGCTGTGCGCCGGCTGGCAGCGCATCGACAGCATCGACATCTGCATCGCCCCGGCCCAGCGCGCGCCGCGCGGCCAGGCCACCCTGGCAGCCGTGCTCAGCTACTGCGGCGAGGCCATCCCCGTGTGGGAGGACGGCCGCTGGCAGAACCGGCTTGGCTGGGCGGCGCCCACCCTGGTGCGGTTCCAGCGCCTGCGCCCGCGCCTGGCGGCGGTCTGCGACATCCCCGACCTGGAGCTGCTGCCGGCCCATTACCGCGTCACGCAGCGGGTGGACTTTCGCGCCGCACTCGAAGTGGGTCTGGCCCAGCGCGCCTTCGCTGCCATCGCCGCGCTGCGCGCCTGGGGCGTGCTGCGGCGCCCCGAGCGCCTGGCCGGGCTCATGCACCGCACGGGCGGGGTGTTCGACTTCCTCGGCACGCCGCTGGGCGGCATGGTGGTGCGCGTGGCCGGTGCCGATGCACAGGGCGCACCGCGGCGCCGCGCCTGGCACATCGCCGCCGACAACGACCACGGCCCCGAGATCCCCTGCATGGCCGCCATCCTGCTGGCGCGCCAGCTCGCGCGAGACCATGCCGTCCTTCCGGTCGGCGCCCACACCAGCACCAGCCTGCTGCCGCTGGCGGCCTTTGCGCCCGAGTTCACGAAATGGGGCATGGTGACGGACGTGGTGGAAGAAGAGGCCCCAGCACCATGAGCGACGACCACCGCCGCCTGCTGCGCTACAGCCTGGTCTTCGTCTGGCTCGCCACCGCGGTCGTCAGCGTCTGGGAGCTCGACGGCCAAAGCCGCCAGCTGCTGGCCACCCTGCCCTTCAACAGCCCACAGGTCGTCACCGCCCTGGTGCTGGCCGGCGCCGCCGCCGATGCCGTGGTGGGCCTGTGGATCGCCCTGTGGCCCGGCCGCGTGGCCTATGCCGCTGCGCTGCTGCTGATGGGGGTGATGACGCTGCTGGCCACCGCCATCGAACCCGGGTGGTGGCTGCACCCCTTCGGCCCGCTGACCAAGAACCTGCCCATCGCCGCCATCCTGGTGGTGCTGCTGCGCGACGACCCCCGACCATGAGCCTGTACCTGACCCTCAAGTGGATCCACATCGTCTCCAGCGTGCTGCTGGTGGGCACGGGCCTGGGCTCGGCCTACTACATGTTCTTTGCCAACCGCAGCGGCAACCTGCAGGCCCAGGCCGTGGTGGCGCGGCTGGTGGTGCGGGCGGACTGGTGGTTCACCACGCCCACGGTGTTCATCCAGCCCGCCACGGGGCTGGCCATGGCGCACATGGCAGGCCTGCCCCTGTCCACGCCCTGGCTCGCCGTCTCGCTCGCGCTGTACGTGCTGGCCGGCCTGTGCTGGCTGCCCGTGGTGTGGCTGCAGCTGCGCATGCGCGCACTGGCCCAGCAGGCGGCCGACGCCGGCAGCGACGCCCTGCCCCCCACCTACTGGCGCTACGCCCGCTGGTGGGAGGCGCTGGGCTACCCGGCCTTCGTGGCCATGGTGGTGGTGTTCTACCTCATGGTGGCCAAGCCTTATCTGGAATTCTGAACGCCGGTCAGGGCGCCGCAAAGCCCATCCGCTTGAACACCGCCTGGGCGGATTCCGAGAGCAGTGCGCGCACGAATGCATGCGCTGCAGGCGGAGCCCCCGAACGCACCGACACGCCGTAGGCGGCGCCCACCTGCAGCGCGGGCGGCACCTGTACCACCTGCAGGCGCGGCAGCTCCCGCTGGCTGGCCATGGCGTTGGTGCAGTAGGTCAGGAAGACATCGGCCTGCCCCTGCTCCATGACCCAGGCATAGGTGCCGCGCCCGGCGGGTGGCTTGGGCGAGCTGGCACCGCCGGTGAGCTGCAATGCCTTGGCCTCCAGCACCGCGAAGGCCCCCGGTTGCACCGCCTCGGCACGGCGGAACAGCTCCCAGGCATAGTCGCCCGAGGGGTCGGCGAGCGGCGTGGAGGTACCCAGCCGGATATCGGGCCGCATCAGGGTGGCCAGCAGGGTCGCGGGGGTGGTGCGGACCTGCTCGGCGGCCAGGGCGCACAGGCCGTTGCGCACGAACACCACGGGCGCCTGCCAGCCGCCCCGGGCCGCCAGGCGTGCCGGGTGCTGCGTATCCGCCGACGCGAACACCTGGGCCTGCGCACCCTGCTCGATGCGCTCGCGCAGCAGTCCCGAGGCGCCGAAGCTCAGTTCCACCGGCTGGCCCGTGCGCGCCTGGTGCGCGGCGGCCACCTCGGTGAACACCTCGCGCAGGCTGCCGGCAGCATAGACCTGCAGCGCCGCGGGCGCAGCGGCCGGCTCGGCCGGCGGGCTAGCGCAGCCCGCCATGGCCAGCATGGCCCCCGCCGCCTGGGCCCTGGGCATCCAGCGGTGCATGGCGCGGGCCCACCCCTACTTGCCAGCGTTGGGGAAGAACAGCTGCTCGCCGCCGATCTTGTAGGCGGCGATGCTGGCCTGCCCACCGGGCGAGACCACCCAGTCCACGAACTTCTGGGCGTCCTGCACCTTGACCTGCGGGTGCTTGGCCGGGTTGACCACCATCACCCCGTACTGGTTGAACAGGCGCGTGTCGCCCTCGACCAGCACCACCATGTCGGCGCGGTTCTTGAAGTTGAGCCAGGTGCCCCGGTCGGCCAGCACGTAGGCGCCGCTGGAGGCAGCGATGTTCAGCGCCGGGCCCATGCCGCAGCCGCATTCCTTGTAGCCGCCGCCCTTGGCCGCCTCGGCGCCCGCGAGCTTCCAGTAGCGCAGCTCGGCGGCGTGTGTGCCGCTCTTGTCACCGCGCGAGATGAACGGGGCGCTGCCGGCCGCCAGCTTCTTCAGGGCCTCGACGATGTCCTTGCCCTGCGTACCCGCCGGGTCGGCCTTGGGGCCCACGAGGATGAAGTCGTTGTACATCACCGGGTAGCGCTTGACGCCCCAGCCATCGGCCACGAACTTCTCCTCGGCCACCTGGTCGTGCACGAAGAGCACGTCGGCATCGCCGCGGCGCGCCATGTCCAGCGCCTGGCCGGTGCCCAGGGCCACCACCTTGATGTCGATGCCGCTGGCCTTCTTGAACTCCGGCAGCAGGTGGCCGAACAGGCCCGACTGCTCGGTGGAGGTGGTCGATGCCATGGTGATCGTGGCCTGCGCAAATGCCGCGCCATGCGACAGGGCCAGGGCCAGTGCGACCGCAGAGGGAACCAAGAGCAGGTGGCGGCGGGCCATCGTGGGTTGTCTCATCCTATTTCTCCTTTGACGAACAAACGCGCGGCCTCCGGCAGGGGGCCGTTGAAAAACTCGTGCACCGGCAGGGCGGCAACGATGCGGCCCTGCTCCAGGTAGACCACGCGGCTGGCCAGGCGCTTGACCTGGCCCAGGTTGTGGCTGCTGAACACCATGGTCACCACCTGGATGCTGCCGCCTGCCTGCACCGCGCTGCCTGCCAGGTCGGCCATCAGGCCTTCGACCTCGCGCTTGGCATGCGGGTCCAGGCTGGCCGTGGGCTCATCGAGCAGCAGCACGCCGGGCTGCAGGCCCCAGGCGCGCGCCAGCGCCACGCGCTGCTGCTGGCCGCCCGACAGGGTGCGCGCGTTCTGCGCGGCAATGGCCTCGAGCCCCACGCGCTGCAGCGCTGCCAGGGCCTGGGCCCGGGCCTCGCGCCAGCGCGTGCCGCGCAGCCACAGCGCCAGCGCCACATTGTTCTGGGCACTGGTGCGCAGCATGTGCGGGCGCTGGAACAGCATGGCCTGGCGCTGCGCCGCGTCGCACCGCACCTGGCCGGCACTGGGCGGCACCAGGCCGTGCAGCACGCGCAACAGGGTGCTCTTGCCGCTGCCGTTGGCCCCCACCAGGGCCACGCGCTCACCCGGGGCAATGCGCAGGTCGATGTCGGCCAGCGCCTGCACACGGCCGTAGCGCACGGCCACGCCCTGCAATTCGATCAGCGGGGACAGGACGGGCGGCATGGCCACGGGCTGGGGCTCGGGATGCCTCATGCCGCCACCCCCGCCAGGACGTCGGAGGCACCGCCATCGACCCGCTCGCGCCAGCGGCGCAGCAGCGCGATCAGCACGTTCAGGGCCAGCACCACGCCCAGCAGCACCAGGCCCAGCGCCAGCGCCAGCGGCAGGTCGCCCTTGCTGGTCTCGAGGGCGATGGCCGTGGTCATGACGCGGGTGAAGCCATCGATGTTGCCGCCCACGACCATCACCGCGCCGACTTCGGAGATGGCGCGGCCGAACGCGGCGATCAGCACCGTGAGCAGCGCATAGCGCTCGTCCCAGGCCAGCAGCAGGCTGCGCAGCAGCGGACCGGCTCCCAGCGAACGCAGCTGCTCGCCATGGGCGCGCTCGGCGTCTTCCACCACCTGGCGCGTGAGCGCGGTGACCACCGGCAGCACCAGGATGGCCTGGGCCAGCACCATGGCCTTGAAGCTGAACAGCCAGCCCAGCGCACCGAACGGGCCGCTGCGCGACAGCAGCAGGTAGACCACCAGCCCCACCACCACCGAGGGCACGGCGAGCAGGGTGTTGAGCACCGCCAGCACCGCCCCCCGGCCGGCGAACCGGGCCACGCCCAGCCAGGCCCCGAGCACCAGGCCCGCGGCGCAGGCCAGCGCACAGGCCGTGGCGCTGACCGACAGGGAGCGGCCGACGATGGTCCACAGCGCCGGATCCCCCGACAGGGTCAGTTCAAGGGCGGTGGCGGCGCTTTGCGTCAGGGTGGACATGCTTGGGCTATCGTATGGACCTCCTTCTTCTCCAGCGATATGAACGGCCGTGCATAGGGTCCAACTTCACTACACGCTCAGCCGCGATGCGGGCGACACCCAGATCCGCAACCCCCTGCCCGAACTGCTGCAGGCGGTGGCCGAGCAGGGCTCCATCTCCGGCGCGGCGCGCGCGCTGAAGCTGTCCTACCGCCATGTCTGGGGCGCCCTCAAGCGCTGGGAGGAGCAGTTGGGCGGTGAATTGATCATCTGGGGCAAGGGGCAGTCCGCGCAGCTCAGCGAGTTCGGCGCCAAGCTGCTGTGGGCCGAACGCCAGGCCCAGGCCCGGCTGGCGCCGCAGATCGCCGCCCTGCATGCCGACCTGGAGCGGGCCTTCGCCGTGGCCTTCGACGACCAGGCGCATGTGCTGACCATGTATGCCAGCCATGACGATGCGCTGGCGGCGCTGCGTGCCTATGCAGCCACGCCGGGCGAAACCGGCGCGCTGCACCTGGACATCCGCTTCACCGGCAGCGTGGATGCGATCCGCGCGCTCAACGAAGGCCGGTGCACGATTGCCGGCTTCCATACGCGGGAGACACCCGCCGCCGATTCGCTGGCCGCCCGCACCTACAAGCCGCTGCTGCGACCGGGGCACCACAAGATCATCGGGTTTGCCCAGCGCACCCAGGGGCTGATCGTCGCGCGCGGCAACCCGCTGGGCCTGCAGACGCTGGCCGACGTGGCCCGCCCGGGCGTGCGCTTCGTGAACCGGCCGCTGGGCACCGGCACGCGCGTGCTGTTGGACGACCTGCTGGCGCAAGCGGGTCTCGGCCCTGGCGACCTGCAGGGCTATGAGCGCCACGAACCCTCGCACACGGCCGTGGCCCAGGCAGTGGCGGCCGGCGCGGCCGACGTGGGCATGGGCATCGAGCTGGCGGCCCACGCCCGGGGCCTGGGCTTCGTGCCCCTGGCACAGGAACGCTACCACCTGGCCTGCCTGAAATCCACGCTGGAGCAGCCGGCCACCCAGGCGCTGCGCGACCTGCTGCAGACCACGGCCTGGCAGGCGCAGATGGCGGCCCTGCCCGGCTATGCGCCCATGCACTGCGGCGAGGTGCTGTCCATGAGCGCCGTGCTGCCCTGGTGGCAGTTTGCCCGGCCCAAGCCTGCACGGACCTGACACCGCAAAGCCGGGTGCCCAGGCGGCAAGGCCCGCGCTGGCACGGGGCCGATGAGGGGAGCCTGAGGAAAACCCTATCCCCGCGCGTCAGGCTTTCTTCAGCGCCCAGGGGGTACCATCCGCGTTACTTTCAGACACCCGGCAGCGCTTCGGGTGCGTCTGCGCTCTTTTCAAAACCCCAGGAGACACAAGGTGTCAGCACTTCTCAAATTGGCTTTGGGCATGGACTGGATCTCCAGCCAGCTCAGCAAGGTGGCAACATGGACCGTGCTTGCGGCGGCCATGATCTCGGCGGGCAATGCCTTCGTCCGCTACGGCCTGGACTACAGCTCCAACGCCTGGCTGGAGATCCAGTGGTACCTGTTCGCCGCCACGGTGATGATGGGCGCACCCTTCGTGCTGTACATGAACGAGCATGTGCGCGTGGACATCATCTACGGCAAGCTGCGCGGCAACAAGCAGGTCTACGTGGACATCATGGGCCTGGCGCTGTTCCTGCTGCCGGCCATGGGCCTGATCGCCTACCTGAGCTGGCCCTTCTTCCTGCGTGGCTTCGTTTCGGGCGAGATGTCGGGCAACTCGGGCGGCCTGATCCGCTGGCCCGCGCTGCTGCTGCTGCCGGTGGGCTTTGGCCTGATGTTCCTGCAGGGTGTCTCCGAGATCGTCAAGCGGGTGGCCCATCTGCAAGGCATCTACCAGATGAACACCCACTATGAAAAGCCGGTGCAATAACCAGGGCCGATGAACACCCCATCGTGACACAGCAGTCCTCCCTGCGCAGCCCGCCGGCCCGCCCCGCCCGCTAGCGCACCGACTGCGCCCCCATTCCCGGATACTCAGGAACAACAAAATGCATATGGAAAACTTTGCCCCGATCATGTTCGCGGGGCTGGTGCTGGTGATGCTGATCGGCTTCCCCGTCGCCTTCTCCCTGGCCGCCCTCGGGCTGGCCTCGGGCTTCTTCGCCATCGAGATGGGCTGGTTCCCGGCCGTCTTCATGTCCAACCTGCCGATCAACATCTTCGGCATCCTGAGCAACGAGCTGCTGCTTGCCATCCCGTTCTTCACCTTCATGGGCGCCATCCTCGAGAAGTGCGGCCTGGCGGAGGACATGCTCGACTCCATGGGCCAGCTGTTCGGCACCGTGCGCGGCGGCCTGGGCTACTCGGTCATCATCGTGGGCTTCATCCTCGGCGCCATCACCGGCACCGTGGCCGGCCAAGTGATCGCCATGGCCCTGATCTCGCTGCCCGTGATGGTGCGCTATGGCTACAACATGCGCTACGCCACCGGCGTGCTGGCCGCCTCGGGCACCATCACCCAGCTGGTGCCGCCCTCGCTGGTGCTGATCGTCATGGCCGACCAGCTCGGCCGCTCGGTGGGCGACATGTACCGCGGCGCCTGGGGCCCCTCCATCCTGCAGGTGCTGATCTTCGCGGGCTACACCTTCATGTTGGGCGTGTTCAAGCCCCACTACATCCCCGGCATCCCGAAGGAAGCGCGCACCATGTCCGGCGCCAAGCTGTGGCTCAAGTGCCTGCGCGGCATCATTCCCTCGGCGCTGCTGATCTTCGCCGTGCTGGGTTCCATGGGCGGCCTGCCGGGTATCGACACCGCCATCGCCACACCGACCGAAGCCGGCGCCATGGGCGTGGTGGGCGCCATGATCCTGGCCGCCATCCACAAGCGCCTGACCTGGGCCCTGATGTGGGAGGCCATGCAGGGCACCATGCGCCTGACGGCCATGGTGGTGTTCATCCTGATCGGTGCGCGCGTGTTCTCGATGGTGTTCCAGGGCGTGGACGGCGCCAAGTGGGTCGAGCACATGCTCTCGGGCCTGCCCGGCGGGCAGATCGGCTTCCTGATCGCGGTGAACCTGTTCATCTTCTTCCTGGCGTTCTTCCTCGACTTCTTCGAGATCGCCTTCATCATCCTGCCCATGCTCGGCCCGGTGGCCGACAAGCTCGGCATCGACCTGATCTGGTTCGGCGTGCTGCTGTGCGTGAACATGCAGACCAGCTTCATGCACCCGCCCTTCGGCTTCGCACTGTTCTACCTGCGCGGCATCTCCAACACCCTGTTCAAGGAGGGGCGCATTCCCAAGCCCATCCTGTCGAGCGACATCTACATGGGCGCCATCCCCTGGGTGATCATGCAGCTGTTGCTGGTGACCATCGTGATCTTCGTGCCCCAGACGGTGACCATGTTCCTGCCCAAGGCCGAGGTCATCGACACCGACAAGGTGCAGATCGAGGTGCCCGCCGACGACCTGATGAACTCCGACTCCAACTCCTCGGGCGCGGGTGAGAACCCGTTCGGTGACCCCGCTCCGGCGGCCTCGGATGCCGCACCGGCTGCCGCGGCGCCTGCGGGCTCCGACGCCAAGCAGTGAGAACGCAAGTGGCGACCCTGTCCATGCTGAACCAGACCCCCATGTCCATGCCGGAGCCCTTTCGCTTCACCCCCGAAGGGGGCGAGGTGGCAGGCTCGGCGTTCTCGCCGACCTTCCGGGCATTGGCCACGGTGATCGTGGGCGGCTGCGCCGTCTGGTTCGCCCAGCTGTGGTCGCGCGGCGCCCTGGGTTCCAGCACGGGGGTGAGCAACGGCGCGGGCTGGTTCATCGCCGGCCTGGTGCTCATGGCCTGGACCTGGTGGAGCATCATGGTCAGCCGCACGCGCATCAGCAAGGACGGCCTGCACCAGCGCTGGGTCTGGGACAAGGCCCTGCCCTTCGACGACCTGGCCTACGCCAAGCTGATCCGCGTGCGCGGCCTGGGCTGGCTGATCGCACCGCGCCTGTACGTGCGCACGCTGGCCGGCAAGTTCACCGTGTTCTACGGCGCCACGCCCGCGCTGATCCAGGAATTCGAGCGCGTCAGCGCCGAGCTCAAAGCCTTCCGCAGCTTCTGAGCTCCTCCTCCATCCCCTCGAAACCGCGCCCTGGCGCGGTTTTTTCATGGGGCGGTAGGTTTGCGCACCACCGCCTGCCAGGGGCCGAGCACCTGGCCATCGGCGCCGCGCGGCTGCATGGGAGCAAGCTCCTGCCCCGTGGCCCGCTCCAGCAGCTGCGAACGGGCCTCGCCCGGCTGGAAGAGCTGCTGCTCACCCCACTGGCGCAGGGCCACCACCACCGCAAACAGCTGCTCGCCGCGGGGCGTGAGCACGTACTCCTGGTAGGAGGTGCCGTCGGATGCCGGCTGCACGGCCAGGATGCCCTCTTCCACCAATCTGCGCAGGCGTTCGGCCAGGATGCTGCGGGCCACGCCGAGGCCGCGCTGGAAGTCACCGAAACGGCGCGTTCCGTCGAAGGCGTCGCGCACGATCAGCAGGCTCCAGCGGTCGCCGACCAGGTCGACCGAACGCGCCACGGGACAGGTTTCGGCGACTGCATGCTTGCGCTGGGACATGGTGACTCCTCGGTGATGGCACTGCCCGCAGGGGTGTTTTTGCGGGAACAGGTTTCATTTTAAGACTGGTTTGCCTAGAATCAAACCGGTCTTTATTTGAAACTAGATTGCTTGATCCATGCCCCAACCCCTGTCCACAGCGGCCACCATGCCCCGTGCCCTGGTGGCGCTGTTCGCCTGCGCCAGCGGGCTCTGTGTCGCCAATGTCTACTACGCCCAGCCCCTGCTCGATGCGCTGGCGGCCGACTTCGGGATCCGCCCTGCCGCCATCGGCGCGGTGGTGGCGGCCACACAGGCGGGCTGCGCCCTGGCCCTGGTGCTGCTGGTATCCCTTGGAGACCGCATGGACCGGCGGCGCCTGATGCTGTGGCAATGCGCCGCCCTGGTCGCAGCGCTGTTCGGCACGGCCGCGGCAACCTCTGCCGCAACCTTGCTGGCGGGCATGCTGTGCCTGGGCCTGTTGGGCACGGCCATGACCCAGGGGCTGATCGCCTTCGCGGCCACCGCCGCGGCGCCGCAGGAGCGGGGCCACGTGGTAGGTGCCGCCCAGGGCGGCGTGGTCATCGGCCTGCTGCTGGCGCGGGTGGCGTCAGGCCTGCTGGCCGACCTGGTGGGCTGGCGCGGGGTCTACACCGCCGCGGCGCTGGCCATGCTGGCCCTCATGGCCCTGCTCTGGCGCGCGCTGCCTCCCGCGCCGTCGTCCGCAGGCGGGCTCGCCTACCCGGCCCTGGTCGGCTCCATGCTGACCCTGCTGCGCACCGACCGGGTGCTGCAGATCCGCGGCGCGCTCGCCCTGCTGATGTTCGCGGCCTTCAGCATCTTCTGGAGCGCCATGGTGCTCCCCTTGCGCGGGGCGCCCCATGCGCTGTCGCACACGGCCATCGGCGCCTTCGGCCTGGTGGGGGCCCTCGGGGCGCTGGCCGCCACGCGTGCCGGGCGCTGGGCCGACCGGGGCCTGGCCCAGCGTGCCACCGCAGGCGCGCTGGCGCTGCTGCTCGCGGCCTGGCTGCCGCTGTGGCTCATGCCGCATTCACTGGGGTGGCTGGTGCTGGGCGTGGTGGCACTGGACCTGGGCGGCCAGGCCATCCACGTGACCAACCAGGCCCTCGTCCTGCGCGGCGACGCGGGCCTGCATGGACGGCTGGTGGGCTGCTACATGCTGTTCTATGCCGCGGGCAGCGGGCTCGGTGCCGCAGCCTCCCCCGCCGTCTTTGCAGCCTGGGGCTGGAGCGGGGTGTGCGCGCTGGGCGCGGCCGTCAGCGCGTCGGCAGGCGTCTTCTGGGCGGCCAGCCTGCCGTACATGCCGCATGAAAATGGCGCATAAAAAAACCGCGCCGAGGCGCGGTTTTTGGCAGCAATGACAGGCCGGGGACGTATCAGAGCTTGACGGTCTGCATGTAGCTGTCGAAACGGCTTTCGGCCACGCGGAACCATGCCACCTGGTCGCGCTGGAAGGCGCGGAAGTCGGCAAAGATCTTCTTCCACTCGGGGCTCTTGGCGTCGTTCTCGGCGTACACCTCTTGCGATGCCTTGAACGAGGCGTCGAGCACGTCCTTGGTGAAGGGCAGGAGCTTGATCTTGGCGCCGATCAGCTGCTTCAAGGCCACGGGGTTGCGGGCGTCGTACTTGGCCAGCATGTCGGATGCAGCCTGTGCCGATGCGGCAGCCACGATGGCCTTGTTTTCGGGCGTGAGTGCGTCGAAGGCCTTCTTGTTGATGTAGAAGTCCACTTCAGGACCGCCTTCCCACCAGCCGGGGTAGTAGTAGTGGGGCGCGACCTTGTTGAAGCCCAGCTTCTGGTCGTCGTAAGGACCCACCCACTCGGCGGCGTCGATGGTGCCCTTTTCGAGCGCCTGGTAGATTTCGCCGCCAGGAAGGCTCTGGGGCACCACGCCCATCTTGGTCATCACGTCACCGACCAGACCGCCACCCAGGCGCATCTTCAGGCCCTTGAGGTCGGCGACCGACTTGATTTCCTTGCGGAACCAGCCACCCATCTGGGTGCCCGTGTTGCCACCGGCAAAGCTCAGCATGCCGTAGCCGGCATAGAACTCGTCCATCAGCTTGCGGCCATTGCCGTGCATCATCCAGGCATTCATCTGGCGTGCGTTCATGCCGAAGGGAATGGCCGAGCCGATGGCGAACGCGGGGTTCTTGCCGTAGAAGTAGTAAGGCACGGTGTGGCAGGCTTCCACGGAGCCTTGCTGCACGCCGTCCACCACGCCGAAGGCGGGCATCAGCTCGCCGCCGGCATGCACGGAGATTTCGAACTTGCCGCCGGACATGGCCTTGACCGCGTTGGCAAACACTTCGGCACCGCCGTAGATGGTGTCCAGGGGCTTGGGGAAGCTCGATGCCAAGCGCCAGCGCACGGCAGCCTGCGCATGCACGGCCGGTGCGACACCGGCGGCGAGGACACCGGCAATACCGGCATGCTTGATGATTGAACGACGATCCATGAGTTCTCTCCGAATACTTGTGATTGCACACCCTGGCATGCAGGCGGGTCGCCCGCGGCCAAGGACCTTCTAGCCCGATTGATTGTAGGAACATGCCCCCCCGTGGATTTGCGGGTTTTCCCGTGAAAGCCCGCCCCCTGCGCGAGGGCTTCAGGGTTCTGCAAGCATCCGCTCACGGTGCTGGAAACTGGCGCGCCCAAGCCAGGGCAGCCGAGGAAGGGCCGCCGCGCACCGAGGGCTGCTTCCCCCTTGGGGGCATGGCGCGAAGCGACTCAGGGCGTTTCAGATCTTCTGTGCCGACATGAACGTGTCGTAGCGCGCCTCGGCAAAGCGGAACCAGAGGATCTGGTCACGCTGGAAGTTGCGCATGTCGGCGTAGATCTTCTTCCACTCGGGGCTTCTGGCATCGTTGTGCGCAAAGGCCTCCATCGATGCACGGAACGCGGCGTCCAGGATGACCTGCGAGTACGGCAGCACCTTGGTCTTGGCAGCCACCAGCTGCTTGAGCGCGTTGGGGTTGAGCGCATCGTAGCGGGCCAGCATGTCGGCATGCGCATAGGAGGCCGCGGCTTCGATGATGAAGCGGTAGTCGGGCGTGAGGGCGTCGTAGGCCTTCTTGTTCACGAACAGGTCCACCTCGGGCCCGCCCTCCCACCAGCCAGGGTAATAGTAGAACGGCGCCACCTTGTTGAAGCCCAGCTTCTGGTCGTCGTAGGGCCCGATCCATTCGGCCGCATCGATGCTGCCCTTTTGCAGGGCCTGGTAGATCTCGCCGCCCGGCAGGCTCTGGGGAATGGCACCCAGCCGCTGCATGACCTCGGCCACCAGGCCGCCGCCCACGCGGATCTTGAGGCCCTTGAAGTCCGCCGGGGTCTTGACCTCGCGCAGGAACCAGCCGCCCATCTGCGTGCCGGTGTTGCCGCAGGCAAAGCTCACCATGTTGAAGCCGGCATAGAACTCGTTCATGAGCCGGCGCCCGTTGCCGTGCAGCATCCAGGCACTCATCTGGCGCGCATTGAAGCCGAAGGGCACGGCACAACCGAGCGCAAACGCCGGGTTCTTGCTGTAGAAGTAGTAGGGCACGGCATGGCACATCTCCACCGTGCCGCTCTGCACGCCATCCACCACGTCGAAGGGCGGCATCAGCTCGCCACCGGGGTGCACGGAAATCTCGAACTTGCCATTGGACAGGGTGCGCACCGCCTTGGCAAACACCTGGGCGCCACCAAAGATGTTGTCCGAGGTGCGGGGAAAGCTCGATGCAATGCGCCACCGCAGCGTGGCCTGGGCATGCACGGCCGGCGCGACGCCAGAGGCCAGTACACCCGCCAGGCCGGTGTGCTTGATGAGCGAACGGCGATGCATACGACTTCTCTCCTGTTTCCGCGGGGGGTGGATGCGGCAGCGATGCGTGCTGCGCAGGGGCGCGCGTGCAGATCAATGCAGCGCGCCTGCATTGTAGGAGGAGCCCCGCCAGGGTGCTGTGCGGGTTTTCGACAGCCCCTGCGCGCCGCGAAGCCGCGCCGGAGAAGCCGACTCAGCCGAGGAACCGGGCCCGCACCGCACGCTCGATGCCCGCGGCATCGAGCCCCTGCAGCGACAGCAGCTTGGCCGGGTCGCCATGCTCGATGAACGCGTCGGGCAGGCCCAGCTGCAGCACCGGGCGCACGATGCCGGCCGCGTTCAGCGCCTCGGTCACGGCACTGCCGGCACCGCCCATGGTGGCGCCTTCTTCCACCGTGACCAGCACGTCGTGGCGCTCGGCCACATCGCGCAGCAGTTCCACGTCGACGGGCTTGGCCCAGCGCATGTTGGCCACGGTGGCATCCAGGGCCTCGCCCGCCTCGAGCGCAGGGTACAGCAGGGTGCCGAAGGCCAGGATGGCGATGCGCGGACCGGCCTCGCCAGCAGCGGCCTTGCGCTCGCGGCGGATCTCGCCCTTGCCGAAGGGCAGGCCTTCCAGCCCGGCCAGCGGCGCCACGCCGGCCCCGCTGCCACGCGGGTAGCGCACGGCCACGGGGTGGTCCTGCTCGAAGGCGGTGGACAGCAACTGGCGGCACTCGCGCTCATCGGCCGGGCAGGCCATGCTCATGTTGGGGATGCAGCGCACGAAGGGAATGTCGTAGGCGCCCGCATGCGTGGCGCCATCGGCCCCCACCAGGCCCGCACGGTCGAGCGCGAACACCACGGGCAGGTTCTGCAGCGCCACGTCGTGGATCAGCTGGTCGTAGCCGCGCTGCAGGAAGGTCGAGTAGATCGCCACCACGGGCTTGAGGCCCTCGCAGGCCATGCCGGCCGCGAAGGTGACGGCATGCTGCTCGGCAATGCCCACATCGTAGTAGCGCTCGGGAAAGCGCATTTCGAACTCCACCATGCCCGAGCCTTCGCGCATGGCCGGGGTGATGCCCACCAGGCGCTGGTCGTGCGCCCCCATGTCGCACAGCCACTGGCCGAAGACCTGGGTGAAGGTCTGCTTGGGGCTGGCCGTGCCCTTGACCAGGCCCACGGCCGGGTCGAACTTGCCGGGGCCGTGGTAGGCCACGGGGTCGGCCTCGGCCAGCTTGTAGCCCTGGCCCTTCTTGGTGACCACGTGCAGGAACTGCGGGCCCTTGAGGCTCTTGATGTTCTCGAGCGTGGGGATCAGCGAGTCGAGGTCGTGCCCGTCGATGGGCCCGATGTAGTTGAAGCCGAATTTCTCGAACAGCGTGGCCGGCACGACCATGCCCTTGGCCTGCTGCTCGAAGCGCTTGGCCAGCTCCAGCAGCGGTGGCACCGGGCGCAGCACGGTCTTGCCCACGTTCTTGGCGGCCGCGTAGAACTGGCCGCTCATGAGCTGGGCCAGGTAGCGGTTGAGCGCCCCCACGGGCGGGCTGATGCTCATGTCGTTGTCGTTGAGCACCACCAGCAGGTTGGCATCGGCCACGCCGCCGTTGTTCAGCGCCTCGAAGGCCATGCCGGCCGTCATCGCCCCGTCGCCGATGATGGCCACGGCGTGGCGGTTCTCGCCCTTGACCTTGGCGGCCAGCGCCATGCCCAGCGCGGCCGAGATGCTGGTGCTCGAATGCGCCGTGCCGAAGGTGTCGTAGGGGCTCTCGGCGCGCTGCGGAAAGCCCGAGATGCCGCCCATCTGGCGCAGCGTGTTCATGCGGTCGCGCCGGCCGGTCAGGATCTTGTGCGGGTAGGTCTGGTGGCCCACGTCCCACACCAGCCGGTCCTCGGGCGTGTTGAACACATGGTGCAGGGCCACGGTGAGCTCCACCGTGCCCAGGTTGGAGCTCAGGTGCCCGCCCGTCTGCGACACGCTTTCGAGCACGAAGGCGCGCAGCTCGGTGGCCAGGGCCTTGAGGTCGGCCCGCGGCATGGCGCGCAGGTCCGCCGGGTCGTTCACGGTCTGCAGCAGGGGATAGGAGGTCGTGGACATTTGCTATTCTTTTTGGAGTCGATCAGTGCTCACGAGGCAAGCGCCATGCGCCAGCGGGCGCCTGCGTCTTCATGCATCGTACCAATGGGCCGGGAGAGCCTTGCCAGAGCCATCAATGCGTCCTGTCCACCACCATGTCGGCGAGGGCGGCCAGAGCGCGGGTGTCGGCCAGGCCGCTGCGCGCCAGGGCGGCGTGGGCCTGCACCTGCAGCTCGCGGGCATAGGCCTGCGCGGGTGCCAGGCCGAGCAGGGACACATAGGTCGGCTTGTCGCTCGCGGCATCCTTGCCGGCGGTCTTGCCCAGGGTGGCGGAATCGGCCACCACGTCGAGGATGTCGTCCACCACCTGGAAGGCCAGGCCCATCACGGCGCCGTAGTCGGACAGGGCTTCGTGCGCCCGCGCGTCCGCCGGGCCACAGGCCACACCCATCATCACGCTGCCCTGCAGCAGTGCGCCGGTCTTCAGGCGGTGCATGTGGCGCAACTGGTCTTCGGTCAGGGCCAGGCCCACGCTGGCCAGGTCGATGGCCTGGCCGCCGGCCATGCCGGCCGAGCCGGCCGCGCGCGCCAGCAGACGGCACAGGGTGGCCTGCATCGCGGCGGGCACGCTGCCGTCGTCGGGCGTGAGCAGCTCGAAGGCAAAGGCCTGCAGCGCATCGCCGGCCAGGAGGGCCTGGGCCTCGCCGAACTGCACGTGCACCGTGGGCTTGCCCCGGCGCAGCACGTCGTTGTCCATGCACGGCATGTCGTCGTGCACCAGGGAATAGGCATGGATCAGCTCGACGGCACAGGCGGCGCGCAGCGCCGCCCCGTCGGACACGGCATGCGCCGAAGCCGCGATGTCGGCACCGCTGCACACCGCCTCCTCGGCCGCCAGCACCAGCAGCGGGCGCAGGCGCTTGCCGCCGTCGAGCACCGCATAGCGCATGGCCTCACCGAGGCCGGCGGGCGCGCCCTCGCCCACCCAGCGGGACAGGGCTTCCTCGACGCGGGAGAGGTGGCGCTGGCTCCAGGAAGCCAGGTCGATGGGGGAATTCACCACGGGCGCCGCGCTCATTCGGGCGTCCAGGCGTGCAGGCCGCCTTCGTCCAGCACCTTGATCTGGTCCTGCACGGCGTCCAGGCGCTTGCGGCAAAAGGCCAGCAGCGCGGCGCCACGCTGGTAGCCCGCGAGCATCTGGTCCAGGGGCAACTGGCCCGACTCGATCCGGCCCACAAGTTGCTCCAGCTCTTCCAGCGCCGCTTCATAGCTGGCGGGTTCTGCAGGGGGCGCGGCGGTGGCGGGGGCCTTGGGCATGGGTGGAGGCGGTGGACAAGCACCGCGAATGGAAAAACCGCTGATTTTAGGCCCAGCGCATGGCGCTCCTGCCCACAGGTCCCCGGTTTGGCGGGCGCAGCCGGTCCGGACGGCGACCGCCCGGCCGCAACCACGCCACCAGGGCGCGGGCCGGCCGAACCCCTGCCTGCCCCATCCGGGCGCGGGCCGCAGCCCGCTTGCCAATACACGCAGGGGGGGTGCGGGAATGGGGCGGCGGAATAACCCCATTGGCTATAATCCCATTCTCGTCCAGCCGGCCTATGCGCCGGTTTCTTTTTTTCCTCCAGATGTGCCCCCTGGCACACCTCCCTGTGGGGAGTCTTTAGGTCAGGTCACCCATGTCTGATTTAAGTCTTCAACTGCAGCAGGCCGCAAGCCAACTACCAGTTTCAAGCTACTTTGACCCAGCGCTGTTCCAGCGCGAGCTGGACACCATCTTCCAGCGCGGGCCCCGCTATGTGGGGCACCAATTGGCCGTGCCCCATGCGGGCGACTACCACACCCTGCCCCACGAGGCCGAGGGCCGTGCCCTGGTGCGCAATGCCCAGGGCGGGGTGGAGCTCGTCTCCAACGTCTGCCGCCACCGCCAGGCCGTGATGCTCAAGGGGCGCGGCTCGCTGCACACCCAGCAAAAGGGCAGCGCGGGCGGCAACATCGTGTGCCCGCTGCACCGCTGGACCTACAACGCCAAGGGTGAACTGCTGGGTGCGCCGCACTTTGCCGACGACCCCTGCCTGAACCTCAACAACTACCCCCTGCGCGAGTGGAACGGCCTTTTGTTCGAGGACAACGGCTACGACGTGGCCGCCGATCTCGATGCCATGGGCCCGCGCGCCGACCTCGACTTCGAGGGCTACGTGCTCGACCATGTGGAATTGCACGAGTGCAACTACAACTGGAAGACCTTCATCGAGGTCTACCTCGAGGACTACCACGTCGGCCCCTTCCACCCGGGCCTGGGCAGCTTCGTGACCTGCGACGACCTGCGCTGGGAGTTCGGCAAGAACTACTCGGTGCAGACCGTGGGCGTGGCCAATCGCCTGGGCAAGGCCGGCAGCCCCGTGTACGAGCGCTGGCACGAGGCCCTGCTGGCCTACCGCCAGGGCAAGCCGCCCAAGCACGGCGCCATCTGGCTCACGCTGTACCCGCACATCATGGTGGAGTGGTACCCGCACGTGCTCACCGTGTCCACGCTGCACCCCATCAGCCCGACGAAGACGCTGAACATGGTGGAGTTCTACTACCCCGAGGAGATCGCCGCCTTCGAGCGCGAGTTCGTCGAAGCGCAGAAGGCCGCCTACATGGAGACCTGCATCGAGGACGACGAGATCGGCGAGCGCATGGACGCCGGCCGCAAGGCCCTGCTGGCACGCGGCGACAACGAAGTGGGTCCTTACCAGAGCCCGATGGAAGATGGCATGCAGCATTTCCACGAGTGGTACAGGGCTGCGATGGGCGAGGTTGTACCGAAGCGCTGAACAGCGTCGCAAACCTCCCCGAGTCTTCGGGTTCAGCCGGAATGCTCTCATTACAATAGCTGCCAGTGCTTGCGTTCCAAGCACGGCAGCTATTTTCATTTTCGAGTCCTGATTTTCCCATGCAAGCCCTCTGGATGGTGTTGGCCGCGTTCCTCTTTGCGAGCATGGGGGTGTGCGTGAAGATCGCCTCGGCCCATTTCAATGCGGCCGAGTTGGTCTGCTACCGGGGCCTCATCGGCATGGGCATCCTGTGGCTGCTGGCGCGCTCGCAGAAGGTCTCGCTGGGCACCGCCTACCCGGGCATGCATGCCTGGCGCAGCTCGGTGGGCGTGGTCTCGCTGGGGGCCTGGTTTTATGCCATCGCCCACCTGCCTCTGGCCACGGCCATGACCCTGAACTACATGAGCAGCGTGTGGATCGCCGCCTTCCTGGTCGGCGGTACCCTGCTGGCCTGGCGCCCCTCGGCCGCCACGCCGCGCCCGGCACTGCAGGGCACGCTGATCGTCACCGTGCTCACCGGCTTCGTCGGCGTGGTGATGATGCTGCGTCCCAGCCTGGACCAGAACCAGGCCTTCGCCGGCATGATCGGGCTGATGTCGGGCCTGTCGGCCGCGTTTGCCTACATGCAGGTGGTGGCCCTGTCGCGCCTGGGCGAGCCCGAGTCGCGCACGGTGTTCTATTTCGCGCTGGGCTCGGCAGTGGCCGGCGGCGTGGCCCTGCTGTTCACCGGCACCTCGGCGTGGCCGGGCTGGCAGGCCCTGTGGCTGCTGCCCATCGGCATCCTGGCCGCCGGCGGCCAGCTGTGCATGACCAAGGCCTACGCCAGCGCCAAGACCCAGCGCGGCACCCTGGTGGTGGCCAACCTGCAGTATTCGGGCATCGTCTTCGCCGCCATCTACAGCGTGACGCTGTTCGGCGACGTGCTGCCGCCCATCGCCTGGGCCGGCATGGTGTTGATCGTGGGCAGCGGCATCGCGGCCACCGTGCTGCGCGCCCGCGCCGCCCCTGGAACCCCCGCGGAAGAACATTGACATGAAGCACCCCCTGAGTCGCTTCGCGCCTCCGTGCGTCCGCCAAAGACGGCCGCTCTTCGGGCACGTCCAAGCCTGCGCAAGCAGGCTCGGAGCCGCGGCCCTCAGCCCCTCTCTCGTCTCGCTGCGCGAGTCGGGAGGGGGACGCCCCCGGTGCGGCGGGGCGGCCCTTGCACGGGGGCACTGGCATTGGCCCTGCCAGTTTCACGCGATGTGGGCTGCGCATGGCGCCCCACAGCAATTGAAGCCGTGAACAATTGATACGTTTGTGAACGCCGACCATTGACACAATGCAGGGCTCAGCTCTCAACCGTCCCGCTGCCATGACCTACACCACCCTGATCTCCGCTACCGAACTGCAATCGCTGGCCGCCAGCGGCACCCCCCTGATGGTGTTCGACTGCAGCTTCGACCTGACGCAGTCCACCGCCGGTGCGCAGCAATACGCCCAGGCCCATATCCCCGGCGCGGTGTATGCGGACCTGAACGAGAACCTGAGCGCCAAGCACGGCGTGCCCGGCGCATCGGGCGCCGTGGTCACCGCCCAGGAGGCGGACAAGCCCGCATCGGGCGGCCGCCACCCGCTGCCCAGCCGCGAACGCTTTGCGATCTGGCTGTCCAGCGTGGGCTTTGCCAACGGCATGCAGGCCGTGGTGTACGACCGCCAGGGCGCCAACTACTGTGGCCGCCTGTGGTGGATGCTCAAGTGGGCCGGGCACGATGCCGTGGCCGTGCTCGACGGCGGCCTGCAGGCCTGGCAGGCCGCGGGTGGCGCAGTCGCCAGCGGTGAAGAGCCCGCGCACTTCCAGTCCAACTTCGAACTCAAGGAACCCCTGCGCCGCCTGGCCACGGCCAGCGACGTGCTGGCCCACCTGCAGCAGCCCGGCCAGACGGTGGTGGATGCGCGCGCCGCCCCGCGCTACCGCGGCGAGGTGGAGCCGCTGGACCCGGTGGCCGGCCACATTCCCGGCGCCCTGAACCGCCCCTTCGTTGACAACATCGGCCCCGACGGCCAATTCAAGCCCGCCGCCGTGCTGCGCGCCGAGTTCGACACCCTGCTGCAGGGGCGCGATCCGGCCAGCGTGGTGCACCAGTGCGGCAGCGGCGTGAGCGCCCTGCCCAATCTGATCGCCATGGAGGTCGCCGGGCTCGGGAAAACCGCGCTTTTTGCCGGCAGCTGGAGCGAATGGGTGAGCGATTCTTCACGCCCGGTGGAACGCGGCTGAGCCGGTTGCTGGCGGCCTGAGCGCCTTGCGGCAGCAGGCCGTGGCGCTCTGTGGGGTAGTACCGGACCTTCGGCGTCTGTAAGGCAAATTCCTACACGGACTACCCCTGAACCAGACACGCTGCACAGAGCAACGCCGACTTAATTTTTGATTGGCCTGGTTTCACAATCCATTTCACCGGATCACGCAAAACATGCAAACAGCATGGCAAGGCGAAGCCCCGGAACTGGAACAAAGGAACCACCGCCATGACCAACGAACAACTGCTCGCCGAGATCCGCGAAGCCAACCTGACCTACCTGATGCTGGCGCAGAACCTGATTCGCCACGACAAGGCAGAAGCAGTGTTCCGCCTGGGCATGAACGAAGACGCTGCCGATATTCTTGCATCGCTGTCGGCCGCCCAAGTGCTGAAACTGGCCTCCAGAAACACGCTTCTTTGCAGCTTCCGCGTGGACGACAACCTGGTCTGGAGCTTGCTGACCAACCACACGGCCAAGAAGGTGGGCAACGAAGCCACCAACACCCTGCACGCCAACATCCTGATGGCCAGCCGCGTGTCGGAAGTGCTCTGAGCACCGCGCCTCCCTGCAGCCCGCCCCGCTTGTTCACCGCCTCCTTCGAAAGCCTGCCATGACCACGACTGCCGCCGCCAAAGCCCCAGCCAAGAGCGTACTCAACGAATCCAAGCAGATCGAACGCGCTGCGATGCTGATCGGCATGGGGGCCCGCATGCAGGTGCTGGAGTCGGAAACCACGCTGTCGTATGAACGCCTGATCCGCCTGTACAAGGAGATCGCCGGCAAGTCGCCATCCAAGGGCCAACTGCCCTTCTCGACCGACTGGTTCCTGACCTGGCAGGAAAACATCCACAGCTCGCTGTTCCTGAACATCTACGAATACCTGTCCAAGGGCGTGGACCTGGACTCGGTGGAACTGCTGACCAAGGCCTACCGCCTGTACAACGAGCAGGTCACCACCGCCGAGATCGAACCCCTGCTGTCCTTCACCCGCGCCTGGCGCCTGGTGAAGTTCGTGGACGCCGGCATGCTCACCCGCACCCAGTGCGCCGACTGCAAGGGCCACTTCGTGACCGAGCTCTACGAAAACCGCCACTACACCTGCGGCCTGTGCAACCCGCCCGCCCGCGCCGGCAAGAGCAAGAACGCTGGCGCCCTGATGTTGCACTGACCCGCTGCCCGGCGATGCCGGGCCGCCCACAAATACCAAAGCCCCGCCGGCCGTGCCGTGCGGGGCTTTTTGCTGGAGGAAGGTTTCCTGGCGCGCGATCTACCGCGCGGCCAGCAGCGAACGCACGTTCTCGTCGACGGGCATCGCATAGTCGTGCGCCGCCACCACGGTGTTGCCCACCGGGTTCACGATCTTGAGGCTGATGAACAGCGTGGTGGTCGAGACGGCGTAGGTGCCCACCACCACGGCCTGCGCATCGTGCGCGCGGCTCACCTCGCGCACCTCGCGCGAGAGCAGCAACTCGCCGGTGCCGCGCTGCATGGCCACGTTCTCGCGCAGCTTGAGCTCGGTCACGCGCAGGCCGCGCTGCACCAGGCGCGAGCCGATCTGCTCGGAAAAGATGCGCCCCAGGCGCGAGGACTCGTTCAGGCGGTCCACATTCACCAGCGTGGCCACCAGCACGGCGTGCTGCGGGTCCAGCGGCGCCTGCAACAGCAGCGCATCGGCTGCGCGGTGGTTGCGCTCGATGGTCGTGGGGGTGATCAGGTCCATGAGCCCGCCACCACTGCCACCGGCCTTGTCGCCGTAGTAGTAGGAGGCGCAGCCCGGCAGGGCCAGCACCGGCAGCAGCGCCCCGGCGGCGCGCAACAGGCTGCGCCGCCTCATGGCGCCACCACCATCATCGGCGGGCTCACCACCTGCCAGGTCTTGACCGGGGTCGGCGGTGGCGGCGGGGGCGGCGGAGGTGGCGGCTGCTGCACTTGGTAGAGCACGGCGTCGTCCTGTTCGATGTAGTACACGTCGGAGGTGCGCGCCAGGTAGCGGTCGCCGCTTTCCAGCGAGGTCGTGATGAGCACCTCGGTGCGCGTCGGGCCGCCCGCGGCGGGGCCGTCGGTGGTGTACTGCGCGGCATCGGCCAGGGCCCCGATCGCGGTCATCCCGGCGACGATGGAGGTGGCGCTGGGAGCCCGGTGGACCCAGTCGCGCGCCACGCCAACGCCCAGGGCCAGCCGGGTCAGGGGCATGGGCAGGCTGTTGGAGACACGGCCCGGGTGCTGCACCAGTTGGGTCTCGAACGCCAGGGTCACGGCCGAGGGCTGGTTGGTGAGCACCACGCCGCGGTCCAGCAGCCGGGTGATCAGCAGCTTGCGAAAGCCATTGTTGAAGCTGGTGTCGCCCGAGGCGGACACGTAGATCGGGTGCTCTCCCGCCGGCCAGTTGCGGATCTTGTCGGTGATGCGCGTGGCCACGTCGTCGGCCAGCACGTCCCAGTGGTGCACGGCACGTGCCTTCTTCTGGTTCGATGCCGGGTAGTTGTCGGCCCGCGGCACGTCGAGCGACGAGCAGCCCGCGGCCAGCAGCGAGGCCACGGCCAGCAGCGGCACGACCACACGTTGCACGACGGGCCGGGCGCGGGCATTGCCCTGCGTGGGTGCGGCCATGCCGGACTGCCCGGCGGGCAGTCGTCGTTCGGAGGGGCCCTGCGGCTGGCCGCCAGGCAATGGTTCAACTTGCATGCAGCCATGCTAGCGGCCCGGCGCCGCCCCCATCGCGCGAATAGCGAGGCAATTGCGTTGCATTTGCGCGGCAGGCGCCTGCCGGCTGTTGCGTTGGCGCGGGCACCTACACAACATTTGCTCACAGTGCATGACAATCCCCCGCATGACCGCCGCGCCCGCCCCCGCAAGCCCCCCTGTCCCATCCCCCGACCTGCCGCCGCCGGTGCCACCGGTGGCCGCCGCGAGCGCGGTGACGGAGCCCGGCGCGCTGCAGGCCCCGGCCGCGACGCCGCAACCGGAGTCCGACCGCGACCCTGCCGCAGCCGACCCCGCCAGCGCATCCACCCCGGCGCCCCCCCCGCCCCCCGCCCCGCTGATGCTGCAGATGCCGGTGGACGTGCGCAACCTGTCCCTGGCGCTGCTGGCCCTGTTTGCCAGCGTGGCGCTGCTGCACTGGGCCAGCGCGGTCTTCATCCCCCTGATGCTCAGCCTTTTGCTGACCACCGCCCTGCGTCCTGCCGTCAACGTGCTGCGCCGCTGGCACATTCCCCGCCCGCTGGGCGCCGCCGTGCTGCTGGTCGCGCTGGTGGGCGGCCTGGCCAGCACGGCCTGGTCGCTGAGCGACGGGGCCGTGCAGCTTGTCGACTCGCTGCCCGTGGCCGCCAAGAAGGTGCGCGACAACCTGCGTGCGCGCGCCGGCATGCCCAGCACGCTGGACACCATGCAGAAGGCCGCCGCCCAGATCGAGCAGGCCGCCGCCGAGAACAGCACTGCCGCCCCCGCCCGGCGCGGCGTGCAGCGCGTGGTGGTGGAGCGCCCGCCCTTCAACATCCGCGACTACCTGTGGAGCGGCACCATGGGCCTGGTGTCGGCCCTGGGCCAGCTCACGGTGGTGGTGTTCCTGACCTACTTCGCCCTGGCCTCGGGCAACCTGTTCCGCCAGAAGCTGGTGCGCATCGCGGGCAGCAGCCTGGAGCGGCGCAACATCACCATGCAGGTGCTCGACGACATCACCGGCCAGATCCAGCGCTACCTGCTGGTGCAGGTGTTCACCAGCATCCTGGTGGGCGTGGCCACGGGTTTCGCCTACTGGGCGCTGGGCCTGGAGAACGCCGCCGTCTGGGGCGTGGTGGCCGGCGTGCTCAACCTGGCGCCCTACATCGGCTCGGCGCTCACGGCCGGCGCCTCGGCGCTGGTGGCTTTTTTGCAGTTCGGCACCATCGACATGGCCCTGGCCATCGGCGGTGCCTCGCTGGTCATCCACACCCTCATCGGCAACCTGCTCACGCCCTGGCTCACCAGCCGCACTAGCAGCATGAGCCCCGTGGCCGTGTTCGTCAGCGTGCTCGCCTGGGGCTGGCTCTGGGGGCTCTGGGGCCTGCTGCTGGGCATTCCGGTCATGATGGCCGTGAAGGCGGTCTGCGACCGCGTGGAAGACCTGAAAGCGGTGGGCGAGATACTGGGGGATTGAGGCCGGCGGCGCACGGCAGGGTGTGCCGTCACGCCACCGGGGTCGCCACACCTGCCGCGCAGCGCTGCACAAAGGCCGGCAGGTCGGCGGCGCCCATCGCACGGCCGTAGTACCAGCCCTGCACCTGCAGGTCCATGCCGCCGGGCAGCGCCTGCAATTGCGCGGGCGTCTCCACCCCTTCCACCACGATGCCGACCTCCAGGCTCTGGCAGAAGTGCAGCAGGCCCTGCAGCAGGCGCGCACCCCGCGGTTCGGCACTGGCCACCACGAAGCTGCGGTCGATCTTGATCGTGTCCACCGCAAAGGCGTGCAGGTAGCTGAGCGACGAGTACCCGGTGCCGAAGTCGTCGATGGCCACCTGGGCACCCACGGCGTGGATGCGGGCGATGGCGTCGCGCATCTGGCCCACGTCCGCGGCCAGCGCATCCTCGGTGATCTCGACGCTGATGCAGCCGGCCGCTGGCGCGATCAACTCCACCAGCCGCCGGCAATGCACGGCCGACATGAGCGTGGGCCCCGTGACGTTGATCGAGATGGGCAGCACGAAGCCCGCGTTGCGCCAGTGCTGGTACTGCTGCAGGGCGGCACCGGCCACCCACAGGTCGACATCCTTCATGAGCCCGGCCTCGGTCAACCACGCCAGGAAAGCCCCGGGGGACTGCGTGCGCCCCCGGGCATCGCGGGCCCTGAGCAGTGCCTCGCAGCCCACGCATTCGCCGGTGCGCGGCGACACCTGGGGCTGGTACTCCAGGAAGAATTCATACTCGCCCATGCGCCGCACCTGGGCCAGCAGTTCCTCGCGCCCCGCCTGCCGCTGCTGCGCCAGCACCACCGGGTCGCTGGCATACAGGCGGCCCTGCTCCTGCAGGCGCGAAAACGTGGTGTCCAACCCCGGCAGGTGCACCGTGGTGGCGTTGTGGCGCTCCAATGCCCGCACTGCCGGCGCATAGATGCAGGCCCCCAGCAGCACCAGCGCCAGCTGCAGCGCAACGGCGGGCCACGCGCCCTGGGTGCTGGCATAGGCGTTGAAGAGCACCGGGGCATTCAGCGGCATGGCCATGGTGGCCACCGGCACCCAGCCCGCCTGCACGGCCGCGAGCGCCAGGCAGGCATTGACGGCCGGCACCAGGATGAACGGCAGCAACAGGCGCGGGTTGAGTATCAGTGGAATGCCGAACAGCAGCAGCTCGTTCACGTTCAGCAGGGCCATGGGCAGGCTGGCCAGGGCCAGCAGGCGCAGACCGGGGCCGCGCGCGCGCCACAGCACGGCCACCACCAGCGACAGGGTGCCCCCCGCCCCGCCGATGAAGGCAAAGGCCCCCAGCAGTCCGGCGTTGAGCAGGTAGGGTGGCGGCTGGTCCGCCAGCACCTCGATGGCATTCCACCCCACGGCCAACTCCAGCACCTGGAACAGCGGCTGCAGCGCATGGTAGCCATGGATGCCGAAGAACCACAGCAGCGAATTCATGCCCGTGATCGCCACGGCATTCAGGTAGGGCCGGTCCGGGTCCACCACGTCCAGGGGCAGGCTCCAGTGCGCCAGGCCCTGCCATTGCTGCAGCAGGGTCAGCACCCCGACCAGCAGCCCCGCCGTCAGCACCCCGGGAAGCACCATGTTCATGGCGTCTTCCACGTTGTCGCTGACCAGGGAGCCACGCGACAGTTGCAGCCAGCGCACCCGCATCAGCCGGGCCATGATGGGCACGTTGACGATGGGCGAGGCGATGGCGATGAACAGCACCAGCGTGGCGGCGGCGCGCGGCTGCCCGCGCAGCAGGTAGGCCGCCAGCGCCACGTAGACAAAGCACAGGAAGGCCACGGGCAGGCGCGGCAGGCTGTGGCGTATGGCCAGCATGTAGCCGATGGACGCGGCGATCAGCAGGGGCAGGATGCGGCTGATCTCGGCATGCAGGCCGGCCAGCAGATCGGTGGTCTCGGTGGGCAGGCCCAGCATGCGCGTGAGCACCGACGAGACGAGGAACACCGCCGACACCATGAGGCAGGGCAGCACCCAGAGCAGCCCCTCGCGGATGGCGCGCATGGAATCCGCGCGTGCAACGGCCTGCAGCCGCAGCGACAGCCGCAGCTTCAGGGCAGCCATATCAATGCCCACACCATGCCCTCCCTGCCGCGCACTGCGGTCGGGCCCATGCTAGCAGGCGGGCACCAGGATGGCAAAGTGGCTGAACCCGCCCAGCCCGACCAGCTCAGCCCGTGTTGCGCAGGCCGGCGGCGATCCCGTTGATCGAGATGTGGATACCGGTCTGCACGCGCTCGTCGCCCTGGCCCGCGCGCCAGCGGCGCACCAGCTCGACCTGCAGGTGGTGCAGCGGGTCGATGTAGGGGAAGCGGTGCTTGATGGAACGCGCCAGCGCGGCGTTGTGCGTCAGGCGCTGCTTGTCGCCGGTGATGCGCGTGAGCGCCTCGGCCGTGCGCTGCCACTCGCCCTCGATGGCGGTGAACACCTTCTTGCGCAGGCGCGCGTCGGTCACCAGCTCGCTGTAGCGCGAGGCCAGGGCCAGGTCGCTCTTGGCCAGCACCATGTCCATGTTGGACAGCAGGGTGCGAAAGAACGGCCACTGGCGGTACATCTTCTGCAGCAGCGCCAGCTGCGCCTTGGGGTCCTTGCCCTCGGCATTGACGAAGGCATCTACGGCGGCGCCGAAGCCGAACCAGCCCGGCAGCGTGAGGCGGCACTGCCCCCAGCTGAAGCCCCAGGGGATGGCGCGCAGGTCCTCGATCTTCTGGCTGGCCTTGCGCGATGCGGGGCGCGAGCCGATGTTGAGCTCGGCGATCTCGCGGATCGGCGTGGAGTTGAAGAAGTACTCGGTGAAGCCCGGGGTCTCGTAGACCAGCGCGCGGTAGGCCGCCATGCTGGCCAGCGAGAGCTGCGCGGCGGCCTCCAGGAAGGCCTTGGTGGCCGGCTTGGTGGGCTGCAGCAGCGTGGCCTCGAGCGTGGCGGCGACCAGGGTCTCGAGGTTGCGCCGGCCGATCTCGGGGTTGGCGTACTTGGAGGCGATGACCTCGCCCTGCTCCGTCAGGCGGATCTGGCCGCGCACGGTGCCGGGCGGCTGGGCCAGGATGGCCTGGTAGCTCGGGCCGCCGCCGCGGCCCACGGTGCCGCCACGGCCATGGAACATGCGCAGCTGGATGCCGTGGTTGGTGGCCAGTTCGTCGAACAGCTCCACCAGCGCGATCTCGGCGCGGTACAGCTCCCAGTTGCTGGTGAAGATGCCGCCGTCCTTGTTGCTGTCGGAGTAGCCGAGCATGATGTCCTGCTCGCTACCGCTCCTGTGCACCAGGCCTGCCACGCCGGGCAGGGCATAGAACTCGCGCATGATGGGCGCAGCGTTGCGCAGGTCTTCGATGGTCTCGAACAGCGGCACCACGATCAGGTCGTTGCGTGCGTCGCCGTCCAGCGTGCCGCGCATCAGCCCGACTTCCTTTTGCAGCAGCAGCACTTCGAGCAAATCGCTCACCGTCTCGGTGTGGCTGATGATGTAGTGCCGGATGGCCTCGTGCCCATAGCGCTGGCGCATGGCCAGCGCCGCCTCGAAGATGGCCAGCTCGCCGCGGGCATGGTCCGAATAGCTGGCACCCACCACGCGCAGCGGGCGCGCATCGTTGAGCAGGCGCAGCAGCAGGGCGCGCTTGTCTGTCTCGGCCAGGGTGGAATATGCGGTCTCGATGCGGGCCGTGGCCAGCAGCTCGGCCACCACCTCCTCGTGCTTGTCGGAGCTCTGGCGCAGGTCCACCGTGGCCAGGTGGAAGCCGAAGACCTGCACGGCGCGGATCAGCGGGTGCAGGCGCTCGGCGGCCAATGCCTCGCCATGGTGCGACCGGAGCGATGCCTCGATCACGCGCAGGTCGGCCAGGAAAGCCTCGGCGCTCACATAGGGGTTCTGCGGCGCCACCGCGTGGCGCGCCGCCTCGCCGCCGGTCAGCTCCTTGAGCGACGCGGCCAGACGCGCATAGACGCCGGTCAGAGCGCGACGGTAGGGCTCGTCCTGGCGGTGCTCGTTGGTGTCGGGCGAGCGCGCCGCCAGGGCCTCCATCTCGGCCGAGACCTGCACCAGCCGCGCCGACAGCGACAGCTCGCCACCCAGGTAGTGCACCTCGGTCAGGTAGTGGCGCAGCGCCACCTCGGCCTGGCGGCCCAGGGCGTACTGCAGGGTCTGCGCGGTCACGTTGGGGTTGCCGTCGCGGTCGCCGCCGATCCACTGGCCCATGCGCAGGAAGCTGTGCACGGGGTACTGGCCGAGCTCGCTCTCCAGGTCGGCATAGATCTTGGGGATCTCGCGCAGGAAGGTGGCTTCGTAGTACGACAGGGCGTTCTCGATCTCGTCGGCCACGGTGAGCTTGCTGTAGCGCAAGAGGCGCGTCTGCCACAGCTGGGCCACGCGGGCGCGCAGTTGCGCTTCGTTGGCAGCCAGCTCGCGCGGGGTGAGCGCGTCCTTGGCGGTGTTGTACAGCTGGGCGCGCACCTGGATGTCGTCACGCGCGGCCAGCAGCTGGGCGATGTCGCGCTCGGCATCGAGGATGCTCTTGCGCTGCACCTCGGTCGGGTGGGCCGTGAGCACCGGCGCCACATAGCTGCCGGCCAGGGTCTGCGAGATGGTCTTGGGCGCGATGCCGGCCCAGCGCAGGCGCGACAGGGCGACCTCGATGCTGCCCTCCTGCGTGTCGCCCGCACGCTCGTGCACGGCGCGGCGGCGGATGTGGTGGCGGTCCTCGGCCAGGTTGGCCAGGTGGCTGAAGTAGGTGAAGGCGCGGATCACGCTCACCGTCTGGTCACCCGACAGGGACTTGAGCAGCTTCTTGAGCGCGCGGTCGGCCTCCTGGTCGGCATCGCGGCGGAAGGCCACGGAGAGCTTGCGCACCTGCTCCACCAGCTCGTAGGCGGCCACACCCTCCTGGTCCCGGATCACGTCCCCCAGAATGCGGCCAAGCAGGCGGATGTCGTCAATCAGGGGCTGGTCCTTGTCGGATCGTTTCATGCGAGGGTCTCCGGGAATGGGGGGCGGCGGCCTGCAGGCATCACCCTGCTAGTGCGGGCGCATGCTAGCATCGCCCGCCCCTGAATGATTACAAACAGGTTACGAATCTTGAGCTCCGCCGCGCGCCCCCTGCCCCATCCCATCATCATCGCCACGCGCGAAAGCCGCCTGGCCCTGTGGCAGGCCGAGCACGTGCAGGCCCTGCTGCAGGCCCGCGGCCACACCGTGGAGCTGCTGGGCATGACCACCAAGGGCGACCAGATCCTGGACCGGTCGCTGTCCAAGGTGGGCGGCAAGGGCCTGTTCGTCAAGGAGCTCGAAGTGGCGCTCGAAGAGGGCCGCGCCCACATCGCCGTGCACTCGCTCAAGGATGTGCCCATGGAGCTGCCCGAGGGCTTTGCCCTGGCCTGCGTGATGGAGCGCGAGGACCCGCGCGATGCCTTTGTCTCCCCTCGCTACGCCTCCCTGGACGAACTGCCGCAGGGCGCCGTGGTCGGCACCTCCAGCCTGCGCCGCCAGGTGCTGCTGCAGGCGCTGCGGCCCGACCTGAAGATCGAGCCGCTGCGCGGCAACCTGGACACGCGCCTGCGCAAGCTCGACGAAGGCCAGTACGACGGCATCGTGCTCGCGGCCGCCGGCCTCAAGCGCCTGGGATTGGAATCACGCATCCGCCTGGCTTTCGAGCCCACCACCATGCTGCCCGCGGCCGGCCAGGGCGCCCTGGGCATCGAGGTGCGTAGCGAGCGGCAGGACCTCATCGCCGCGCTGGCGCCGCTGGCCCACCAGGCCACCTGGCTCACCGTGGCCGCCGAGCGCGCCGTGAGCCGCGCCATGGGCGGCAGCTGCTCCATGCCCCTGGCGGCGCATGGCACCCTGGGCGCCAACGGCACGCTGCAGCTCGACGCGGCCTGGGGCGACCCCGAAGACGCCCACGCACCCTTGGTGCGCGCCCAGGCCAGTGCATCCGTGGCCACCCTGGCCCAGGCCGAGGCCCTGGGCGACGAGATCGCCCGGCGCCTGCGCGCGGGTGGTGCACGGGGCGTGGACCCCGCCTCCACCGCTGGCTGACATGCCCTCCACAGCGCCCCGGGTGATCGTCACGCGCCCCGAGCGCGAGGCGGCACAGTGGGTGGCAGAGCTCACCGCGCGCGGATTGGCCGCCACGGCCCTGCCGCTGATCGCCATCGGCCCCTGTACCGACCCCTCGGCCCAGCAGGCCATGGCCGCTGCGCGCCAGCGCCTTGCCCAGGCGCCCGGCTACCGCGCACTGATGTTCGTGAGCAGCAATGCAGCGCTGCATTTCCTGCATGGCGCCCCGCCCCTGCCGGCCGGCACCCGCGCCTGGGCCCCCGGCCCGGGCACGGCGCGCGCATTGGAGCAGTTGGGCCTACCGCCCGCGGCCATCGATGGCCCCGCTGCCGATGCCCCGCAGTTCGACTCCGAATCGCTCTGGCAGCAGGTGGGCGCCCAGGTGCGGTCTGGCGACCGCGTGCTCATCGTGCGCGGCCGCTCGGCCGGGGTGCATGAGTCGTCCGAGGGTTCGGGCCGCGACTGGCTGGCGCGCCAGGTGCAGGCCGCGGGCGGCCAGGTGGACTGGGCCGTGGCCTACGAGCGCGCAGCCCCCCGGTTCACCCCTGACCAGGCAGCGCTGGCAGAGGCCGCCCTCCAGGACGGCTCGCTGTGGCTGCTGAGCAGCTCCGAGGCCGTGGCCCACCTGGCCGAGGCCCTGCCCGGCCGGTCCTTTGCACCGGCACGGGCCCTGGCCACGCACCCGCGCATCGCCCAGACCGCGCGCGCCATGGGCTTTGGCCATGTAAGGGAGTGTCGTCCGGCGCTGGAAGACGTGGTGGCCTCGATAGAATCGGCCCCATGAGTTCCGCGCCACCCCACGACCTGCCCACTGCAGCCCCCTCCACCCCCGCCGCAGCCGCTGCGCAACCGCCTGCGGTGGTGGTGCGCGGCAGCAGCCTGCCCACCCTGCTGGCGGGCGTGCTGGCCGTGGCGGCCGTGGCCAGCAGCGGGCTGCTGTGGCAAAAGCTGAGCGTGATCCAGGAGCAGCTGGCGCGCCAGTCAGCCGACTCGGGCGCCCTGGCGATCGAGGCGCGCACCATGGCCCGCCAGGCCGAAGAGCTGGTGCGCGAGACCGCCGCCCGCCTCTCCGTGGCCGAAGCCCGCGTGAGCGAAGTGGCCCTGCAGCGCAGCCAGCTTGAGGAATTGATGCAGAGCCTGTCGCGCTCGCGCGACGAAAACCTGGTGGTGGACATCGAATCCGCCATCCGCCTGGCGCAGCAGCAGGCCCAGCTCACGGGCAGCCTGGACCCGCTGCTGGCAGCGCTCAAGACCGCCGACCAGCGCATCGAGCGCGCCGCCCAGCCACGCCTGGCGCCCGTGCAGCGCGCCATCGGCCGGGACATCGAGCGCATCAACCGTGCCCAGGTGACCGACACCGCCGGCCTGCTGGCGCGCCTGGACGATCTGGTGCGCCAGGTGGACGAGCTGCCCGTGCTCAACGCCGTGGCCCAGGCCGCAGCCAGCCGGCGCCTGATCGCCTCGGCCCCTGCCGGCGCCGCACCCAGTGCGGACACGCCCTGGTGGCAGGCCACGCTGCAGCGCAGCTGGGAGGTGGTGCGCGACGAGGCCCGCAACCTGGTGCGCGTGAGCCGGGTGGACCAGCCCGAGGCCATCCTGCTGGCACCCGAGCAGACCTTCTTCCTGCGCGAGAACCTCAAGCTCAAGCTGCTCAATGCGCGCCTGGGTGTGCTGGCGCGGCAGTTCGACTCGGCCCGCGCCGACCTCGCCGCAGCCACCGCCGCCGTCAACAAGTATTTCGACCCGGCCTCGCGCCGCACGCAGACGGCCGCCACGGTGCTGCAGCAGGCACAGGCCGGCATGAAGGCCGCCGAACTGCCGCGCCCGGATGAAACACTCTCCGCCCTGGCCACGGCCGCGGCGGGGCGCTGAAAGAGGGCAGCACGCATGCGCGCAGCACTCTGGCTCCTGGCGTTGTTTGGCGTGGCCGTCGCGGCTGCGCTGTTTGCGGGCAACAACCAGGGCACCGTCACACTCTACTGGCCCCCGTACCGGGTCGACCTGTCGCTGAACATGGTGGTGCTGCTGCTCGTGGGCGGCTTCGTCACCGTGCATGCCGCCCTGCGGGCCCTGGCGGCCCTGCTGGAGCTGCCGCACCAGGCGCGCCGCTGGCGCGTGCAGCAAAAGGAGCGCGCCATGCACAGCGCGCTGCTCGACGCCATGACGCACCTGCTGGGCGGGCGCTTCATCCGTTCGCGCAAGGCGGCCGTGGCCGCACTGGCCCAGGAAAATGCGCTGGCCGCTGCGGGCGAGTCGGTGCCGCACAGCCACCAGCTGCGCTCGCTGGCCCACCTGGTGGCGGCCGAAGGCTCCCATGCCCTGCAGGACACCGCCACGCGCGACAGCCACCTGCAGCGCGCGCTCGAAGACGCGCCCGCACGCGGCACCGCGCTGGAGCAGGAGCTGCGCGAGGGCGCCCAGATGCGCGCCGCGCGCTGGACGCTGGACGACCGCGACGCCGATGCCGCCCTCGAATGGCTGGCCTCCCTGCCCCAGGGCGCCGCACGCCGCACCCTGGCGCTGCGCATCAAGCTCAAGGCCACGCGGCTGGCCCGCCGCACCCAGGAGGCGCTGGACACGGCCCGCCTGCTGGCCAAGCACCGCGCCTTCTCACCCACGGCAGCGCAGAGCATCGTGCGCGGCCTGGCCACCGAACTCATCCACAGCGCCCATGACACAGCCCAGCTGCGCCGCGTCTGGGACGACCTGGAAACCGCCGAGCGCAACATGCCCGAGCTGGCCATCCAGGCCGCGCAGCGCATGGCCGCCCTGGGCGGCGATGCCGGCCAGGTGCGCGCCTGGCTACAGCCGGTATGGGAACGCATGGTGGAACTGCCCGACGCGCTGGCCGAACACCATGCCCTGAAGCTGGTGCGCGCGCTCGAGTCGGGCCTGGACGCCGTGGACGCCGCCTGGCTGGCCCGCATCGAAGCCGCCCAGCAGGCCAACCCGCGCGATGCGCGCCTGCAGTACCTGGCCGGCATGGCCTGCCTCAAGCGCCAGCTCTGGGGCAAGGCCCAGCAGCTGCTGACCCAGGCGGCCCACCAGCTGTCCGACGCCAGCCTGCGCGCCAGCGCCTGGCGCCACCTGGCGGAACTGGCCGAGCAGCGGGGCGACGAGCCCGCCGCCGCCGAGGCCTGGAAAAAAGCCGCGCTCGCGCGCTGACCGGGCAGGCGAGGGTGCCCGCCCATCCCCCGGCCATCTACCGGCCATCCCTCAGCGCCCACCTTTTGGCAAACAAGAGGGAACTTTGAGCGCAAACCCCCTGTCAATTCAGTTTTTTTGAACTGAAGCATCAATCCTGCTGAAGCCGAACGCGCTGGCAGCTTCCTACACTGCGCTCATCGCGGAGCCTTGTGCGCACGGCACAGGGTGCGGCGTGCGGGGCAGCGACGGATGCGCCAGCCCGAAAAACCTGCTCCCACCGCCTGCTGCCTACCCCTGCCCGCCACCCCACTGCCGATCCCACCACGATGCCCCACTCCACGCCGCCCTCCGCCAGTCGACCGGCCCGCTACACCCGCACCGCCATGCTGATGCACTGGGTGCTGGGCCTGGCCCTGATCGGCGCCTTCTGCGTCGGCCTGTACATGACCAGCCTGCCCTTCTCGCCAGCGCGTCTCAAACTCTACAACTGGCACAAATGGGCCGGGGTCACCATCCTCACGCTGTCCGTGCTGCGCATCCTGTGGCGCGCGACGCACCGGCCGCCGGCCCTGCCGACCGCCATGGTCCAGGCCATGCCGCGCTGGCAGGCCCTGGCGCACCACGCCACGCACGGCCTGCTGTACCTGCTGTTCCTGGCCGTGCCGCTGATCGGCTGGGCCTACAGCTCGGCGGCGGGCTTTCCCATCGTCTTCCTGGGCCTGTGGCAACTGCCCGACTTCGTGCCCGTGAACAAGGAACTGGCCGAGGCCATCAAGCCCTGGCACCTGTACACCGCCTGCACCATGGCCGCCCTGGTGGTGCTGCACGTGGCTGCCGCGCTCAAGCACCAATTCATCGACCGCGACGGCCTGATCGGCCGCATGCTGCCCGGCCCGCGCTGAGCCCTCCCTCCCCCCTTCCCCGTTCTTTCGCACCGATTTTTCAGGAGCCTCCATGCAAGCATCTTCCTTCGTCTCGAGCCTCGTGCTGGGCGCCGCCGTGCTGGCCGCGCCGTCCGCCTTCGCACAGCAGCAACTGGTTCCCGCGCAGAGCGAGGTGCAGTTCACCGCGCGCCAGATGGGCGTGCCGCTCGAGGGCCATTTCAAGAAGTTCGATGCCAAGGTGGCGTTCGATCCGGCCAAGCCCGACACCAGCAAGATCAGCTTCACCGTGGACACCGGCAGCGCCACGCTGGGCTCGCGCGAGACCGACGCCGAGCTGCCCAAGGCCACCTGGTTCAACGTGCCCAAGTTCCCGCAGGCCGCGTTCGAATCCACCACCATCAAGGCGCTGGGCGGCGGCAAGTTCGAAGTGGCCGGCAAGCTCACCATCAAGGGCAATGCGCAGAACGTGGTCGTGCCCGTGACGCTGGCCCAGAGCGGCGCCACCACCACGGCCACCGGCACCCTGCCGATCAAGCGCCTGGCCTTCAAGATCGGCGAGAACGAGTGGGCCGACACCTCCATGGTGGCCGACGACGTGACCGTCAAGTTCAAGCTCGCGCTGACCGGCGTGGCCAAGCTCTGATCACCGCACCCTTTCCTTTCCCTTCGCGTTCCCTTTCCCTTGACCCTTCCTTTTTCAGGAGTTGTTTACATGCGCAAGTCTTCGTTCGCCCTGCTCGCCCTGGCCGCAGCCGCCGTTCTGTCCACGGGCGCAGCCCAGGCCCAGAGCGCCGCATACGCCATCGATCCGACGCACACCTTCGTGACCTTCGAGATCGGCCACTTCGGCGCCACGACCAACCGCGGCCGCTTCGACAAGAAGGAAGGCACCGTGCAGTTCGACCGCGCCGGCAAGACCGGCAAGGTGGAGATCACCGTGGACACCACCTCCATCAACTCGGGCACGCCGCCCTTCGACAAGCACCTGCAAAGCGCTGACATCTTCAACGCCGCCAAGTACCCCACCATCAAGTTCGTCTCCGACAAGTTCACCTTCAACGGCGACAAGGTCAGCGAAGTGAGCGGCCAGCTGACGCTGCTGGACAAGACCAACCCCGTGACCCTGAAGGCCACGCAGTTCACCTGCTACCAGAGCCCCATGCTCAAGCGCGAAGTCTGCGGCGGCGACTTCGAAGCCACCATCGACCGCACCCAGTGGGGCCTGGACTACGGCGTGCAGTACGGCTTCCCCAAGAACGTGCGCCTGGTGGTGCAGATCGAAGCCATCAAGCAGTAATCCACCACGGGCCTTCCGGTCCGCACAAGCCACCCGCGGCACGGCCCCGGGTGGCTTTTTTCATACCAGGCGGGCATCGGGCCGCCAGCCTTCGGCATGCCATGCCCAGACATGCGTGGGCGCCAGCGCCGACAGGAAATGCAGGTCGTGCGAGACCACCAGCAGGGCTCCCGTGAAACCCTGCAGCGCTGCCTGCAAGGCCTCCACCGAGGCCAGGTCCAGGTGGTTGGTGGGCTCGTCCAGCAGCAGCATCTGCGCCGGCTCGCCGCCCCACAGCGCGCAGGCCAGCGCGGCCTTGGTGCGCTCGCCGCCGCTGAGCACGCCCGCGGGCCGCTGCACGCGGTCGGCATCCAGCCCCAGCTGCGCCAGGCGCGTGCGCAAGGTGGCCTCGGGCAGGGGCGAGCCCAGTTCGGCCAGGCGCTGCAGCACGCTCGCGTGCGGCGGCAGCAACTGCGCGTTGTGCTGGTCCAGCCAGGCCGCGCGCACGCCGCGCACCACCCGGCCCGAGGCAGGTGCCACCTGCCCGGCCACCAGGCGCAGCAGGGTGCTTTTGCCGCAGCCATTGGGGCCGGTGATGGCAATGCGCACCGGGCCGTGCCATGCGCCGTCGATGGGCGCCAGCGTGGGCGGTGCGAACGGCGCGCGCACCTGCTCCAGCGCCAGCACCTGCTTGCCGGCGGGCACCGTGCTCTGCGGCAGGGCCAGCGCCACGGGGGTGGGGGCCGGGGCCTGCCGCACGGCCTCGCGCACGGTCGCATCCAGCTGGTCGCGCGCCTCCTGCTGGCGCTCGTGCTCGCGCCCGGCATGGGCTTCGGCACTGTTCTTCATGCGGCCCAGCAGGATGGGCGCGAGGTTGGCCGTGCGCCCCACCCGGCGCCCCTGCGCGGCGCGGCGCTGCTGCGCTTCGTGGTCACGCTGCAGCGCCTTGCGGCCCCGCTCGCGCTCGGTGCGTGCATGGTCGAGCGCCGCCTGCACTGCGGCCCGCTCCTGGTCCCGCTGCGCCGCATACAAGGCCCAGTTCCCTCCGTAGCGCCGCAGCCCGGCGGGCGCCAGTTCCACGATGGCATCCACCACGCCCAGCAGTTCCCGGTCATGGCTGGCCACGACCGCACCGTCCTGGCGTGCGGCCAGTTGGTCCAGCAGCCAGCGCCGTGCACGGCGGTCCAGGTGGTTGGTGGGTTCGTCGAGCACCAGCACCTGGGCGTCCGAGACAAAGGCCCCGGCCAGCGCCACGCGCATGCGCTCGCCGCCGCTCAGGCGGGCCGCGTCGCCGTCGCCTGGCAGGTGCCCCAGGCCCAGCGCCTGCAGGGCGCGCTGCCAGCGCGCGGGCAGGTCCCACTGGCCATCGGCCTGCAGCAGGTCCTCGGGCCTGCCCTGGCCCGCCTCCAGGCGCTCCAGCGCGCGCAGCACGGGTGCCAGGCCCGCCAGGTCGGCCACGGTGCTGCCGGGGCCGCCCTGCACCTCCTGCGCCACGGCATGCAGGCGTGCGCTGTGCAGCACCGTGCCGGCAGTGGGCTGCAGCCGGCCCAGCAGCAGTTGCAGGAACACGCTCTTGCCCACGCCGTTGGCGCCCACGATGCCCGCGGTGCCGGCGCCCAGGGCCAGCGTCAACGGGGCGTTCCACAGCGGCTGGCCATCGGGCAGCACCCAGATGACGTCCTGGAACTGGAGCGGGGAAAAGGAAGAAAAGGAAGAAGCGGCGGCAGCCCTGCTGCCGCCACGGGCGCGGGGGCCCGAAAAATCGTTGGTCGTCGCCATGCCTGAAGGACTCCACGGTCACCACACAACCGCACCTGTGCCAAGGCCAGGGCGGAACAGCGTGAAAGCGGGCTTACAGGCGCATCGGTGAAGACACCTCGGGTGGTTTGGCGAGGAGCGCAATGTACCGCAAATACCCACGCCTTCAAAATTCTCTTTACGTAAATCAATTACGAATAGTAGAATTTCACCACCGACCAAGGAGACAACGCATGAATGCCGTTCTGAAGCCCGACCTCGCCAGCCTGCCTGCACCTGCTGCCGTCCAGCAGTTGCACCACTACGCCTACAAGGCGCGCGACGCCGAGGAAACCCGCCAGTTCTACGAAGACATCCTGGGCCTGCCGCTGTACCACATCATCCAGAGCGACTACGTGCCCAGCACGGGCGAGTACTGCCCCTACACGCATTTCTTCTTTCGCCTGAAGGACGGCTCCTTCATCGCCTTCTTCGACCTGGGCGACGACGTGAAGGCCGAGCCCTCGCCCAACACGCCGCTGTGGGTCAACCACATCTCGTTCCGCGTGGACACGGTGCAGGAACTGGAAAACACCAAGGCGCGCCTGGAAGCCTTCGGCATCGAGGTGCTGGGCGTGACCGACCACCACATCTTCAAGAGCATCTACTTCTTCGACCCCAACGGCATCCGCCTGGAGCTGACCGCGCAGCTCGCCGATGCGCAGGCCATGGAAAAGGACAGCACCGTGGCCCATGCGCGCCTGAAGGAATGGACGGCCCGCAAGGAGCAGTGGCGCAAGGAGCGCGCCGAGGGCAAGGCGGCCGAGCCGCTCAAGCCCCAGAGCAACGACCGGCCGGAATTCGCCAAGGGCTGAAGCCGGCCCCGCCGCAAAAGGAAAAGGCGCCACCCTTTCGGACGGCGCCTTTTGCATTGCTGCACAGGCCGGTAGCTACGCAGCGTCCAGCTCCGCCAGCAGGTCGCTGGTGGTGGCGGCTTCGAGCAGCGCGCGCGTATAGGGCTGCTGCGGCCGGTCGAAGATGTCGGCCACGCTGCCCTGTTCGACGATGCGGCCGTTCTCCATCACGATGATGCGATCGGCGATCTCGGACACCACGGCCAGGTTGTGCGAGATGAACAGGCAGCCGAAGCCGCGCTCGGCCTGCAGGCGCCTGAGCAGCTCCAGCACCTGCTTCTGGATCGTCATGTCCAGGGCCGAGACGGGCTCGTCGGCCACCACGAAGGCGGGCTTGCGCACCAGGGCGCGCGCAATCGCCACGCGCTGGCGCTGGCCGCCCGACAGGGCATGCGGGTAGCGCTCGCCAAAGCCGGCCAGGCCCACCTCGGCCAGCATGGCATCCACCGTGGCCTGCAGGGCATCGCGCGTGAGCGGCGGGCCGTGGCGCAGCGGCTCGGCGACGATGTCGCGCACGCGCTGGCGCGGGTCGAGCGAAGAGTACGGGTCCTGGAACACCAGCTGGCAGGCCAGTCGGAACTCGCGCCGCCCGGCGGCATCGGCCTGGCCCAGCGAGGTGCCGCGAAAGCACACGTCGCCGCCCGCCACGGGCAACAGGCCGATCATGGCGCGGCCCAGCGTGGTCTTGCCCGAGCCCGAGCCCCCCACCACGGCCACCACCTCGCCCGGCTGGATGGCCAGCGACACCCCGCGCACCGCCAGCTTGGGAGCGGGCTTGGACAGCCAACCCTGGCGCGCGCCGGGAAAGCTCACGTGCACGTCCCGGGCCTCGATCAGCGGCGCCTGCACGGGGCGCGCCGGGCGCTGGGCGCTGCGCTGGGGCAGTGCCTCGATGAGGCTTCGGGTATAGGCCTGGCGCGGCGCAGTAAGCACACTGCGCACCGCGCCGGCCTCGACCAGCCGGCCCTTTTCGAGCACCACCACCGACTGCGCGTAGCGCGCCACCAGCCCCAGGTCGTGCGTGATCAACAGCACCGCCGTGCCCTCGGTGCGCGTGAGCTCGGCCATGATCTCCATCACCTCGCGCTGGCTCAGCGAATCGAGCGCCGTGGTGGGCTCGTCGGCGATCAACAGGCGTGGCTTGAGCAGCATGACCGAGGCCAGCATGATGCGCTGGCGCATGCCGCCCGAGAACTGGTGCGGGTAGGCGGCCAGGCAGCGCTCGGGGTCGGCGATCTGCACGCGGCGCAGCATGGCGATGGCGCGCTCGCGCGCCTGGGCCGTGCTCACCTTCTCGTGCAGGCGCAGGCCCTCGAAGAGCTGCTCGGCAATGGTCATCGCGGGGTTCAGCGAGACCATGGGCTCCTGGAACACCATGCCCACGTCGCAGCCGCGCAAAGCGCGCAGCGACTGCGCCGACAGCGTGCCCACGTCGCGGCCCTGCAGTAGCACGCTGCCGCCGCTCTGGCGCACCTGGGGCGGCAGCAGGCCCATCACGGCACGCCCGGCCATGGTCTTGCCGCTGCCCGACTCGCCCACCAGGGCCACCACGCCACCGGCGGGCACGTCGAAGGAGACGGCGTCCAGCAGCGGACGGGCGTGGGGGCCGTGCACCGTGAGCTCACGCACGGACAAGAGCGGCAACGGGTTCTTCTCGGTCGTCATGTCGGTTCTTTCCGCCAAGGGGTAGGACGATGGCCGCATCAGCGGTGCTCCATGCGCGGGTCGAGCCAGTCGCGCAGCGCATCGCCCAGCAGGTTCACGCCGAGCAGCGTGAGCGCGATGCAGGCACCGGGCGCAATGCCCAGCCAGGCGGCGGTCTCGATGTAGGGCCGGCCCGAGGCCAGCATGTTGCCCCAGGTGGGCGCGGGCGGCGGCACGCCCAGGCCCAGGAAGCTCAGCGCGCTCTCGGCCAGGATGACCCAGCCGAACATCGACGTGGCCAGCACCACCAGGGGCGCCACGCAGTTGGGCAGGATGTGCGCGAACACCGTGCGCAGGCCGGAGTTGCCGATGACCTCGGAGGCCTCGATGTACTCCTTCTCGCGCAGCGACAGCACCGAGCCGCGCACCACGCGCACCGCCGTGGGTGCATAGGCCAGGCCCAGCGCGACGATGATGCCCCACTGGTTGGCGCCCACGATGACCATCACGCCCAGGGCCAGCAGGATACCGGGGAAGGCCAGCATGGCATCGTTGAAGACCATCAGCACCCGGTCCAGCCAGCCGCGGAAGTAGCCGGCCACCAGGCCGATCACCACGCCCAGCACCAGCGCCAGCGCCACGGTGAGTGCGGCCACCACCAGGCTGGTGCCGGCCCCGGCCATCAGGCGCGAGAGGATGTCGCGGCCGAATTCGTCGGTGCCCAGCAGGTAGGTGCCCGAGGGCGGCTGCAGCCGCTGGCGCAGCGCCACGCCCATGGGGTTGTAGGGGGTCCAGAACACCGACAGCAGGGCCATGGCGCCCACCAGGGCCACCAGCAGGCCCCCGACCAGGGCATTGGTACGCAGACGTTTCATCAAGCGCTTGATCATCATCATGACGCGGACACCCGGGGATCGAACAGGGGATAGCACAGGTCCACCACGAGGTTGACGAGCACGTAGATGGCGGCCGTGAACAGCAGGCAGCCCTGCACCACGGGGTAGTCGCGCGCAAAGATCGCGTCCACCAGCAGGCGGCCCAGGCCGGGCAGGGTGAACACCGTCTCCAGCACCGCGATGCCGCCCAGCAGGTTGCCGAGCACCAGGCCGATCATGGTCCAGGTGGGCGCAAACGCATTGGGCAGCACATGGCGCAGCAGCACGCGCCGCTCCGACAGGCCCTTGGCGCGCGCATGCGTCACGTACTCCAGGCGCAGCACCTCCACGGCGCTGGCACGCGCCATGCGGGTCAGGATGCCGAGCTCGATCAGCGCCAGCGTGATGGTCGGCAGCACCAGGAAGGACAGCGCCGAGCGCCAGTCCTCGCTGAAGGGCACGTAGCCCACCACCGGCACCAGGCCGAGCTTGAGGCCCACGAACAGCAGCAGGAGCAGGCCCAGCCAGAAGCTCGGAATGGACAGGAAGAACGTGGCGGCGGCCACCACCATGGTGTCGAGCACGCTGTTCTGCTTCCACGCGGCCAGCAGGCCGGCGGGCACGGCCAGCAGCGCGGCCAGGGCCACGGCCACGAGCACGATGGCGGCACTTACCTGGAAGCGCTCGAGCAGCAGCGGCAGCACGGCCTCACCGCTGGTGATGGAGTGGCCCAGGTCGCCCTGCAGCATCTTGCCGAGCCACAGCGTGAACTGCACGGGGATCGGCCGGTCGAGCCCGAACTGGGCATGCAGGTCGGCCAGTTGCTCGGGCGTGGCGCTGTCACCGAGGATGAGCAGCGCCGGATCGCCCGGCACCAGGCGCATGAGCACGAAGACCATCAGGCTCACGAGAAACAGGGTCGGCAGCGTCCACAGCAGGCGCCGGCCGACATAGGCGGGGGAGGAGGAACCCATGGTGTGTGAATCCGGTCAGCAGGCCATCGGCTTCACGGGGCGCGCAGCGCCACGCCCCAGGCCCGCGGCGTACCCAGCGCCCAGCCCTTGTAGCCCTTGGCGTAGGAGCGGGCGGCACTGGTGTTCACGGCCGAGTACATGAAGATCGCCGGCACATCCTCGCGCATGCGGGCTTCGAGCCTGTCGAACAGGGCCTGGCGCTGGGCCGTGTCGCTGGTTTCCATGCTCTTGGCCAGCAGTTCGTGCGCCAGGGGTTCGTCCCACACCTTGCGCGGCTGCTTGTCCTTGGGGCCGGTCACCATCTCGTACGACAGGGCCGGGTCGAGCCGGGCCGAGAAGGTGAAGGCCATGGCCTGGTAGCTGCCCTTGGTGTAGCGGTCGAGCAGCGTGGCCCAGTCGAGCACCTCGACCTCGGCCTTGATGCCCGCCTCCTGCACCATGGCCTGGGTCAGCACGGCGATGTTGAACACGCTGTTGTAGCGCTTGGTGGCCAGGATCTTGATGGGCTCGCCCTTGTAGCCGGCCTCGGCCAGCAGCTTTTTGGCCAGCGCCAGGTTGCGCGGCGGCACGGCGGCCTGCGGCTTCTTGTAGAAGGCGCTGGGCGTGGGCACGACCGAGCGGCTGGGCGGGGCATTGCCCGAGGTGACGGCGGCCACCAGCTCGGGCATGTCGAGCGCGAGCGCGATGGCGCGGCGGATGCGCGCATCCTTGAGCAGCGGGTCGCGCGTCTGGAACAGCAGGCCCTGCACGTTCATGGTGGCCTGGGTTTCCATCAGCACGTCCTTGCGGCCCTTGTACTCGGCCATGTCCTCGTCGTTGATGTCGTAATTCAGGTCGATCCCGCCCGAGAACAGCGCGGCCTTGGCGGCCGAGGCATCGGGGATGATGATGAAGCGCACCTTGGGCGTCTCGGCGATCTTGGCGCCGGTGTTGCCGTCGCGCGGGCCGGGCAGCGCGGCATAGCCGTCGTTGCGCAAGAGCTCGATGTACTGGCCGCGCTTCCACTCCCCGAGCTTGTAGGGCCCGGTGGCCACGGGCTCGCGCCACTTGCCGTCGGCCTCGAGCGAGCTGCGGTGGTAGATGCCGGTGCCGCCGCAGTCCACGCGCGCCAGCGTCGCCAGGAACAGGGCCGAGGGCTTGTCCAGCGTGTAGACCACGGTGGCGGCATCGGGCACCTCCACCTTGAGCACCTTGGCCAGGCCGCGGCCGTCGAACTCGGCCAGGCAGCGCCAGTTGTTGGCCGGGACCATGTAGCGGTTCCAGGCGAAGAGCACGTCATCGGCCGTGAGCGGCGCGCCGTTGTGGAATTTCACGCCCTGGCGCAGCTTGAAGGTGTAGGTCTTGCCGTCGGCCGAGGTGCTGACCGACTGGGCCAGCAGCGGCGCCACGGAGGCGTCCTCGCGGTAGGCCACCAGGCCTTCGAGCACGTGCATCATCACCGCGTCGGTGTTGTTGTCGCGGTTGACGCCGGGGTCGGTGGAGCGGATGTCGGCATTCAGGCGGATGCGCAGGGTATCGGCCTGCGGCTGGGCCTGGGCCAGGCCGAACGTGCACAAGCCGGCGAGCAGGGCCAGGCCTCTGGACAGCCAGCGCGAGGGGGCAGTAGTCATCTCGGGGTCCTTTCTTCGGGGGGGCAGGCGAGCGGAGGGGCGGCGGGCGCGCTCAGGCCAGCGCCAGCTGGCGCTCCAGGTCCAGGCGGTAGGCCTGGAAACTGCGGCTGAGCGCGGGCAGCATGGCCACCTCCATCTCGCCCAGGGCCGGCTCCATCACCACCATGGCCACGGTGGCCGAGAGGTTGCTGCTGGAGTTGGGGCGCGGCGGGCGGCACACCGACCAGGGCGACTGGAAGTCGTCGAACAGCGCGGCCTTGATGTGCTCGCGCGTAAGCGCACCGATGTGCGGCGCGACCAGCGCGCGCACGCGCAGGTCGCGGTAGAGCGAGTCGGGCGTGTTCACGATGCCCATGTCCTTGACCTTGGCCAGCGCGATCGGGCTCTGGAAGTGGTTGGCATGCACGATGACACCGCGCTCCGGGTGGATCTGGAAGGTCTCGTCGGGCGCGCACTCGAAGTCGATGGCCACGCCGGTGGCGTGCGAGACCATCACGTTGTTGGACGCCGACTTGGGCGTGCAGTAGACGATGCGCATGGCCAGGGCCAGCTGCACCTGCTCCAGCGCTTTGCGGCGCAGCAGGGCCAGCGGCACGCCGAGCTGGCGGTAGTCACGGTCGGACTCCAGGTAGTTGGCGGTGATGGAGATGCCCGCAGAATTCATGCCCGAGCGGGCCAGCCCCCCGGCTTCGGTGAAGGTCAGGATGTCCGGGCCATCGTCGCGCAGCACACGCAGCACCACGGCGGTCTCGGCACACTCGGCCTTCCAGTCCCAGTTCTGGGCATGGATCACGCGGCCCGAGGCCGTGGCTTCGGGCATGGCCACCACGCCGGTGCAGCCATCGGGGTCGATCTGCGCGGGCTGGCCCTTGCGGCGGCGGTCGGCGAGCTTGAGGATCTCGGTGCGCGCATTGAGCATCACCACGGCCTCGTACGACACGCCGGCCCCCTCGGCGATGCCCCGCATCTCATCCAGGTAGGCGGCATCGAAGGCCTCGATGGTCGGCTCGAAGGTCTTCACCAGCGTGCCGATCTCGGGCCAGCCGAGTTGGCTGCCCTCCAGCTGGGTGGAGTAATGTTCGATACCGCGCAGGATGCGCGCCTTGGCCTGTTCGCCATACTGGCGGCCACGCTCGCGCGGCGTACCGCGCACCTCGATCAGCGGGCAGGAAGGAATGGGCTGCTGGGCGCCCCAAGGGAAAGTCTGGTCCATGGCGATGGGTGGAGTGAGCGATCATCGATCGATGGATTGAATTGTATTTTGTAGAATAAAAAACATCAACTGTTTCAAGCTATGGTTTCTACCCCCCTGCATCTGGAGCTGGCCGACCGCATCAGCCGCCTCATCCACGAGGACGGCCTGGCAGCCGGTGCGCGCCTCAATGAAAACCAGCTCGCCGAGCGCCTGGGCGTCTCGCGCACGCCGGTGCGCGCCGCGCTCGACCACCTCGCGCAGCAGGGCTTTGCCGAGCGCAAGCCGCACCGCGGGGTGGAACTGCTGCAGGTACCGCCCCTGCCCGCGCCCGCCCGCGAGGCGGCCGACGGCAGCGACGAACTGCTCAGGCGCATCGCCTACGACCGCCAGCATGGCAACCTGGGCGAGTACGTCTCCGAGAAGGAGCTGATGGAGGCCTATGACCTGGGCCGCCCGGCCATCCGCAATGCGCTGGAGCGCCTGGCCGACCTGGGCGCCATCGAGCCCAAGCTGGGCTACGGCTGGCGCTTTGCCACGGGCGCCTGGGACGCCAGCGTGCGCCACGAGAGCTACCGCTACCGCATGGTGATCGAGCCCGCGGCCATCCGCGAGCCCGGGTTTGCCTTGCCTGCCGCCTGGGCGCAGGACATGCGCCGGCAGCACGAGGCGTTTCTGCGCACGCTGTCGGAGGAGTCGTCGAGCATCGCCTTCTTCGAAATGAATGCGGCCTTCCACGAGGGCGTGGCCGCTGCCTCGGGCAACCGCTTCTTCCACATGGACATCCAGCGCCAGAACCGCCTGCGCCGCCTGTCCAACTACGACTGGAAGTACGGCCGCGAGCGCATGGAGGTGAACTGCCGCGAGCACCTGGAGATGCTGGACCGCATGCAGGCGGGCGACCAGGAACTGGCTGCCTTGCTAATGCTGCGCCATCTGGACGTGGCCAGCCGTTTGCGACCTCCGAAGCTGACTCCCCCCTGAGGCGCTACGCGCCTTCCCCCTGAGGCGCTACGCGCCTTCCCCCTGAGGGGGACGCCCCCAGCGCATGGGCTGGAAACGCCGCCTTTGCGGCGGGGCGGCCCTTGCGCGGGGGCACTGGGCTGGATCGCGTCAGTTGTTGGAATCTGCGCGCATTGATTTTTGTTTAAACAAAAAACATAATGAGTGAAATTGCAGCCCTCACCGAAAGCCCCATGACCTCCGCCCCCCACCCCAGCGCCCCCAACGACACCGCCTTCTGGCTCCCCTTCACCGCCCAGCGCCAGTTCCAGCAGCAGCCCATGCTGTTCACCGCCGCCCAGGGCATGCACTACACCACCGACGATGGCCGCCAGGTGCTCGACGCCATGGCCGGCCTGTGGTGCTGCAACGCCGGCCACGGCCAGCCGCGCATCACCGAGGCGATCCGCGAGGCCGCGGGCCGCATGGACTTCGTCTCGTCGTTCAAGATGAGCCACCCGGCCGCCTTCACGCTGGCCCGGCGCATCGCCGACCTGGCGCCTAGCGGCATGGACCATGTGTTTTTCACCAACTCGGGCTCCGAGGCGGTGGACACGGCCCTCAAAATCGCGCGCGCCTACCACCAGGCGCGCGGCGATGCGCGCCGCACCCTGCTGGTGGGCCGCGCCAAGGGCTACCACGGCATGGGCTTCGGCGGCCTGTCGGTGGCCGGTATCGGGCGCCACAAGCGCGACTTCGGCCCGCTGCTGCCCGACACCGCCCACCTGCCCCTGCCCTACGACGCGGACGCGCGCTTCTCGCGCGGCCAGCCGGCCACGGGCGCGCACTACGCGAATGCGCTGGAGCAGCTGTTCCTGGTGCACGACCCGGCCACCATCGCGGCCGTGATCGTCGAGCCCGTGACAGGCTCGGGCGGCGTGTACCCGCCGCCCGTGGGCTACCTGCAGCGCCTGCGCGAGCTGTGCACGCAGCACGGCATCCTGTTGATCTTCGACGAGGTCATCACCGGCTTTGCGCGCGTGGGCGCCGCCTTCGGTACCCAGGCCTTCGGCGTCACGCCGGACCTGATCTGCTGCGCCAAAGGCATGACCAACGGTGCCGTGCCCATGGGCGGCGTGGTCGCGGGCAATGCGGTCTACGAGGCCTTCATGCAGGGCTCGGCCAGCATGATCGAGCTGTTCCACGGCTACACCTACTCGGCCCACCCGCTGGCCTGCGCGGCCGGCCTGGCCACGCTGGACGTGCACGAGGAACTGGGTCTGGCCGCGCGCGTGCAGGCCATCGCCCCGGTGTGGGAGGCCGCACTGCACGCCCTGCGCGATGCGCCGCACGTGGTGGACGTGCGCAACATCGGCCTCCTGGGTGCCGTGGACCTGGCGCCGCGCGCTGGCGCCGCCGGTGCACGCGGCAATGCCGTGCATGCGGCCTGCTTCGAGGCCGGCGTGCTGATCCGCAACTCGGGCGACACGCTGGTGCTTTCGCCCCCGCTGGTGATCAGCGAGGCACAGATCCACGAGGTAGCGGACAGCATCCGCGCGGCGCTTCAGACCATCGCCTGAGCACCATGCAGGAACACCGCAACTTCTACATCGATGGCGCCTGGGTACCCGCCCTGGGCACGCGCACGCAGGACGTCATCGACCCCAGCACCGAACAGCCCGTGGCGCGCATCGCGCTGGGCGATGCACGCGACCTCGACCATGCGGTGGTTGCCGCGCGCCGCGCCTTCCCGGCCTGGGCCGCCCAGGGCCGGGAGCAACGCCTGGCCGTGCTGCACGCCGTGATCGCCGCCTACGAAAGCCGCATGGACGAGATCGCCATGGCCATCTCGCTGGAGATGGGGGCCCCCATCACGCTGGCCCGCCAGGCGCATGCGGTGGCGGGCCTGTCGCACCTGAAGCAGGCGGCCCGGGTGCTGGCGGACTATGCCTTCGACGAGGTGGTGAACCGCACCCGGGTGGCGCGTGAGCCGATCGGCGTGTGCGGCCTGATCACGCCCTGGAACTGGCCCATGAACCAGATCGCCTGCAAGGTGGCGCCCGCGCTGGCCGCGGGCTGTACCGTGGTGCTCAAGCCCAGCGAGACGGCGCCGCTGTCGGCCCTGCTGTTCGCGCAGGTGCTGCATGCAGCGGGGGTGCCGCCGGGCGTGTTCAACCTGGTCAACGGCGACGGGCCGGGCGTGGGCGCCGCCATGGCGGCGCATGCGGACATCGACATGGTTTCCTTCACCGGCTCCACGCGGGCCGGCGTGGCCGTGGCCAAGGCGGCGGCCGACACCGTCAAGCGCGTGGCGCAGGAGCTGGGGGGCAAGTCGCCCCACATCGTGGTGGACGGCGTCGACCTGCCGGCCACGATCCGCCAGGCGGCGCTGCAGTGCTTTCGCAACAGCGGCCAGTCGTGCAATGCGCCCACGCGCTTGTTGGTGCCCGCGCACCTGCACGATGCCGCCACGGCCATCGCGGTGGACGTGGCGCAGTCGCTGCGCATGGGCGATCCGCGCGACGCGGCCACCACGCTCGGGCCGGTGGCCAACGCCGTGCAGTACGGCAAGGTGCGCGAATGCATCGCCACCGGCCTGCACGAGGGGGCGCGGCTCGCCACTGGCGGGCTCACGCGGCCCGCAGGCCTGGCCCGGGGCTATTTCGTGCAGCCCACGGTGTTTGCCAACGTGCGCAACACCCTGGCCATCGCGCGCGAGGAGATCTTCGGCCCGGTGCTTTGCATCCTACCCTATGGCAGCGAGGAAGAGGCCATTGCGATCGCCAACGACACGGTCTACGGCCTGTCGGCCGGTGTGAGCGCGCCCGACCTGGAGCATGCCCGCCGCATCGCCCGGCGCCTGCGTGCCGGCATGGTGCATATCAACGGGGCACGCGCCGACCACGCGGCGCCGTTCGGCGGCTACCGGCAGTCGGGCAACGGCCGCGAATGGGGGCGCCTGGGCTTCGAGGAGTACCTGGAGGCCAAGTCCATGTTCGGGTACGAGGAGGAGCTGGCCGCCTAGTGCGCGGTCATTCGGTGGGCGCGGGCACCGAGTGCAGCAGCATCGGGTGGTTGCCGTAGGCGTCCACGCTCTCGATCTGCACGCCGAAGCCCCACAGGCGCGCCACGTGCCGCAGCACCTCCTGCGTGTCCTCGCCCAGCGGGCGCCCCTGGTACTGGGTGTGGCGCAGGGTCAGGCTGCGGTCGCCGCGCAGGTTCACGTTCCACACCTGGATGTTGGGTTCGCGCGTGCCCAGGTCGTACTGCTGCGACAGCAGCTGGCGCAGGTTGCGGTAGCCGTTCTCGTCGTGGATCTCGCTGACCACCAGCTCGTTCACGCGGGCGTCGTCGTGCAGGGCGAACAGGCGCATCTCGCGCATCAGGTGCGGGCTCAGGTACTGGCCGACGAAGCTCTCGTCCTTGAAGTTGCGCATGGCATGGTCGAGCGTGGGCAGCCAGGGGGCCCCCGCGATGTCGGGGAACCAGCGCTTGTCTTCGGGCGTGGGGTTCTGGCAGATGCGCTGGATGTCGCGGTACATGGAAAAACCCAGCGCGTAGGGGTTGATGCCGCTGTAGGCGCGGTGCCCCACGGGGGGCTGGAAGATCACGTTGGTGTGCGAGCCCAGCCACTCGACCATCACCCCGTCGCTGAGGTAGCCCTCGTCGTAGAGCGTGCTCAGCAGCGTGTAGTGCCAGAAGGTGGCCCAGCCCTCGTTCATGACCTGGCTCTGGCGCTGGGGGTAGAAGTACTGCGCGATCTTGCGCACGATGCGCACGATCTCGCGCTGCCAGGGCTCCAGCAGCGGCGCGTTCTTCTCGATGAAGTACAGGATGTTCTCCTGCGGCTCCTTCGGAAAGCGGTTGCTCTCCTGCGCCGCACCGTCCTTGCCGGGGCGCGTGGGCAGGGTGCGCCACAGCTCGTTGACCTGCTGCTGGGCATAGGACTCGCGCTGTTCGCGCTCCTGGCGCTCGCGCGCCAGGTTCTTCTTGGACGGGCGGCGGTAGCGGTCCACGCCGAAGTTGGCCAGCGCGTGGCAGGAGTCCATGAGCCGCTCCACCTCGTCGAAGCCGTAGCGCTCCTCGCACTGGGCCACGTAGTCCTTGGCATACACCAGGTAGTCGATGATGGAGGAGGCATCCGTCCACATGCGGAACAGGTAGTTGCCCTTGAAGAAACTGTTGTGCCCGTAGGCGGCATGGGCGATCACCAGCGCCTGCATGGCGGTGGTGTTCTCCTCCATCAGGTAGCTGATGCAGGGGTTGGAGTTGATGACGATCTCGTAGGCCAGGCCCATGTGACCGCGCCGGTAGCGCCGCTCCGTGGCCAGGAACTCCTTGCCGTAGCTCCAGTGGCGGTAGTTCACCGGCATGCCCACGCTGGAATAGGCGTCCATCATCTGCTCGGCGGTGATGACCTCGAGCTGGTTGGGGTAGGTGTCGAGGCCGAAGCGCTCGGCGGTGGCAGCGATGGCCGCGTGGTAGCGATCGATCAGCTCGAAGGTCCAGTCGCTGGGATCGGGCAGGGGCTGCGCGGGCCGTGCCCCGGCGGGCAGGGGCTGCTCAGGCACGGTGCGGTGGCGGCGCTCGCCGACGACGGCGGTCTTCCACGGGTTGTCGCGCATGCGGCGTTCCAGTACCGGGTACTGGGCCATGGAGTGGTTCATACCTGCACCCCTTCCTTCTTGAAGAGGTCGCGGAACACGGGGTAGATATCCCCCTGCTCGGACACCTTGCGCATGGCGAAATGGGGAAACAGCGGCACCAGCTGGCTGTACTCCTCCCACAGGTTCTGCTCTTCCTGGGCCACCTGCACGTAGGCAAAGTAGCGCGCCAGCGGCAGGATGCGGTCCACCAGCAGGTTGCGGCAGTTGCCGCTGTCGTTGGTGAAGTTGTCGCCGTCGCTGGCCTGGGCCACGTAGATGTTCCAGTCCCCTGCGGGGTAGCGCGCGCGGATGATCTGGTCGAGCAGCACCAGCGCGCTGCTGACCACCGTGCCCCCGCTCTCGGTGGAGTGGAAGAACTGCTCCTCGTTGACCTCGGCGGCCTGGGTGTGGTGGCGGATGAAGACGATGTCGATCTTCTCGTAGTGCCGCGTGAGGAACAGGTACAGCAGGATGAAGAAGCGCTTGGCCAGGTCCTTGCGCGCCTGGTCCATGGAGCCCGAGACGTCCATCAGGCAGAACATCACCGCCTGGCTGTTGGGCACGGGCACCTGCACCCGGGCCCGAAAGCGCAGGTCGATGGGGTCCAGGTAGGGGATGCGGCCGGTGCGCGCCTTGAGCTCGTCGATGCGCAGCCGCAGCGCACCTGCCTCCTCGCCGCTGCCGCCGCCGGCGTCCACCAGGGCCTCGAGCTGCAGCTGCAGCGCCGCCAGCTCGCGGTGCGCCGACTGGCCCAGGGCGATGCGCCGGCCCAGCGCCCCGCGCATGGTGCGCAGCACCGCCAGGTTGTTGGGAATGCCGTTCTGGCTGTAGCCGGCGCGGCGCGGCTTGTACTTGGGGGTCTCGCCAATGTGCGTGCGCAGCAGGTTGGGCAGTGCCAGGTCCTCGAAGAAGAGCTGCATGAACTCTTCCTTGGTCAGGGTGAAGGTGAAATCGTCCTCCCCTTCGCCGCTGTCACTGGCCTGCGAACCGCCACCGCCGCCCCCGCCGCCCTGGGGCCGCTGGATGCGGTCGCCGCGCACATGCTCGGCATTGCCCGGGTGCACCCGGTCGTGGATGCCGCCCCGGCCATGGTGGAACGCGGGCTCGCCGATGTCCTTCTTCGGAATGGTGATGTTCTCGGCCTGCTCGATGTTGCGGATGTCGCGCTGCGACACAGCCCGGCGCACGCCCTCTGCGATCTGCTCCTTGAAGCGGCGCACGAAGCGTTCGCGGTTGCCCACCGATTTGTTCTTGCCGGCGAGCCTGCGGTCGATGATTTGCAATGCCATCCCTTGCCCCCATCATGGGCCAGCGCCCCGGTGGGATGCACTGGCAAAACCTTCAAGCGCTTGTCTGTCTGCGGTGGCGCTAGCTGCTCTTGCGCACGCGCAGGTACCATTCGCACAGCAGCCGCACCTGCTTGGGCGTATAGCCCTTTTCCACCATGCGGGTGACGAAGTCCTCGTGCTTGCGCGCCTCCTCGGCGCTGCCCTTGGCGTTGAAGCTGATGACCGGCAGCAGCTCTTCGGTGTTGGAGAACATCTTCTTCTCGATCACCAGGCGCAGCTTCTCGTAGCTGGTCCAGCTCGGGTTGTTGCCCTGGTTGTTGGCGCGCGCGCGCAGCACGAAGTTGACGATCTCGTTGCGGAAGTCCTTGGGGTTGGCAATGCCCGCGGGCTTCTCGATCTTCTCGAGCTCGGCGTTGAGCGCGCCGCGGTCGAACACCTCGCCGGTGTCGGTGTCGCGGTACTCGTTGTCCTGGATCCAGTAGTCGGCGTAGGTGACGTAGCGGTCGAAGATGTTCTGGCCGTACTCGCTGTAGCTCTCCAGGTAGGCCGTCTGGATCTCCTTGCCGATGAATTCGGCATAGCGCGGCGAGAGGAACTCCTTGATGTAGCTGGTGTACTTGGTCTCCAGCTCGGCGGCGAACTGCTCGCGCTCGATCTGCTGCTCCAGCACATACATCAGGTGCACCGGGTTGGCGGCGACCTCGGCGCTGTCGAAGTTGAACACCTTGGACAGGATCTTGAACGCAAAGCGCGTGGAGATGCCGGTCATGCCCTCGTCCACGCCGCCGTAGTCGCGGTACTCCTGGTAGCTCTTGGCGCGCGGGTCGGTGTCCTTGAGGCTCTCGCCGTCGTAGACCTGCATCTTGCTGAAGATGCTGGAGTTCTCGGGCTCCTTCAGGCGCGTCAAGATGGCGAACTGCGACATCATCTTGAGCGTGCCCGGCGCGCACACGGCATTGCCCAGCGAGGACTCGCGGATCAACTTGTCGTAGATGCGGATCTCCTCGCTCACGCGCAGACAGTAAGGTACCTTGACGATGTAGATGCGGTCCAGGAAGGCTTCGTTGTTCTTGTTGTTGCGAAAGGCCTTCCACTCGCTCTCGTTGCTGTGGGCCAGCACCACGCCATCGAACGGGATGGCACCGAAGCCTTCCGTGCCCTTGTAGTTGCCCTCCTGCGTGGCAGTGAGCAGCGGGTGCAGCACCTTGATGGGCGCCTTGAACATTTCCACGAATTCGAGCAGCCCCTGGTTGGCCAGGCACAGGCCACCGCTGTAGCTGTAGGCGTCGGTGTCGTCCTGGGCAAAGGTTTCGAGCTTGCGGATATCGACCTTGCCCACCAGGCTGGAGATGTCCTGGTTGTTCTCGTCGCCGGGCTCGGTCTTGGCAACGCCCACCTGCTTCAAGATGCTGGGGTAGCGCTTGACCACGCGGAACTGGCGGATGTCGCCACCGAACTCCTCGAGCCGCTTGACCGCCCAGGGCGAGAGCACGCGCTGCAGGTAGCGCCGGGGAACGCCGAACTGCTCTTCGAGCACCGCACCGTCCTCCACCGCGTCGAACAGGCCGAGCGGCGACTCGTTCACGGGCGAGCCCTTGAGCACGTAGAACGGCACCTTCTGCATCAGGTATTTCAGCCGCTCGGCGATCGAGCTCTTGCCACCGCCCACGGGTCCCAGCAGGTAGAGGATCTGCTTGCGTTCCTCCAGCCCCTGCGCGGCATGGCGGAAGAAGCTCACCACCTGCTCGATCGCATCCTCCATGCCGTAGAACTCGGCGAACGCGGGGTAGCGCTTGATCACCTTGTTGGCGAAGATGCGCGACAGGCGCGGGTCATTGCGCGTGTCCACCATCTCGGGGTCGCCGATGGCGGCCAGCATGCGCTGGGCGGCCGTGGCATAGACCATGGGATCGCGCTTGCATTCGGCGAGGTATTCGTCGATCGACATTTCCTCTTCGCGGCTACGGGCGTAACGCGAGGCGAAACTGCTGATGGCATCCATACGACCTCCTGTGGTGGCCCCCGGCGTGCTCGGTGGTGCCACGGTGTTGCAGTAGTAATCGCTAACGGCTCCGGTCCTTTGTAGCACCACGGCCTGCCTTTGAACAGGGAATTCGTGTAGGTGCGCAACGCTTTTTTCAGGGCCTGCCCATGCAGGGATAGAGCGTGGCACACTGCACAAGTTCACTCGCATCACGCATTCAGTGAACGTGGAACGTCAGGGATTTCCTGGGTATATGCATATGCCGTGGCGGGCAGCACGATGCTGCGCCGTGCCGGTGGGGCGGCCATGGGTGGATACCCTGTGCCGTGGCCGTGCTGTGCAGGGCGCGGCGCCCCGCCCCTTCGCCCTGGCGGGCTCTGGTTCGCTCCGGCTCAACCCTCGGTCTGGTGCGCGCGCATGATCTGGTGGCGCTGCCAGTAGTGGCCCACGGTGGCGTTGAAGTCGTCCTTTTCCTTCTTCAGGCCGGCCAGCTTGATCTTGCTGGTCTTGGCGCCCAGGCCCAGGGCATTTTTCTCGGGGTGGGTCACGACCAGCGCGTTGCCAAAGCTGCTTTCCTTGAATTCCAGCGCCTTCACGGCATCCCAGAACATGGTGGTGCCGTCGGCCGAGGTGCTGATGCCATCGATGCTCACCGTCACCGTGTCGCTGCCCTTCAAGGCGAACACCACGGGCGGAAAGTACTGCAGCACCAGCGCGCGCTCTTCGTCGGTGGCGGGCTCGTAGCGGTAGGCCAGGCTGCGCTCGTGGTCGGCGGCAAAGGCCTGCTCGTAGGCGCCCCACATGCGCTGCTCGATGGCATCGGCGGTGAGGATCTGCTGCGCCCAGGTGCTGGCGGGCTGGCGCACGACGATGGCGCCGTAGGCGCTCTCGGGCAGGTTCACGCCCACGGCGCGCATGCGCTCGGTCATGGCCGGGTGCGAGTCGAACGGGTGCGGCACGTTGGCCGTCTTCATCTCCGACAGGAAATCGGTGGACGCGGCATAGGGCGGCAGGCCCTGGGCCACGTAGCTCGCAATGCCCAGTGCGGCATCGTGCCGGCGGTTCTGGCCGAACAGCTCGTGCTCGATCTTCGAGCGGTACTGCGCATAGGCCGCGATCTTCACCAGCGACTGCGCGATGGCGTTGGGCGAGATCAGCCGGGCGGCAATGCGGTCGGCCTTGAACTCGCGCTCGCGGCTCTCGCGCGCCAGCGCGACCTCGAAGATCATGCGGTACATGTCCAGCAGCGGCGAGACCACGGCCGAGAGGCCGCCCGTGCGCATGGCATGGCGGTAGTGGTCGTACTGGCTGATCTTGGGGCCGAGCAGGGCGCTGCTCTTCGTGTCGCCGCCGCGCAGGTGGGCCAGTTCGTGGCCCAGGACGGCATCGGCCTCCTGCTGGTCCAGCAGGCGCAGCAGGGGGATGCTCACGAACAGGGTGCGCCCGGTGAGCTGCCGGTTGCCCACGGTGAGCGGCGCCTCGGTCACGAAGAAATTGGCGTCGATGCCGGCCACGATGTGTTTGGGCGGCTCGGTCTTCAAGCGCTCTGCCATGTGGCGGATGCGCTTCCACAGAATGGGCGCATCGGCCTCGGCCACGAGTTCGCCGTCCACGCCGTTGTGCAGCTGCACCCGCGTGAAGATGCTCTTGATCGCCATGATCACGCCGATGGCCACCGCGATGCCCACGAAGATGATGAGCTTGGGCGAGTACTTCTGGAAGAAGAAGGCCGTGAGCCAGAACGACAGCCACACCGCCAGCGCCCCCTGCACCACCAGCGAGGCCGCGCTGGACCAGGTGGTCAGGTGCCAGCCGGTGACGAAGCTGGTGTACTGCATCTTGCGGTCCACGAAGGCCAGCGCCCCCAGGCCCAGCACCGCCGCCAGCAGCACCACGCCGGCGACCAGGGTCCACAGCGAGGCCTTGCGCACCAGGTTGAACTGCCACAGCTCGCCGTACCGCTCGCACACCGCCTCGCGGTACTCCTGCACCTCGGCCGCGGGGTTGCTGCACACCCGGGACGGCGGGTTGGCACGGTAGAAGTCCTTGCGGGCCTGCTTTTCGGCCGCCGGCATGCCTTTTTCGGCGTCGATGCGCTGGCCGATGCGGGTGATGAACTGCGTGTCCTCGTCGCGCTGCGCGTAGCCGGTGAACAGGTAGGCGGCCAGCGGGATCAGGAACAGCGACAGCAGCGAATAGGCAAAGACCTTGGCCAGGCCCAGGCGCAGGGCGGAGGAGATGTTCATACGGGAGCGGACAGTTGGAATGGTTTTATGGAATCCGGCGAAGCAAAGGGGGTCCAGGCACGCCCGCAGCGCGCCGCTTCCCCACCCCTTCGCGCCGGATTATCAATAAACACCTGCTTTCTGCCAGTCGCACAAGGTAACAATTGGATAAGTGGCGGCAAGGCCCGGCTGAAAGGCGAACCCCCGCCAAAACCCGCCCGTCGGCTGCCTGCGCGGGCGCCTGCCGGACGGACCTGCCGCTGACTTAAAATGGCCGGTCCACCCTCTCGAAAGCGGAAGGCGGCCCGACCGGGCAGCCTCCACCACCTGCCCCACCCATGAGCTCGCCCCTGCAACAAACCGGCCTCGACAGCCTTTCCAAGTCCTTTGAACCCGCTGCCCTCGAGGCCCACTGGGGGCCCGAATGGGAACGCCGTGGCTACGGTGTAGCGGGCTTTCGGGGCACCGGCACGGCGCAGGCGGGCGAGCCGGCCTTCTCCATCCAGCTGCCGCCGCCCAATGTGACGGGCACGCTGCACATGGGCCATGCGTTCAACCAGACGATCATGGACAGCCTCACGCGCTACCACCGCATGCGCGGCTTCAACACGGCCTGGGTGCCCGGCACCGACCACGCCGGCATCGCCACGCAGATCGTGGTGGAACGCCAGCTGCAGGAGCAGGGCATCAGCCGCCACGACATGGGCCCGACCCCGCCCGAGGCACGCAAGAACTTCGTCGCCAAGGTCTGGGAGTGGAAGGAAAAGAGCGGCAACACCATCACCACGCAGATGCGCCGCATGGGCGACAGCGTGGACTGGAGCCGCGAGTACTTCACCATGGACGACAAGCTCTCCAAGGTGGTGACCGACACCTTCGTGAAGCTCTACCAGCAGGGCCTGATCTACCGCGGCAAGCGCCTGGTGAACTGGGACCCCAAGCTGCAGTCCGCCGTGTCCGACCTGGAAGTCGAGAGCGAGGAGAAGGACGGCTCGCTGTGGCACATCGCCTACCCGCTGGCCGACGGCTCGGGCAGCCTCACCGTGGCCACCACCCGCCCCGAGACCATGCTGGGCGACGTGGCGCTGATGGTGCACCCCGAGGACACGCGCTACACCCACCTGATCGGCAAGAACGTGGTGCTGCCCCTGGTGGGCCGCGAGATCCCGATCATTGCCGACGATTACGTGGACAAGGAGTTCGGCACCGGCGTGGTCAAGGTCACGCCCGCGCACGACCCCAACGACTATGCCGTGGGCCAGCGCCACCAGTTGCCGATGATCGTGGTGCTCACGCTGCAGGCCACCGTCAACGACAACGCCCCTGAAAAGTACCGCGGCCTGGACCGCTTCGTGGCGCGCAAGGCCATCGTGGCCGACCTGGAAGCCTCGGGCGCCCTGGTGGAAACCAAGAAGCACAAGCTCATGGTGCCCATCTGCACGCGCACCGGCCAGGTGGTCGAGCCCATGCTCACGGACCAGTGGTTCGTGGCCATGAGCAAGGTGAGCGACCAGGACCCCACGGGCAAGAGCATCGCGCAAAAGGCCATCGACGCCGTGGCCACGGGCGAGGTGACCTTCGTGCCCGAGAACTGGGTGAACACCTACAACCAGTGGATGAACAACATCCAGGACTGGTGCATCAGCCGCCAGCTGTGGTGGGGCCACCAGATCCCTGCCTGGTACGACGAGGACGGCAACGTGATCGTGGCGCGCAGCGAAGCCGAAGCCCAGGCCCAGGCCCCGGGCAAGACGCTGCGCCGCGACGAGGACGTGCTCGATACCTGGTACTCCTCGGCCCTGGTGCCCTTCAGCACCATGGGCTGGCCCGAGCAGGGCGACGGCCCGACCGACGACTACAACCTGTACCTGCCCAGCAGCGTGCTGGTGACGGGCTACGACATCATCTTCTTCTGGGTGGCCCGGATGATCATGATGACCACGCACTTCACCGGCCGCGTGCCGTTCAAGCACGTGTACATCCACGGCCTGGTGCGCGACGCGCAGGGCAAGAAGATGAGCAAGTCCGAGGGCAACGTGCTCGACCCGGTGGACCTGATCGACGGCATCGCGCTCGATCCGCTGCTGGACAAGCGCACCACCGGCCTGCGCAAGCCCGAGACCGCACCCACGGTGCGCAAGAACACGCAAAAGGAATTCCCCGAGGGCATTCCCGCCTACGGTGCCGATGCGCTGCGCTTCACCTTCGCGGCGCTGGCCAGCCTGGGCCGCAGCATCAACTTCGACAGCAAGCGCTGCGAGGGCTACCGCAACTTCTGCAACAAGCTCTGGAACGCCAGCCGCTTCGTGCTGATGAACTGCGAGGGCCAGGACTGCGGCCTCAAGGAGCACACCAAGGAAGAGTGCCAGCCCGGCGGCCCCGCCCACGGCTACATGCACTTCAGCCAGGCGGATCGCTGGATTGCGTCGCTGCTGCAGAAGACCGAGGCCGAAGTCGCCAAGGGCTTTGCCGAGTTCCGCCTGGACAACGTGGCCAACACGATCTATGACTTCGTCTGGAACGAGTTCTGCGACTGGTACCTGGAGATCGCCAAGGTGCAGATCCAGACCGGCACCGAGGCCGAGCAGCGCGCCACGCGCCGCACGCTGATCCGCACGCTCGAAGCCATCCTGCGCCTGGCCCACCCGATCATCCCGTTCATCACCGAAGCCCTGTGGCAGACGGTGGCACCCGTGGCCGGCTTGCCCGGTGATTCGGTGAGCATCGCCCGCTACCCCGAGGCCCAGCCGAGCAAGATCGACGAGGCCGCCATCGCGCACATGCAGCGCGTCAAGGGCCTGGTGGACGCCTGCCGCACGCTGCGTGGCGAGATGAATGTCTCGCCATCGACGCGCCTGCCGCTGTACACCGTGGGCGACACCGACTTCATGCGCGGCGTGGCCCCGGTGCTGCAGTCGCTGGCCAAGCTCAGCGAGGTCAAGGTGTTCGACGACGAGGCCGCCTGGGCCGGCGCCGCACAGGCGGCACCCGTGGCCGTGGTGGGCGAGGCGCGCATGTGCCTGCACATGGAGATCGACGTCGCGGCCGAGAAGGCCCGCATCTCCAAGGAAATCGCGCGCCTGGAGGGCGAATTGGCCAAGGCCAACGCCAAGCTCGGCAACGAGGCCTTCGTGGCCAAGGCCCCGCCCGCTGTGATCGACGAGGCCAAGAAGCGTATCGCCGACTTCACCGCCACGCTGGGCCGATTGCGCGATCAGCTGACACGACTGGGGTAAAAACCCGGCCATACTGAGGGCAGAATGCCCGGCTCCACGCCGGGCCCTGCCCTCTTTCTTTTCCACCATTGTTCTTGCAAGGAGCCCCATGACCGCTGCATCCGCCATCCGCAAAGCCGTTTTCCCCGTTGCCGGCCTGGGGACACGCTTTCTGCCTGCCACCAAGGCATCGCCCAAGGAGATGCTGCCCGTGGTGGACAAGCCGCTGATCCAGTACGCCGTGGAAGAGGCCTATGCCGCCGGCATCCGCCACATGATCTTCGTGACGGGGCGCAGCAAGCGCGCCATCGAGGACCATTTCGACACCGCCTACGAGCTCGAAAGCGAACTCGAAGCCGCCGGCAAGCAGGAGTTGCTGAGCCTGGTGCGCTCGGTGCAGCCCGACGACATGGACTGCGCCTTCGTGCGCCAGCCGCGCTCCCTGGGCCTGGGCCATGCCGTGCTGTGCGCCGAGCCCCTGGTGGGCAAGGAGCCGTTCGCCGTGCTGCTGGCCGACGATTTGATGGTCGGCCCCAAGGGCGGCCAGCCCGTGCTGGCGCAGATGGCCGCGGCCTTCCGCCAGCAGGGCCGCTCGGTCATCGCCGTGCAGGAGGTGCCCGAGGACCAGGTGCACAAGTACGGCATCGTGGCCGGTGAATCCGCCGGGGGTCCGCTGATCCGCATCGACCGCATCGTCGAGAAACCCAAGGCCGATGTGGCGCCCTCGCGCATGGGCGTGGCCGGCCGCTATATCCTCACCCCCGGCGTGTTCGACGAGATCCGCAACCAGCCGCGCGGCGTGGGCGGCGAAATCCAGCTCACCGACGGCATCGCCCGCCTGATGCAGCACGAGGCCGTCTACGCCTTCCAGTACGAAGGCAAGCGCTACGACTGCGGCAGCAAGGAAGGCTTTCTCGAAGCCACGGTGGAACTGGCGCTGGAGCACCCGCAGGTGGGTGCCCACTTCCGCGAATACCTCAAGGGGCTGAGCCTGTAAGGCAACCCCCATGCCGCAACCGATGCGGCAGACCCCACGAAAAAAGTCCTCCCGCCGCAAATGCAGCTGGAGGACTTTTTTGCTGGGGAGCGCGGTTCTCGCCTCGCTCCCTCCCTACCGTCACCGTTATCGGCGGCGCAGGACGTGGATGAACTCCTTGGTGTCGTCGGCCCCTTCGGTCCTCTGCTCCACCAGCTCGTTGCCGGTCTGCTTGGCAAAGGCCTGGAAGTCGCGCACCGAGCCCACATCGGTGGCCACCACCTTGAGCAACTGGCCGCTGGCCAGGTCGGCCAGGGCCTTCTTGGCCTTGAGGATGGGCAGGGGGCAGTTCAGGCCGCGCGTGTCGATTTCTTTGTGGATGTCCATGGTCGTCAGTCCTTTGGCGGCAGGTCCAGGCCGCGGCGTCGCTCGGCATTTTCTTCGGCGCTGAAGAACACCGGCTCGTGCCCGCGCGTGCGCAGCCAGTCGGCCAGCGCATAGCCGGTGCCCGCAGGCCAGCATTTCAGGTCCGCCAGATCGTACATGCGGTAGTCCACCAGCTCAGGCGAAAGCTTCACCTCGCCCTGGGCCACCACATGGTAGGCGATGATGACCTGGTTCATGCGCAGGAACTCGTACGCCCCCACCAGCGTGGTGGCGGTCACGTCGAGATTGGTCTCTTCCTTGACCTCGCGGGCGATGCCTTCCATCGGCGATTCACCCGCTTCCATGAAGCCGGTGATCAGCGCGAACATCTTGGCCGGCCAGGCCGCGTTGCGCGCCAGCAGCACCTGCCCGTTCACCTCCACGATGGCGGCGAGCACCGGCGTGGGGTTGTTCCAGTGCGTCCAGCCGCAGGCGGGGCAGCGCAGGCGCTGCTTGTCCCCGCCGTCCTCGGCCACGGTGATCAGTGCCAGCGGCGTGCCGCAGTGGGTGCAGAAACGGGTTTCGTAGTGCATTTTGCTCTTTATTTTATAGCATCAACTATTCATCAAAGTGCCCACACCGTCAAACAGCGCGCGGCCGAAGCCAGCGACCGCCGCGCAAGGGCCGCCCCGCCGCGCTGGCGGTGTCCCCCTTCCCGAATGGCGCAGCCATTCGAGAGAAGGGGGAAGGCGCGAAGCGACTCAGGGGGTAGTCCTGCTGCTTCACGCTGGGAACACACCGGTGGAGAGGTAGCGGTCGCCCCGGTCGCAGACCACGAAGACGATGGTCGCATTGCTCACGCGCTGCGACAGCTGCAGCGCCGCCCAGCAGGCCCCTGCCGCCGAGATGCCGCCGAAGATGCCCTCTTCGCGCGCCAGGCGCCGGGCCATGTCCTCGGCATCGTCCTGGCTCACGTTCACGGTTTCGTCCACAGCGCGCGGGTCGAAGATCTTGGGCAGGTATTCCTGCGGCCACTTGCGGATACCGGGGATGCGCGAGCCATCCTGCGGCTGCGCGCCGATGATCTGGATGCCGGCGTTCTTTTCCTTGAGGAAACGCGACACGCCCGTGATGGTGCCCGTGGTGCCCATGGCGCTCACGAAGTGGGTGATGCGCCCATCGGTCTGCTCCCACAGCTCGGGGCCGGTGGTCTCGTAGTGGATGCGCGGGTTGTCGGCATTGGCGAACTGGTCGAGCACCTTGCCCTCGCCGCGCTTTTGCATGGCCTCGGCCAGGTCGCGCGCATGCTCCATGCCGCCGCTCTTGGGTGTGAGCACCAGGTCGGCGCCAAAGGCCTTCATGGTCTGAGCGCGCTCGACCGACAGGTCTTCGGGCATCACCAGCACCATGCGGTAGCCCTTGATCGCGGCCGCCATGGCCAGCGCGATGCCGGTGTTGCCCGAGGTCGCCTCGATCAGCGTGTCGCCGGGGCGGATGTCGCCGCGCTCTTCGGCACGGCGGATCATGGACAGCGCCGGCCGGTCTTTCACCGAGCCTGCGGGGTTGTTGCCTTCGAGCTTGCCCAGGATCACGTTGCCGCGCGCGGCGTTGTCTGCGGCCCCAATGCGCTGCAGCGCCACCAGCGGCGTCTTGCCAATTGCGTCTTCGATCGTCGGATATTTCATGCGCCCTACTGTGCCATAATTTGAGTCTTCACGAATTCCCTGCCCGGGTGGTGAAATTGGTAGACGCAGGGGACTCAAAATCCCCCGCCGCAAGGCGTGCCGGTTCGATTCCGGCCCCGGGCACCATGGCTTTTTTGCTATGGTTTTGGGAATGTGTTCCGCATTCCGTGTCGCACGTGTTCCGCAAAGCGGAACGGGCCAGCGTCCCAGACGTGCCACTGCCCGTCCTACTCGTGGCAGCTCCCCTCTCAAACTGAGAATTTTTTGTGCAGCGCGGCAAGTCGCAGCGCCAGGCCATCGGCGTCCTCGCGCATCCCCCTGCCGACACGCTGTCGGCAGACGTGCGCATACCAGACGTGACAGCCAGGCAGGTCGGGCAGCACCTCGCCACGGCCTCGCGGACCGCGGACCGCGGCGCTGATACTCATCGTTGTCGAAGGTGACCAATTCTTCACTGCCATTCAGCTGCCACGACCGGGCATCTGGGCCATGCGGTGACGTTGGTCAGGACGGCGGCGAGGGTGCGCATCACTCTTTGTAGCCTCGAAGCTCGGCGATTTTCCAGGTCACTAGCTTCTGAAGTTCGTGAGCAGGAAAGAGCGTCGAGAACTCTGAACTCTGCGTGTTTGGCCTGATCCCGTTAGAGCCGATGGGGACCTCTATCAATCGAGTCCGCTGCATGTTCGGAGTGTCAAAGGTCACGCTGACAATTACCTTTGTCAAGACGTACTCGGTGCCGTTGAAGGCGGAAAAGAGGAGCTTCTCGCGTTCCTTGGAAACACCGAGCAAACCATCAACCTGGATGTGTGTGGCTTCTGGCAATAGCTTGTCTGGATGGTCGACAGGCTCCGGCTTTAAGAGCAAGAAATTTTTCCCGTATACGACCGCTACGTCGCCGGTCCACCGATCAAGTCGATACAGAACACCTCGGTCTTCAACGCTGCCCGGTACCGCTATTACCTCATACCGAAGCAGCAAACCCGCGATGGTAGCGGCGCTGGCCAAGGTAGCGAGGAGGAGGGCGAGGGTGCGCATGGACGGAATGTAGCAAAGTGGAATGGAAATTGCCGCTGCAGAGATGCATGGCGTTTTAAGACTATCAAGGTCCAGCTACTGTAGACCGGCGATGGGGCAGGGAGTGGCATGAAGTGACCGAGCGGTTCAACATCGAATACAGGGATGCGAATTGCACTCTGGCCAAAATCCATCCACTCAAGCGCCAGCAGGATTCCGAGGGCGCGCGGTACCACCTCGTCCACATCCGCTTCGAGACACGCTGCAAGCGGCGCACCGGCAGCGAAGGGTCGCTGGAGCGGCAGCAGGTATGGGAACTTGATAACGAGCGGCCCAAGCTGGCGCAAGGAGCATGGCTCTGGTACCCGGCGGGCGAGATTTCCGTCTAGTGATGGGTGCGCGCATCGCGCCTGGAAGTATCTGCCTCCCCCTTCTTCCGGCCTTTGCACGGTTGCCAGGGACTGCTACAGTCCGGCCTTGCTTGAATGCTGCTGTGGCGCCGCAAAGCCGCCAACCGGGAGGTGCTTCAATGTTCGAAACAGGCCGATGGAATGTGACCGACGCGTCCGGAAAAAGCGTGGGCGTGGTCGATGGCGACGAGTACGTGCGCGATGGCGAGCATCTGCTCTTCCGCATCGACGGCAATGAGCTCTACTCGGCAGGCCCCGAGGGACGGCTGTACGGCTTCATCGAGGGTGAGCTGGTGATTGCGCCGGCGACCAGCTCGCTACTGCTTCGGTTCAGTCGAGAGTAGTCTGAGGCCCACATAACGCCGTGCGCTAAAGAGGCTTGACCTACCAGTCGACGCAGCTGCCAGCTGCGCCTCATAGGCATCTCTTAAGTCAACGCTGTGGTGCGGGAACCGTTGGGCCTGAGGAACTCAGGACGTGTGCCATTTCAGAGCTAGGAAGCAAGCAAAGCTTCTGATGGTCGATGACCAGTGCCAGCTCGAACTTACGAAGAAAATCCAACCCAACCAATGGGTGACACTCACCAGGAGTCACTGTCGCCGAACCAGCACACGTACGGCCAGCAAACCCAATGTTCACAAGGCTCATCGGCAATACTCTTGTACTGCCATCCGCCAAGTTAGCCCGGGTAGACCCTACCGGAGTAAATCCATGTGGCTCCGCCACCCGCCGGGGAATCATTAAGAAGCCGCTGAATCCGGTGTCAATAGTTGCCAAGATAGAGATTGGGTGCCCCACGTTTCCCGCGATGACCATCTCGATACTTGGATGAGGCGCACTGCTGGACCCGTGCCAAGGACCACCCATGTTCAGCAAGTAAGCACGTAGCCCATAGTGACTGCGCTTGGCGAACCAATTTTCACCAGGTGCACAACACAATCGGGGTTAGCGTCAAGAGCTCTTTGGATAGCTATTTCAGCAAATTCAGCGGTATGAAGCTCACCATTGTTGATGTCAATCGCGGCGAAATGGCCAGGAAATCTAAGTTCGCAATCGACTTGATAGCGGCTAGCGTAGAGCTGCTCCCCCTCCATCGCTGCGTCTGTAACGTCGTCAAAAGTGGCAACAAAGCTCATAGCGACACTCTCAAAGCACTCCGGTCGAAGTCTGTGTTTTGCATAGGTTCTCCTGAGTTTTTTGCTATCAAGGTTGCATTGAATAGTACTAATCAACAAATTACAAGCATGTTATCCACAGATTTGCGTCTGGATTTGTGGATAACTTTCCACTTTTTTAGCTGCTGGGCGGCTTGGCTATGTGGAGAAAAATATGTAACAAGTGCCCGGGGTTGTAGCTGAACAACTCACAGACAAGACTATCTAAGGAAGTTCGGGAACGCCATCAACGCTTGCCTGTAGCTACGCAACGCATGCCAGCTTGAGGCCGCTAATGATCAATGTTGCTCCATGCTCCGGAGCACGTTCTCCCCCGCCTTCTGCACGTGCGCGGCCGACAGCCGGGCTGCTGCCTCGCCATCGCCGCGCTCGATGGCCGCCACCATCGCGTTGAGTTCCTGGAGCGTGTGCGGCAACCGGTCGGGCTGGGCCATGGAGATGCGGCGCAGCACCGTCACGCGGTTGTTGAGCTGGCGCAGCATCTGGCCGGCGACCAAGTTGCCGCAGCCGTCGACGAGGATTTCGTAGAACTGGTTCTTGGCCTGGAGCAGCCGGGCCCGGTCCTGCGCCAGCGCGGGTTTGGCCAGTTCGTTGAGCTTGGCGCGCAGGGCGCGCACCTGCTCGGGCGAGGCCTGGAGGGCAAAGGCCTTGGCGGCCAGGCTTTCGAGGTGGGCGCGCACGTCGTAGATGTCACGCACTTCCTTGGGCGAGATGGTGCTCACCTCGGGACCGCGGTGCGGGACGATGGTGATGAGCCCCTCGGCCTGCAGGTGCTGCAAGGATTCGCGCACGCAGGAGCGGCTGACCTCCAGGCTTTCGCACAGCTCGCGCTCCGAGAGCTTCTGGCCGGGCGAGAACTCCCCGTCCAGGATGGCCTGGCGCAGCGCGCTGGTGGCGCGCTCGCGCAGGGAGGTTTCTTCACGGGGCACACGGAGCATGGCGGTCATGGCTTGATCCTAGCGGATCCCTCCTGCAAACAGATTGTCGGACACGCAGACGAAGCTTGCCACCAACCTCGGATGCATCATATGATTGTCTGACAATCTTATTGCATTTTTATCGCGGTGCACTGCTGCACAGTTTTCCAGCCGGCCTTTACCTAACTACCCACCAGGAGCTTTCATGACCCGCGCCTTAGCACCCAAGAACCCCGCCCTGTTCGACCAGGGTCTGTCCACCCGCCGCGAGGTGCTGGGCGCCGAGTACGTCGATGCCGCAGTGCGCAACGCGACCGACTTCAACATCGACATGCAGGAGATGGTGACCCAGTACTGCTGGGGCGATGTGTGGAACCGGCCGGGGCTGGACCGCAAGACGCGCTCGTTCCTGAACCTGGCCATGCTGACGGCGCTGAACCGGCCACACGAGCTGAAGCTGCACGTGCGCGGCGCCCTCAACAACGGGGTGACGCGCGACGAGATCAAGGAGGTGTTCCTGCAGACAGCGATCTACTGCGGGGTGCCCGCCGCGATCGACTCTTTCCGCACGGCGGCGGAGGTGTTCAAGGAAATGGACCAGTAAGGGGGACGAACCTAGGCATCGCAACAGGGTGCGACACCCCGGGCCCATGGGCGCTGCAGCCGGCCCGAGACGCCGGGCTAGGGCTTGCGCGCCCCCGAGGCGATCTCGTCCAGCGCCTGCATGGCCTCTTCGCGACTGGACCAGCCATCGTTGGTCACGAGGGTGTTGTGCCCATCGATCACCAGGTTGCTGCAGTAGTACCGGCCCGCCTGCTCGCGCAGCGTGGCCGAGTAGGTCGATCCGTCGTACTCACCGAAAACGTTTTCTTCCTGCGGGTCTTGCATCATGGCCTCCTGTGCCTGCCATTGTGCGACGACCTTCAACCCCGGTGTGTAGGCGCGGTGCGCAGGGCCGGCCTCCAGCCGGCCGGGCGCGGGCGCCTCCGTTCAGTTGTCCTGTCTGCGCACCAGGTGGCGGCCGGTGTCGGTGATGGTCAGCTGGCCGTGTGCATTCTTGGCAATGAAGCCGTGCTCGTACAAGCGCCCGGACACATGCTCCTTCAGCGCCGAGGTGACGCTGATGTTCTCCATCTCCAGGTGCTTCAAGGCGGCGAGTTCGTCCACCGTGGGCTCGAAATGGGGGGCATGGTAGACGGGGCTGTAGTTCGCGTTCAATGTCATGACGGCTCCTTGATGAAATAGTAAAGGTATGAGGTGCCTGCATGGCCCGGGAATGCCTCCCCGACGCCACACACTGGGTGTGACCCGCGCACCGCGCATACGTTCCGTCCATCTTTCCAATCGGCCTGTAGGACCCGGGAGGACGTGGCCCCTGCCCTACTTTTGCTTGCTCGTTATTGCCCGCACCGCCAGCGTAGACCTGTCCGCCGCAAGGCGCAAGCCGGTGGCAGCCCTAGGGACAGAGTCCTAGGAGTCCTGCGCGCCCGCCGCCTCGCGCAGCCACTGCGAGAAGGCCGCCAGTACCGGCGACTGCGCGTGCGCGGGGCGGATGAGGTAGTAGCCGCGCTCGCCCTGCAGCGGCTGGTTGCACGCCACCACCAGTTCGCCGCGCGCCAGCTCCGCCTCGATGAGCAAGGGAGGGATCAGCGCCACGCCCAGGCCGCAGGTGGCGGCCACGGCGAGCATGGAGAACAGCTCGTAGCGCGGGCCATCGAGTGCGTGCGGTGCGTCCACGCCCATGGCCTCGAACCACTGGCGCCAGCCATAAGGGCGCGTGCTCTGCTGCAAGAGCGGCAACTCGGTCAGCAGCTGGGGCGCCACGGGCTGGTAGGCGCGGCCCAGGCCGCGCTGGGCGGCGGCCTCCAGCAGGCGCGGGCTGCACACGGGCACCACGTCCTCGGTCATGAGCAGCTGGGCGGTGATGCCGGGCCAGTTGGCCACCTGCTCGGCCGTGCCGGCGTACAGCGCCGCATCGAAGGGCGCGTCGGCAAACAAGAAGGGGCGGGTCTGCGTCTCGATGTGGACCACGATGTCGGGGTGCTGCTGGGCCAGTTGCGGCAGGCGCGGTATCAGCCAGCGCGTGGCAAAGGTGGGCACCGCCGCCAGCGACAGCGTGCCGCCCTGGCCCTGGTGGGCCATCACGTCCAGGGTGTCGCGCTCCAGCCCCTGCAGCCAGCGCGCCACCTGGCGGCCGTAGTGGGCCCCAGCGGGCGTGAGCACCACGCCATGGCGCGTGCGCCGGAACAAGGCCACGCCCAGGAACTCTTCGAGCGCCTGGATCTGGCGTGACACGGCGCTTTGCGTGAGCGACAGCTCCTGCGCGGCGCGGGTGTAGCTTTCGTGCCGGGCGGCGACTTCGAAACAGGCCAGTGCCTGGGTAGAGGGGATGTTGCGGCGCATGCTGAACAGGAACTTTTAAACACAGTGCAGGCGCCGACCCAGTGGCAACGCACCCGAGCATCCAGTATTCCATACATTCCAAAAACGCATTTCTGGATGAAAAGAACTCGCTTGCTCCGAGGCCGGGGCAGGCCTACGATGGCACCCATCCGCGGCATGGCCCTTACCGTGCCCTGCTCTTTCATCTGCATCTTCACGGAGACACGCACCATGGCCAAAAACGCCGCCTTCCATTGGGACGACCCCTTTCTTCTCGACCAACAACTGAGCGACGACGAGCGCATGGTGCGCAACGCAGCCGCGGCCTACTGCCAGGACAAGCTGGCCCCGCGCGTGCTCGAGGCCTTCCGCCACGAGAAGATGGACACCACCATCTTCCGCGAGATGGGCGAAGTGGGTCTGCTCGGCCCCACCATTCCCGAGCAGTACGGCGGCCCCGGCCTGAACTACGTGGCCTACGGCCTGATCGCCCGCGAAGTCGAGCGCGTGGACTCGGGCTACCGCTCCATGGCCAGCGTGCAGAGCTCGCTGGTGATGGTGCCGATCTATGAATTCGGCACCGAAGCCCAGCGCCAGAAGTACCTGCCCAAGCTGGCCAGCGGCGAGTGGATCGGCTGCTTCGGCCTGACCGAGCCCGACCACGGCTCGGACCCCGGCAGCATGGCCACGCGCGCCTACAAGGTGGACGGCGGCTACAAGCTCAAGGGCAGCAAGATGTGGATTACCAACAGCCCCGTGGCCGACGTGTTCGTGGTCTGGGCCAAGGAAGTGTCCGAAGGCGGCGCCGTGGGCCCCATCCGCGGCTTCGTGCTGGAAAAGGGCATGAAGGGCCTGTCGGCCCCGGCCATCCACGGCAAGGTGGGCCTGCGCGCCAGCGTGACCGGCGAGATCGTGATGGACGACGTGTTCGTGCCCGAAGAAAACGCCTTCCCCGAAGTGCAGGGCCTGAAGGGCCCCTTCACCTGCCTGAACAGCGCGCGCTACGGCATCGCCTGGGGCGCCCTGGGCGCGGCCGAATTCTGCTGGCACACCTCGCGCCAGTACACGCTGGACCGCAAGCAGTTCGGCCGCCCCCTGGCCGCCAACCAGCTGATCCAGAAGAAGCTGGCCGACATGCAGACCGAGATCGCTATCGGCCTGCAGGCCTGCCTGCGCCTGGGCCGCATGAAGGACGAGGGCACCGCTGCCGTGGAAGCCACCTCCCTGATCAAGCGCAACAGCTGTGGCAAGGCGCTCGATATCGCCCGCCTGGCCCGCGACATGATGGGCGGCAACGGCATCAGCGACGAGTTCGGCGTGGCCCGCCACCTGGTGAACCTGGAAGTGGTGAACACCTACGAAGGCACGCACGATGTGCACGCCTTGATCCTGGGCCGCGCCCAAACCGGCATCGCCGCCTTCAGCAACTAAGACAAGGGCGCGCAAGCGCCGCCCCTTGTCCCACCGCGGCCGCTGCACCCTGTGCGGCGGCCGCCTGTCCTTTCACGATTTGCAGTTCCTGATCGAATCCTATGAGCACACCTCCTGTCGGCGCCCTTGATGGCATCAAAGTCCTGGACCTCTCGCGCGTGCTGGCGGGCCCGTGGTGCACGCAAATCCTGGCGGACCTGGGGGCCGACGTGGTCAAGGTGGAGCGCCCCGGCGCGGGCGACGACACGCGCCACTGGGGCCCTCCCTTCCTCAAGGATGCACAGGGCAATGACACCACGCAGGCCAGCTACTTCACGGCCTGCAACCGCAACAAGCGCTCGGTCACCATCGACATGGCCACGCCCGAGGGGCAGCAGCTGATCCGCGACATGGCGCTGCAAAGCGACATCGTGGTCGAGAACTTCAAGGTGGGAGGCCTCCAGCAATACGGCCTGGACCACGCCAGCCTGCGCGCGCTGAACCCGCGCCTGGTCTACTGCTCGGTCACCGGCTTCGGGCAGGACGGGCCGTATGCCGAGCGTGCAGGCTACGACCTGATGATCCAGGCCATGACCGGCATGATGAGCATCACTGGCCGGGGCGACGGCGAGCCCGGCGGCGGCCCGCTGCGCGTGGGCGTGGCACTGACCGACCTGTTCACCGGTGTCTACGCCAGCACGGCCATCGTCGCCGCGCTCAACGTGCGCCACCGCACCGGCGAAGGCCAGCACATCGACATGTCGCTGCTGGACGTGGGCATGGCCATCCTGGCCAACCAGGCCGCGGGCTTTCTGGCCACGGGCAATGCGCCCACGCGCCAGGGCAACAGCCACCCAAGCCTGGCGCCCTACCAGGACTTCCCTACGCAAGACGGCGCCATGCTGCTGGCCATCGGCAACGACGGCCAGTTCGCGCGCTTTTGCGCCGCCGCCGGCCAGCCCCAGTGGGCCAGCGACGAGCGTTTTGCCAGCAACACGCTGCGCGTGAAGCACCGCGCCGAGCTGATCCCGGCCATGGAGGCCCTGACCCGCACGCGCACCACGGCCGACTGGATCGCCCTGCTGGAAGACAAGGCCGTGCCCTGCGGCCCGATCAACACCATTGCCCAGGCCTTCGACGATGCCCAGGTCAAGGCACGCGGCCTGGCCGTGGCCCTGCCGCGCTGGAAGGACGGCGAGGCTGGCGACGGCGTGGCCCACATCACCGGCGTGGCCAGCCCGCTGCGCCTGTCGGCCAACCCGCCCATGCTGCGCAATGCGCCACCGGCACTGGGGCAGCACACGGACGAGGTGCTGGCCGAGCTGGGGCTGGATGCGGCGCGCATTGCGCAGCTCCGGGCGGCCGGCGTTCTGTAACCACGGCGCACGCCCGCCCCTCCCAGGCCTGGCCTTGCAAGCCAGGCCTTTTGCATTCCGGGGCACAGGCCAGGTACCGGCCAGTCCCGCAAAAAAGCCGGACACAAACATTTACAACGCCCATAATGCAGTGGAGTGCCCTGGCATCCCGACTGCCAGGCTGCGGTGATCTGTGGAATCCAAGGAGTCCCGTCATGAAGCTCAGCCTCAAGCTCCCCCTGGCCTTTACCGCGTCGCTGTTGCTGCTGTTTGCAGCCGCCATGTTCGGCATCAGCCGCCTGAACCAGGCCCTCGATACCTACCAGACCGCCGTAGCGCAAAGCTTCCAGCACGAACGCATGGCGTCGGATGTGCTCAATGGCTTCAAGGTGCAGGTGCAGGAATGGAAGAACGTGCTGATCCGCGGCAAGGACCCGGCCCAGCTCACGCGCTACTGGGCTGCCTTTGAAAAGCAGGAAAAGTCGGTCAGCGACCAGGCGCAGAAGCTGCTGGCCGCCCTGCCCCCGGGCGAGGGACGCGAGCACGTGGCCAAGTTCGTGCAGGCGCACGAGCGCATGGGTGCGGCCTACCGCAAGGGTTTCGAGGCCTTCAAGGCCGCCGGGCAGGACGTGGAAGCCGGCGACAAGGCCGTGCAGGGCATGGACCGCGAACCCTCCCAGTTGCTTGACCAGGCGGGCGAGCTGATCGGCAAGGCCAGCACCGGTGTGGCCGACCACGCGGCCGCCACCGCGCAGCGCGCCACCACCATCAGCCTCGCAGTGATGCTGGTGGTGTGCGCTTTGGGCATCGGCGGCGCCATCATGTTCAGCCGCACCGTGACGCAGCCGCTGGGCAATGCCGTTCTGGTGTCTCAGGCCGTGGCGGGCGGCGACCTCACGGTGGCCACCGAGGTGCGCGGCCGGGACGAGATCGCCCAGTTGCTCAACGCCCTGCATGCCATGCAGGGCAGCCTGTCCAGCGTGGTGAGCAATGTGCGCACCAATGCCGACAGCGTGGCCCTGGCCAGTGCCGAGATCGCCCAGGGCAACAACGACCTGTCGGCCCGCACCGAGCAGCAGGCCAGTGCGCTCGAAGAGACCTCAGCCTCGATGGAAGAACTGAACTCCACCGTGCAGGCCAATGCCGACAACGCCCGCCAGGCCAACCAGCTGGCGCTCAATGCCTCCACCGTGGCCGTGCAGGGCGGTGACGTGGTGTCCGAGGTGGTGAAGACCATGAAGGGCATCAACGACAGCAGCAAGAAGATCTCCGACATCATCAGCGTGATCGACGGCATTGCGTTCCAGACCAACATCCTGGCGCTGAACGCGGCGGTGGAAGCCGCCCGGGCCGGAGAGCAAGGCCGCGGCTTTGCCGTGGTGGCCAGCGAGGTGCGCAGCCTGGCCGGTCGCAGTGCCGAAGCGGCCAAGGAGATCAAGAGCCTGATCCACGCCAGCGTGGAGCGGGTCGAGCTGGGCACGACCCTGGTCGACAAGGCGGGGGCCACCATGACCGAGGTGGTGGCATCGATCCGCCGCGTGACGGACATCGTGGGCGAGATCAGTGCGGCCAGCAATGAGCAGAGCCTGGGCGTGTCGCAGGTGGGCGAGGCCATCACGCAGATGGACCAGGCCACGCAACAGAACGCGGCCCTCGTGGAGGAAAGCGCGGCTGCGGCCGACAGCCTCAAGGTGCAGGCCCAGCAACTGGTGCAGGCCGTGGCGGTGTTTCGCCTGCACCCGGGTGCAGGCCAGGCCCAGGGCAGCGGGGCCCAGATCGCGCCCTCGCAGCGGATCCCCAGGCTGGCAGCAGGCTGAGGAGCGGACTGCCTACCCGTTCATCAATCCCCGTGCGCTGGCTCCAGCGCGCGCAGATGGGCCATGGTGGCCAGGCAGGCCTGGGCCACTTCCGTGCCCTTCTTCACGAAGTGCTCGCGGAAGAAGCGCACATGCTCTTCGTGCTCATGGAAGTCGCGCGGCGTGAGCACGGCGCTCATCACCGGCACTTCGGTGTCGAGCTGCACGCGCATCAGGCCGTCGATGACGGCCGTGGTCACGAACTCGTGGCGGTAGATGCCGCCGTTGACCACCAGGGCGCAGGCCACGATGGCGTCATAGCGCCCGCTTTGCGCGAGTTTCTTGGCCAGAAGCGGGATCTCGAAGGCGCCGGGCACGTCGAAATGCTCGACCTGGCCCGCAGGCAGGCCATTGCGGCCGAATTCCGCCACGGCCGCATCGCGGGCCTGGTGAACGATGTCCCGGTGCCAGCTGGCGCATATCACCGCGACGCGTTCGCCGCGAGGGGCGCCGCTGCCGGCAATGGCCGTGACTGCATGGGGAGGGAGAGGCTGATTCATGGATTTTCTCGTACGAAAGAAAAGGATTACCAGAATCAGGGCGCGCGCGAACAAGGCGTCTGCACACGGCATGGCGCACGCGCGGGCCCGCACCTGCAGCACCCGCCGACCCGAAGGCCGGCCGCACCGAAGCGGCAATGCATCCACGCGGGCGCCCACACCGGCGGCAGGGCCCATGGCTTCGCGATCTCTTTCATCCGGACTGTGACCGTCGGCTCTGGCATCGCACCAGATCTGCTGACCCCGCCGCTCCTGGCATGCATCCGAAGACACCAGCCAGTTGCTGCAGGCGCTCGCGGGCTCCTGCACTGCCCTGGATGGCCCAAGACTGCACAGATACCGCCGGTGGGGAATTGCACCCCGCCCTGAGAACGCTGCCGGACTGAAAGAATTCGAGCCCGGCGGAATTATTCTAGGGCAAACCCTGAGATCGTGCAGTCACCTGCAAGACCAGCAACATGGTCAGCGCGGCTTTTCGAAACCGCCCTCGACCCAGGCCGTGGCAGTCGCCACGGTGAGTTTGAAGCCGGGCGACACGGGCACGCGCGCGATCTCCTCGCCCAGTTCGTCCTGGGCGCTCAGCGTCGCCGTGGCGCCCTCCTCGTCGGGCACGATGGCCAGCGCCACGCGCAGGCGCTGGCCCTGCGCCGTGGTGATGGCGAGGTTCTTGTTGAGCTGGGCGTGCAACTGCTGCTCGTGGCGGCGCAGCACTTCGCTGGCCGTCTTCACCAGGGTGTTGAACGCCGAGACGTCGAGCGGCTTGGGGTTCTTCTTGTCGCGCCCCATGGTCCAGGGCCCCACCAGCGCCGGCTCGGCCTCGCCGTGCAGGGTCATGGACACGGCCCAGCCATCGTCGTCCTCGTTCTTGATGACGCGCGCCATCCAGCGCTCGTCGCTCCACAGGCGCGCTTCGTTGATGGGTTCGGGGATGTCCTGATCGTCTGGCATGGGGGAGTTCCCGCAAGGATTCAATGGGAGAAAGGGCGCAGAGCATACTGGCCGGCAGCCGCGTCCATTTTCGAATAACCTTTTGTTATCGATGGAGCGCCTGGGGCACTGCAGGCGGCTCGCTCACGGTGCAGCCTCGGTGGGCGGGGCCGCCACTGCGCGCAGCACGTCGATGAACGCCTGCGCGGCCGGCGTGGGCGACTCGCCCAGCCGCGTGATGAGGCCGTAGTCCGGCATGCGGTCCGGCAGTTCCACCGGGATGCGCGCCAGCAGCCCCTTGTGGATGTAGCGTTCCACCAGGGCCGAAGGCTGCAGCGAGAGCATGTCGGTGGCCTGCATCATCTCCAGCGCGAACAGGAAGGAAGGGGTCTCGACCACGCCCGAGGCGAGGGCCAGCCCGTTGCGCCCGAAGATGTCGTCGGACACCTTGCGCAAGGCCGTGGAAGCGGGGTAGAGAATCCAGGGCCAGTGGGACAGCTCCGCCATGCCCAGGTCGCGCGCGCCGCGCAGCGGGTGGTGCACGCCCGCCACCACCTGCAGCGGCTCGCTGGACAGGCGCTCGTACTGGAACTGCGTTCTCTGCGCATCGTCGGTGAAGCGCCCGATCATGAGGTCGATCTTGCGCTCTTCCAGCCAGGCGACGAGCTGGTCGCTGCTCTGCTCCAGCACCTTGAGCACCAGCAGCGGGCGCAGCCGCTGTATCTCGGCCACGGAGGCGATCAGCACGTGCGCGGCGGACCCCGTGATGGCGCCTATCGTGAGGTGGCCATGCCCGCCTTGCTTGAGCGCATTGAACTCCTCGACGAATTTGCGGTGCCCGGCCAGCGAGGACGCGGCATAGCGCAAGGTGAAAAGGCCCAGCTCGTTGGGCCGCATGCCGCGCGAGAGACGCTCGAACAGGCGGGACTCCAGGATCTCCTCGATGTCCATCAGGATCTTGGTGGCCGCCGGCTGGGTGATGTGCATCTGCTCGGCCGTCAGGCGCAGGTTGCGTGTCTGGCCCAGGATGTCCAGAAACTGCAGGTGCCGAAAGCGCAGCCGCGCGCAGGCCTGGGCCATGGACAGGGGCTTGCCCGGGAACGGACCTGAAGTCATAAGCATTTGGAATGGATGCTAGCAAAAAAGTGAGTGGACCCGGGCAGGCCCAAAACCTAATCTCTGCCCTGCGTCCAGGAGGGTCCGCCAGAGACCTGAAGGTGCCGATGGGCCATCCCATCGTGTCCAAGCCATTCCATATTTGGAGACATTCATGAAGTTCACAACATTGGCCCTGGCGGCCACGCTCATGGCCGCCCTGGCCGCCCCGGTATCTGCGCAGACCAAGGAACACGTGTTCAAGGTCGGCATCGGCCTGAACGACGACCACCCCCAGGCACTGGCCGTCAAGCACTTTGCCGAGCAGTTGTCGGCCAAGAGCGGCGGCAAGCTGGTGGCCAGGATGTATGCCAGCGGCTCGCTGGGCAACGATGTGACCATGACCTCGGCGCTGCGCGGCGGCACCCTGGAGATGACGGTGCCCGACAGCTCGACCCTGATGTCGCTGATCAAGCCCTTCGGCGTGCTGAACCTGCCACTGACCTTCAACAACGAGCAGGAGGCCGATGCCGTGCTCGATGGCCCCTTCGGCCAGAAGCTGCTGGCCAAGCTGCCGGAAAAAGGCCTGGTGGGCCTGGGGTTCTGGGAGAACGGCTTTCGCCACGTCACCAATTCGCGCCGGGCTATCACCAAGGCCGACGACCTGGCCGGCCTGAAGCTGCGCGTGATCCAGAGCCCGCTGTTCCTGGACACCTTCAACGCCCTGGGCGCCAATGCCACGCCCATGCCCTTCACCGAGCTGTATTCGGCGATGGAGCAGGCCGCCGTGGACGGCCAGGAGAACCCGCCTGCCACCATCCTGTCGAGCAAGTTCTACGAGGTGCAAAAGCACCTGGTGCTGTCGCGCCACATGTACAGCGCCTGGGTGCTGCTGATCTCCAAGAAGGCCTGGGACGGCCTCTCGGCCCAGGAGCAGAAGATCATGCAGGAGGCCGCGCGCGAGGCCACCCTGTTCGAACGCAAGACCATCCGCGCCTTCGGCGACAAGGCCCTGGGCGAGCTCAAGAAGGCGGGCATGCAGGTGACCGAGCTGCCCCCGGCCGAGCAGGCCCGCATGCGCGCCAAGCTGCAGCCGGTGCTGGCCAAGTACGGCAAGGAGTTCGGTGAAGAGACCACCGGCGAGCTGAACGCCGAGCTGGCCAAGGTGCGCGGCACCGCCAAGTGATCCGGTCCCGGCCGGCGCGGGCACTGCCGCGCGCCGGCGCGAAGCCTCTCCTGTCTTTCCCCTTTCAAGCCACGCCATGCACAAGACACCCCGCCGCCCGTTCCGGTCGCGCGAATGGTTCGCCGACCCCGCGCGCTCGGACATGACCGCGCTGTACCTCGAACGCTTCATGAACTACGGGCTCACGCCCGAGGAACTGCGCTCGGGCCGCCCCATCATCGGCATTGCCCAGACCGGCAGCGACCTGTCGCCCTGCAACCGCATCCATGTGGACCTGGCGCGGCGCGTGCGCGACGGCATCCGCGATGCCGGCGGCATTCCGATGGAATTCCCGGTGCACCCGATCTTCGAGAACTGCCGCCGCCCCACCGCCGCGCTGGACCGCAACCTGGCCTACCTGGGCCTGGTCGAGATCCTGTATGGCTACCCCATCGATGCCGTGGTGCTGACCACGGGCTGCGACAAGACCACGCCGGCCGGGATCATGGCGGCCTCGACCGTGGACATCCCGGCCATCGTGCTCTCGGGCGGCCCCATGCTGGACGGCTGGCACGACGGCGAGCTCGTGGGCTCGGGCACCGTGATCTGGCGCAGCCGCCGCCAATTGGCAGCGGGCGAGATCGGCGAGGAGGAATTCCTGCAGCGTGCCTGCAGCAGCGCGCCCTCCGCGGGCCATTGCAACACCATGGGCACAGCCTCCACCATGAACGCGGTGGCCGAGGCCCTGGGCCTGTCGTTGCCGGGCTGTGCCGCCATCCCCGCGCCCTACCGCGAACGCGGCCAGATGGCGTACGAGACCGGGCGGCGCATCGTCGAGATGGCCTTCGAGGACCTGCGGCCCTCGCGCATCCTCAGCCGCGACAGCTTTCTCAACGCCCTGTCGGTGGTCAGCGTGGCCGGCGGATCGAGCAATGCGCAGGTGCACATCATGGCCATGGCGCGGCATGCCGGCGTGGACCTGCGGGCCGAGGACTGGACCGAACACGCCTACGACCTGCCGCTGCTGCTCAACATGCAGCCGGCCGGCAAGTTCCTGGGCGAGCGCTTCTTTCGCGCCGGGGGCGTGCCGGCACTGATGTGGGAGCTGCAGCAGGCCGGGCGCCTGCGCGGCGATTGCCTGAGCGTGACCGGCAAGACCGTGGCCGAGAACCTGCAGGGCCGCGAGACGCGCGACCGCGAGGTGATCTTCCCCTTCGAGGCGCCCCTGATGCACAAGGCCGGCTTCCTGGTGCTCCGGGGCAATCTGTTCGACTTCGGGATCATGAAGACTTCGGTGATTTCCGAGGCCTTTCGCCAGTGCTACCTGAGCCGGCCCGGGGCCGAAGGTGTCTTCGAGGCCCGCGCCGTGGTGTTCGATGGCGCCGACGACTACCACGCACGCATCAACGACCCGGCGCTGGGCATCGACGAGGGCTGCATCCTGGTGATGCGCGGCGCCGGCCCCATCGGCTGGCCGGGTTCGGCCGAGGTGGTCAACATGCAGCCGCCCGACGCCCTGATCCGCCGCGGCATCACCACCCTGCCGACCCTGGGGGATGGACGCCAGTCGGGCACGGCCGACAGCCCCTCGATCCTCAACGCCTCGCCCGAAAGCGCGGTGGGTGGCGGCCTGTCATGGCTGCAGAGCGGCGACACCCTGCGCATCGATCTGGCGGCCGGCCGCTGCGATGCGCTGGTGGCGCCCGAAGAGATCGCACGGCGCCGCCGCGAACTGCCGCCGCCCCCGGTGCCCCGCAGCCAGTCCCCCTGGGAGGCGCTGTACCGCGAGAAGACCGGGCAATTGGTCGACGGCGCCACGCTGGACTTTGCCCTCGACTACCGCCGCATTGCCGAGAACACGCCGCGCCACAACCACTGACCAGCCCAGGGGCTGGTTGGCACCGATCTCGAATTTTCAAGGACTGACCGATGAGTGACACAACAGCGGCCGCCGTGGCCGGTGCGGCGACGCACGCCCATACCCTGCCCGATGACGGCCTGGCCGGCACCCTGGTGGGCCGCGCCTGGACGCCGGGCCGCCCCCCCGGCCCTGCCGTGGTGGCATTGCGCGCCGATGGCGTCTACGACCTGAGCGGTCGCTACCCCACCATGAGCACCCTGCTGGACATGCCCAACCCCGCCGAGGCAGCACGGACCACCCCGGGCCAGTACCTGTGCAGCGTGCCCGACCTGCTGGCCAACAGCCAGCCCGGCCTGCGCGATACCGCACGCCCCTGGCTGCTGGCGCCCTGCGACCTGCAGGTGGTGAAGGCCGCGGGCGTGACCTTTGCGGCCAGCCTGATCGAACGCGTGATCGAAGAGCAGGCGCGGGGCGACGCCAGCCGCGCGCAAGGCCTGCGCAGCCAGGTGGTCGGCCTGATCGGCGACAGCCTGGCCGACATCCGGCCGGGCTCGGACCAGGCCATGGCCCTGAAGGCCCTGCTGCAGCAAAAAGGCCTGTGGTCCCAGTACCTCGAAGTGGGCATAGGACCCGACGCCGAGATCTTCACCAAGGCACCGGTGCTGGCCTCGGTGGGCACGGGCGAGGACATCGGCATCCGCGCCGACTCGGCCTGGAACAACCCCGAACCCGAAGTGGTGCTGGCGGTGAACAGCCGCGGAGACATCGTGGGCGCCAGCCTGGGCAACGACGTCAACCTGCGCGACATCGAAGGCCGCAGCGCGCTGTTGCTGGGCAAGGCCAAGGACAACAACGCCTCGTGCGCCATCGGTCCGTTCATCCGCCTGTTCGATGCCAGCTTCGGCCTGGACCAGGTGCGCAGCGAGACCGTGCACCTGCGCGTGGAGGGTCTGGACGGCTTCACGTTGCGCGGCATCAACACCATGGCCAGCATCAGCCGCGACCCGGCCGATCTGGTGGCCCAGACCCTGGCCGCGCACCAGTACCCCGATGGCTTCATGCTGTTCCTGGGCACCCTGTTCGCCCCCATCGAGGACCGTGACCAGCCCGGCGGCGGCTTTACCCACCGACTGGGCGACAAGGTCACCATCCACAGCGCCTGGCTCGGTGCCCTGCACAACACCGTGACCCACAGCGAGACGGCCCCGCCGTGGCGCTTCGGGATCAGGGCCTTCATCGCCAACCTGGCGGCGCGCGGCCTGCTGAACCCAACGCAGCTCTGAAGCACGGCCAACAAGGAGCCAAGCATGCTCGACACCTTCATCGACCGCTACGTGCGGGCCATCAACCTGCTCATCGCGCTGGCGCTTGCCGTGATGGTGGTGCTGGTCTTCGGCAACGTGGTGCTGCGCTACGTTTTCAACTCCGGCATCACGGTCAGCGAAGAGCTCTCGCGCTGGCTGTTCATCTGGATCACCTTCCTGGGCGCTGTGGCGGCCCTCAAGGAGAACGCCCACCTGGGCACGGACATGCTCGTGTCCCGGCTGCCCGTCAAGGGCAAGAAAGTCTGCATGGTGCTCGGGCAGGTGCTGATGCTCTACCTCACCTGGCTCTTCCTTGTCGGAAGTTGGAAGCAGATGGTGATCAACTGGGACGTGGAGGCACCGGTCACCGGAGCCTCGATGGCCTTCTTCTATGCCTCTGGCGTGGTGTTCTCCGTATGCGCCGGCTTCCTGCTGGTGCTGCAGTTGCTGCGGGTACTGACCGGCAAGGTCCGCGAGGACGACCTGGTGATGGTCAAGGAATCCGAAGAACAGGCGGAGCTGGAGGCCCTGCAGGCCGAACTCGCACGCGAGAACGCTGCCAACCACAAGCCAGGGGCAAGAGCATGACCGTGCTGATTTTTCTCGGCGGCCTGATCGGCGCCATGGCCCTGGGCATCCCCATCGCCTACGCGCTGCTGGCGGCGGGCGTCGGGCTGATGTGGCAGCTCGACCTGTTCGATGCCCAGATCCTGGCGCAGAACTTCATCAACGGCGCGGACAGCTTTCCGCTGCTGGCCGTGCCCTTTTTCATGCTGGCCGGCGAGATCATGAACGTGGGCGGCCTGTCGCAGCGCATCGTGAACTTCGCACTGGCCCTGGTGGGGCACGTCAAGGGCGGCCTCGGGTATGTGGTGATCCTGGCGGCGTGCCTGCTGTCCTCGCTGTCGGGCTCGGCCGTGGCCGACGCTGCGGCCTTGACGGCGCTGCTGCTGCCCATGATGGTCAAGGCCGGGCACAAGAAGGAGGTGTCGGGCGGGCTGATCGCGGCCTCGGGCGTCATCGGCCCCATCATCCCGCCGAGCATCGGCTTCGTGATCTTCGGTGTGGCGGCTAATGTGTCGATCAGCAAGCTGTTCATTGCCGGCATTGTTCCCGGCATCATGATCGGCATGGGCCTGGCGGTCACCTGGTGGTGGGTGGGGCGCAAGGAGGCCCTCGCCCTGCCCGAAAAGAAGAGCGCGGCCGAGATCTGGCGCGCGGCCCGCGAATCGGTCTGGGCCCTGACGCTGCCGGTGTTCATCCTGGTGGGCCTGCGCATGGGGGTCTTCACGCCGACCGAGGCCGCCGTGGTGGCGGCCGTGTACTCGCTGTTCGTCGCCAGCGTGATCTACCGCGAGCTGCCGCTGTCCGCCCTGCTGCCGATCTTCACCACCGCCGCCAAGACCACCGCCGTGGTGATGTTCCTCGTGGCGGCGGCCATGGTGTCGTCCTGGCTGATCACGGTGGCCAACCTGCCGGCCCAGATGGTCGAGCTGCTCAAGCCCTTCATGGGCAACCAGACCCTGCTGCTGATCGCGATCATGGTGCTGGTGATGCTGGTGGGCACCGCGATGGACATGACGCCCACCATCCTGATCCTGACGCCGGTGCTGATGCCCGTGATCAAGGCGGCAGGGATCGACCCGGTCTACTTCGGCGTGCTGTTCATCATCAACAACTCGATCGGCCTGGTCACCCCGCCGGTGGGCACCATCCTGAACGTGGTGGCCGGCGTGGGACGCATGAAGATGGACGAGGTCACGCGCGGCGTGCTGCCCTTCATGGCCGCCGAGTTCGCCGTGATGTTCATCATGGTGCTGTTTCCGCAAACGGTGCTGGCGCCGCTGCGCTGGCTTACGGGCTAGAGCTTGCCAGAATTTTCTGGATACGGGCCGGCTTTTGGCTTGCAATCTCTTCTCCTGCCGCCACCAACCTCAAAGGAGAGATGCGCCATGCCCGATTTCCACATGCCCCTGTCCGGCCCCGTGAACCAGGCCTTCCAGTACTGGACCAAGATGACGATGGGCCAGGTGGGCCTGATCAACATCAACATGGGCAAATCCTCGGACCCCGAACTCGAGCAGAAGATCATCGAGGACGTGGGGAGCTACGGGCGCCAGATAGGACAGTTGAGCGATGCGCTGCTGGCCGTGCTGCAGCACATGAAGACCGAGTCCTGGGACGCGGACTCGCGGGAGGCTGTGGAGGCCTTTCGGCAGCAGGTGAAGGAAGTGGCAAAGCTCAAGGAGCGCCACCAACGCGCCGGCCAATGATCCCAGGCCCCTGCCAAGGCACTGGCGCCGCGTCCGGCCTGGAAGCGTGTTGCAAGCGCAGGACACCCGGCTTGGAAGCACACCGCAGTGGCGCTACAGTCGGTTGATGATTCCACTTCGCCCCCTTCTGCATGCCCCCTGACCCCCAGCGCGACCAGGACTGGAAGCTCCGCTACCGCCAGGCCGTGCAACGCGCACGGGCCCCAAACCCCAGCCAGGCAGCCACCGCTGGCGAACCGCTGCCGCTCAAGCCGCCGAGAGACCACTCGGGCCAGTCCAGGCTCCAAGCCGAACAACGGCTCCAGGTACTGTTCGTCTGCAGCCGCAACCAGTGGCGCAGCCCCACCGCCGAAAAAGTCTGGCGCAACCATCCCCTGCTGTCCGTGCGGTCTGCGGGCACCAGCCCCAACGCACGGCACCCGGTGTCCGAACGGGACTTGCAGTGGGCCCAGGCCATCTTCGTGATGGAAGAAAAGCACAAGTCCCGGCTCCTGGCAGAGTTCGGCAGCGTCCTTGCGGACAAGCCCATCCACGTGCTCGACATCCCCGACGAGTACCAGTACATGGACCCGGATCTGGTGGCAGAACTGGAGCGCTCGGTCGGTGCCATTCTGGGAATCGATGGCGACACCACGCCTTGAACACTCCCACGTGAGCGGCGGCTGATCAGTCCGCCATGCGATAGGCCAGCACCTTGAGCGAGCGCTCCTCCGACACATCGGCGAACACGGCCGGATTGGCCACGCGCTCGACAAACTCCAGCTGTGGCGCGATTTCGCGCATCTGGTCCTGCAAAAAGGCCGTGTCCAGTTCGGGCGCGTTCAGGCACAGCAGCGCATGGCCGCCCGGGATCAGCAGGTCGGGCAGGCGGCGCATCAGGCGCGCGTAGTCCTTGGTGGCGACGAAACTGCCGCGCTGGAAACTCGGCGGGTCCACGATCACCAGGCCATAGGGCCCGCCGCGCGTGATCTTGCCCCAGGTGGAAAAGATGTCGTGCGCGAGGAAGCTCGCGCCCGTGGTGAGGCCGTTGAGCTGGTGGTTCTGCTGGCCGATGGCGATGGCGCCCTGGGCCATGTCCACGTTGACCACCTGCTTGGCGCCGGCCTGCAGGGCCACCACCGAGAAGGCGCAGGTGTAGGCGAACAGGTTGAGCACCTTGAGGCCATAGCGGTCGGTGCTGCGCGCGGCGGCGTAGTCGCGCACCCAGCGGCGGCCCTCGGCCATGTCGAGGAACAGGCCATGGTTCTGGCCGCGGGCCACGTGCACGCGAAAGCGCGCGCCCTGCTCGGTCACCACATGCGGGTCGGGCACGCTGCCGGCCATCAGCCGGGTCTCGCTGCGGCCCTCGTGCCGGGTCTGGAAGACCCAGTTCAGCGGCTCGCCCGGGTGCAACTGCTCCCAGCGCGCGGCCAGGGCGGCACCGATGGTGGCCAGGTCCTCCTCGGCCACGGGCTGGAAGCTGGTGAGCACCCATACGGGCGGGAAGACGTCCAGCACCCAGTGCTCGCAGCCCGGGTACAGGCCGCCGCGGCCATGGAACACGCGCTGGGCGTCGGTGGGCAGGGGGGCCATCGTGGCGATGGCGTTCAACAGGGCTTGCATCAGGAGGAAGGGGGCAACACGGAGCAGGGAGTGTATGCACTGCGCACAATGCAAAACGCCCGGCGATGCCGGGCGTGTGCCTTTCAGCCCCCTGGCCGAAGGCGATCAGCTCGCCACGGTGAAGCGCTGCTGCACGTGGCGCGGGTTCTCCAACTCGTCGGCGATGGCCACGGCCAGGTCGGCCACACTGATGCCGCCGGGGGCTTCACCGTTCATCAGCGGTGCATCGGTGCCCAGGCGGTACTGGCCGGTGCGCTCACCGGGGGCCAGCAGGATGGGGGGCGAGAGGAAGGTCCAGTCCAGCGAGGTTTCGCTGCGGATCAGGTTCAGTGCCTCGCGGGCGGCCAGGGCGCCCGGCTTGTACTCGGCGGGGAAGTTGGGCGTATCCACCAGTTGCACGCCGGGCGCCACGTACAGGCTGCCCGCGCCGCCCACCACCAGCAGGCGCTTGACGCCCGCCTGCTTCACGCCCGCATAGATGGCACGCGTGCCGACGAGGAACTGGTCGTGGATGTCGGGCACGGTCCAGCCGGGGTTGTAGGCGTTGACCACGGCGTCCTGGCCGGCCACGGCCTGGGCCACCTGGGCGGCGTCCTGCGCATCGGCCTGCACCACGGTGAGGCCTTCGCGGGCGGCGATCTTGCCGGGGTTGCGGGCCAGGGCGGTCACCTGGTGCTGGCGGCGCAGCAGTTCTTCGAGCACGGCCGAGCCGACAAAGCCGGTGGCGCCGATCAGGGCGATTTTCATAGGATTCTCCGTTGGTTGAAGCGATGGAGTGAGAATAGGGGCTTGTCAAAGAGCCCGGTAGAGGCCTGAAAATGCCTTCTGCTTGAAGCTCAGCTTCACAATCAACCCCCAAGGCACTTCATGGACGACCTGAAACGCATGGCCGTATTCGCCGCCGTGGTGCAGCACGGCTCGATGAGCGGGGCGGCGCGCGCCCTGGGCATGAGCACCTCGGCCGTGAGCCAGCAGGTGCGCAAGCTCGAAAGCGATGGCGGCGTGACCCTGCTGCACCGCTCCACGCGCCAGCTGGCGCTGACCGAGGCCGGCCAGCGCTACCACGCGCGCTGCGCGGCCATGTGGGCAGCGGCCGAGCAAGCGCGGGCCGAACTGGCGGCCTCGCGCGATGCACCGAGCGGCGAACTGCGCCTGTCGGCCACGGTGGGCTTTGCCCGGCACATCGCACCGGCACTGGGTGACATGCTGGCGGCCCACCCGGCGCTGCGCCTGCGCCTGTTGGTGGACGACGCGCCCATCGACCTCATCAACGCCCGCATCGACCTGGCCGTGCGCTTTGGCCGGCTGCAGGATTCGAGCTGGGCGGCACGGCGCCTGTGCGCGATGAATGTCTACCTCTGCGCCTCGGCCGACTGGGTGGCGCGCCATGGCCTGCCCCAGCACCCCGACGCCCTGCTCTCGCACGCCTGGCTGGGCCTGGTGCGCGATGGCGAGGGCATGTTCGCCGAGCTGCGCAACCACCACGGCGAGGCGCGCGCGCTGCGCATGGAGCCGCGCATCGCCAGCAACAACCAGCTCTCGCTGCAGCAGATGTGCGAAGCCGGGCTGGGCGTGGCCATGCTGGGCAGCAGCGACGTGCACGATGCACTGCAATCGGGCCGCCTGGCGCGCCTGCTGCCGCAGTGGGATCTGGGCACGCTCGACGTCTGGGCCGTGACGCCTCAGCGCGACGCGCAGCCCGCCAAGGTGCGCCAGGCGATTGCGGCGCTGCACAGCTACCTGCGCCAGGTCCCCGGCATGCTGGATTGAGCCCCGCAGCGGCCCCTGGACATCCATCGGTTTTTTATCGCCACGGGCCATAAATTCCATCGTTGTGCGGGCGCAGTGGCCTGCCTACAGTCGCGGCTTCTTTCTTCCCCCAAGGAGCCTTGCCATGACGACGAACCCCGCCACCCCCACCTACCCCATCGACCAGGTGATCGCCGCCTTTGCGCGCGGCGACGTGCCTACCCTGCTGGCCCAGGTGGCCGACGACGTGGACCTGCGCATCGACCATTACCGCGACGGCGCCGACACCAGCTGGCAGGTGGCCGGCGACAAGCAGGGCCTGATCACCCTGCTGCAGCGCCTGGCGGTGGAGGTGTTTCCCCGGGGCACGCAGATCCTGCACACCCACAGCCAGCCGCTGGGCAACGACTGGGTGCTCACGCAGTTCCACCAGCGCTTCTTTTATGCGGTACAACAGCGGGAGGTGGAAAGCCTGACCTGGATCGTGAGCCACTCACGGGATGGCCAGGTGGACTACTTCCGCGAAAACGTCACCACCATCGCATGAGACAACAACCCCCTGAGTCGCTTCGCGCCTTCCCCCTTCTCTCGAATGGCTGCGCCATTCGGGAAGGGGGACACCGCCAGCGCGGCGGGGCGGCCCTTGCGCGGCGGTCGCTGGCCCAGGCCGCGCTCGTTCGACGCATGGCGACCAAGTACAACGCCGTGGGAAGCAGAGCCTTCCGCCAGCATGCTGTTTGACCTGCGCGCGCTCGGTTACTTCGTGGCCGCCTACGAGGAACGCTCGGTGACGGCGGCCGCGCGGCGCTGCTTCGTGGCGCAGCCGTCCATCAGCATGGCCATCAAGGGGCTGGAGGATGCGCTCGACGCGGTGCTGTTCGAGCGCAGCCGCAGCGGCCTGGCGCCCACGCCCGAGGGCCACCGCCTGTACCCGCGCGCCTGCAGCCTGCTGGCGGACGCGAGCGCCATGGTGCGCGACTTCCGCGAGGCGCCGCGCGAGACCCTGCGCATCTTCCTGCAGGACACCCTGCTCGTGGGCCCGGCCGCGCCGCTGCTGGCGCAGCTGGAGCAGCACCTGCCCCACGCCCTGGTCCGCCTGACCGCCAGTGCCGAGGACTCCCGGCTGCGTCTGGTGGCCGGGCATTGCAAGGCACCCGGCGACACCTTCTTTCCCCTGTGGAGCGAACCCTATGTGATGCTGGTACCCGGCCAGCACCCGCTGCGCTTCAGGAAGCGCTTTGGCGTGGCCGACCTCAAGGGCCTGCCGCTGATCGAATGGCCCCACTGCCCGCTGCACCAGTCCTTCATCCGCCTGCTGGCCGAGCGGGGCATTGCGCTCACGGTGCGCGCCAGCGCCGAGCGCGAGGAACTGCTGCTGCACATGGTCGATGCCGGCATCGGCCTGGCGGTGGTGCCGCAATCGCACGCCGCCCATGCGCGCCACGCGGTGGTACGGCCGCTGGACGGAGCGCTGGCCTTCGATCGGCACATGGGCCTGGCCTGCGACGCCTCGGACGCCCCCATGCTGGCGCTGCTGGGGGTGATCGCGGCAGGGGCGGCGGCACCGGCCGCGCTCTCGAGCGCGGCCTAGAAAACCTGGACCCAGGGCAGGCCAGCGGGGAGTCTGGGGTACAACCGGGGCTGCACCCACCACCCCCAACAGACCGTCCCATGATCCTGGAAATCGCCCAACTCACCATCCGCCCCGGCCAGGCCAGTGCCTTCGAGCAGGCCTTTGCCCAGGCCCGGCGCATCATCGCCTCGATGCCGGGCTACCAGTCGCACGAACTGCAGCGCTGCATCGAGCGCCCGGACGACTATGTGCTGCTGGTGCGCTGGAACACCCTGGAGGACCACGAGGTGGGCTTTCGCCAATCGCCGCAGTACCAGGAATGGAAGGCGCTGCTGCACCATTTCTATGACCCTTTTCCCACCGTGCTGCACTATGGACCGGTGGCAGGCCTGTAGCAAAATGTCCAGGGCACTCCCTGGGCACCAAGGGCCCGTGCGCAGCGTTTCGCCGATATGTAACAGCAACAACAGCAGGCCGGCACGGAACATGCACCTGCAGTGTCTCGGCGCCGCGACGTTGGGGGGTGGGCAGACCCCATTCGGGTACGCCCTGACAATTTAACGTGCTGCGCACACCGTTCTGATCCTAGAATTTGTAAACGCGCGTATCAGCGCAAAGGACATTCCCATGAAAGCAGTGCAGCAGGACATCGACGAGCGGACCAACCTCACCAGCACCAACAAGTTCGAGCTGCTGCTGTTCCGCCTGGGCACCGACAACGCGCTGGGCAAGTCCGAGCTGTTCGGCATCAACGTGTTCAAGATCCGCGAGATCGTGGCCATGCCCAGCATCACGCCCATTGCCGGCACCACGGCGCATTCGCTGGGCGTGGTCAACCTGCGCGGCCAGGTGATTCCCGTGCTGGACCTTCCCTCCATCGTGGGTTGCAAGCCCCAGACCGGCCTGAACATCATGCTGGTGACGGAATACGCACGCACCACGCAGGCCTTCGCCGTGGAATCGGTGGAAGACATCGTGCGCCTGGACTGGAAGCAGGTGCTCTCGGCCGAAACCAGCGGTGCCAAGGGCAAGCTGGTGACCAGCATTGCCCGCCTGGATGGCAACACCGACGAGTCGCGCCTGGCCCAGGTGCTGGACGTGGAGGCCATCCTGCAGATGGTCTCGCCCTCGGACGGCCACGAGGTCACCGAGGAGAAGGTGGGCGCCAAGCTCAAGCTCAAGCCCGGCAGCATCATCCTGGCGGCCGACGATTCCTTCGTGGCGCGCTCGCTCATCGAGCAGGAGCTCAAGGCCCTGAACGCCCCCTACGAGATGGTCAAGTCGGGCAAGGAAGCCTGGGACCGGCTGAACGCGATCGCCCGGAGTGCAGAGGCCGAAGGCAAGACGGTGCTGGACCGCGTGGCCATGGTGCTGACCGACCTGGAAATGCCCGAGATGGACGGTTTCACGCTGACCCGCAACATCAAGCAGGACGCGCGCTTCCACGGACTGCCGGTGGTGATCCATTCCTCGCTGTCGGGCTCGGCCAACGAAGACCACGTGCGCAGCGTGGGCGCCGATGGCTACGTGGCCAAGTTCGTGGCCGAAGACCTGGCGGAGACCATCCGCCGCGTGCTGCCCAAGTAAGAAAACAGCCCGTTGCCGGGCCGTTGCGCTGCTGCGGCGGCGCAACCAGCGGCAACGCGGGCCTTGGGGCGTGAACGATGTCACGCACCTACCCGGCCAGTGGCATTTGGCCTACCCGCAAGGGCTATCGCGGCACGCCTGTCTGCGGCAAACTGGCGTCCGGTCAACCAAATGCGGGGCTCAAACGTCAAGTTGCAAGCGGCCTGGCGGATGTAACACCATCGTGGTGTTGTTTTCCGGGCCTTTACCTGCAACGCGGAACGCGCCCCGTGCGCCGGGAGTCTGAATCCATATGACAAATACCATCGCCCGCGTTCTCTCCGCTACGGTCCTGGGCGCCGTGCTGACCGGCTGTGCCACGGTACCGGGTGACCCGTACTACGCACCCGCCCCCACCTACTACCCGCCGAGCTCGTCGACGATCATCTACGATTCGCCGCCGGTCTACCATTCGCCGCAGCCCGTGTACGTGGCGCCGCCGCCGGCGTACTACGGCAACCGCCGCGACGAGCGCGACTGGGCGCGCGAGCGGGAACGTGAGCGCGCTCAGCAGCAATGGCGCGAACAGGCCGAGCGTGAACGCCGCGATCGGGACCGTGATCGCGACCGCGACAACGCCCGCCGCGACCAGGAGCGCCGCAACCAGGCTGACCAGGACCGCCGCAACCAGGCCGAGCAGGCACGCCGCGACCAGATCGAGCGCGACCGGCGCGCAGCCGCAGAGCGGTCGCGTGGCGACAACCGCCAGTACGGCCCCGGCCCGGCACCCACCGACTGGCGTGCCCGCCAGCAATCGAACAGCAAGGAACAGCCCTGAGCAATGGCTGGCTGCTCCGCAGGACGAGAGATGATCCTGGCCCGCCACCTTGTACTTGGCCTTTGCACGGCCTGGCTGTGCCTGGGCGCTCAGGCCCAGGTGACGCGCTGTACCGATGCGCGCACCGGCAAAGTCGCCTACACCGACGGCACATGCAACAGTGGCGAGGCCACACACGCCGTCACGATACGCCCAGCGCCTGAAGAGGTACTGCGGCAGCGGCTTGACGCCGAAGCGCTGGAGCGCAGTCGGCAACGACTGCAGGCGGACAGTGGTAACGCGCCATCCGATGCGCAGCGCGCGGCGGACCTCCAGCGTGCACTCGCCGACTATGCCCCGCGGCAGTATGACTATGCCCGTTCGCCCGGGTGCGCAGGCTCCCGCGGTGCCTACGACCTGCTGCGCATCCAGCAGGACCATCGTTCCACGCGGGAATATGGCCCGCTCAAGGAAGCCGCCCAGCAGCGCATGGACATGGATTGCATGGGCCCGGAGGCCTATGCCGAACGCGAGCGCCAGCGCGAGCAGGACCGGCGCGACAAGGAGTACCGGGAGGCTGCCCTGCGCCGGGAGAACGACTTGCGCGACCAGATGGAGCGCGACCACCGTTACCACCAGGAGCGCGAACGGGACAAGGAACGGCAGCGCGAGCGCGATCGGGAGCAGGCCCAGCGCGAGCAGGCGCACCGCGAACGCCTGGAGCGCGAGCGCGACAACCGTGCGGCCGCAGACCGCAGGCGCAACGAAAGCCGGCCGGTCCAGTCCGGCCTCAGCCAGGCTTCGACCGGCTGGCGCGGCAGCATGCGATCCAACCCCTGAACACTGGCCCCAGCTTGCGAGACACCATGGCCTGCATCCTCCGCCCCGCCCTCTACGGCCTGTTCTTGGCAGGCCTGTGCCTGGGCGCGCAGGCCCAGGTCATCCGCTGTACCGATGCGCGCACCGGCAAGGTGACGTACACCGACGGGGCCTGCAGCAGCGGCGAGGCGACCCGTGAAGTGGAGCCCCGCCGCACGCCCGAAGAGATCCTGCTCGACCGGCAGCTTTCCGCCGAGGCGCTGGAGCGCAAGCAGCAGCGGCTACAGGCAGAGAACGATGCGGCCCAGGCCGAGGCCCGGCGTGCCGAGGATCGCAACCGTGCGCGCGCCGCCAACGCCCCGCTGCCGCAGGACTATGCACGCTCGCCCGAGTGCGCGCGCTCACGCCGCAACTACGACATGCTGGCTGGCGAGGGCCCACGCTCCACGCAGGAGCAAGGGCAGCGCCTGGAGGCCGCCCAGCGGCAAATGGACCTCGATTGCCTGGGACCCCAAGGCTATGCCGAGGTCGAACGCGCCCGCGCCGCGCAACCGCGCGTGGTGGTGGTGCCACCACGCTACGGCCCTGGCTACCCGCCCGCGGTGTTTCCCCAGCCCTTCCCCACCACACCCCAGCCGCAGCCTCCGCGACTCACGCAGTGCTCGGACTACCGCTGCACCGACAACCAGGGCAACACCTACCCACGCAACGGCCCCGGGCGCTTCCCGGGCCCCGGCGGGATCTGCAGATCCAACGGCGGACAGGCTCCCTGCTGAGGCCTGCCGGGAAGCCCGGCCCTGCGCTGTTCCCCCTCTGTTCCCCCTCCTCCCAGGCACGCCCGCCGCACGGCACTGCGCGGCCCCTGGCACCCACCCAAATACCGCAGGCGCTGGCGTCAACCGCCCGGCCCCATCGCGCGTCTAGAGCGAACACCGCCGTCGTTTGGCGGTTGCCCAAGGAGCTCCATGACCCCTTTGCCCGTGCGCCTGGCATGCCTGTCCCTGATCGCTGCGGCGTTGGCCGCCTGCGCCCCGCGCGGCACCTACCCGGCACATCCCCTCGCCCTGCAGTACGCCCGTCTGGCCAGCCAGCCCTCTCCCGTACAGCCGCTGCCAACCCCGGCGGCTCTACCCGGCCCTGCCGCTGCACCCGTGCAGGATTCGACGGTGGCGTCGCCCCTGCCTCCCACCACGGCCTCGGTGGGTGCGCACCGCCCATCGGGCCTGCCTGGTCTGCAGCACGTCGACCTGGCCAGCTACCCCTCGCCCATTCCACCCGGGTCCGCCGCGGCGGGAGCTGCCCCGAAAGCGGCGCCATCCAAGGCGGCTGCCCCGCCGCCCGCGACCGTTCGGCCCCACCCCGGCAGCACGCCGCCTGCGATCATCCGCCCCACCTATGCGGAGGCCATGGACCGCATGCGCCGCATCGAAGAAGACGCGCGGCGCGACAGCGAATGGCGCCTGGAGGCCATGGCGCGCGAGATGGAGCGCGACCGCCAGGAACGCGAACGCCAGCGCGAGCAGGACCAGCGGGACCAGGAGTACCGCGAAGCGGCCCTGCGCGACCAGATGGAACGCGACCGCCGCTACCACCAGGAACGTGAGTCGGCACGGGAAAGGGAACGGGAGCGGGAGCGCGACCGGCAACGTGAAGAGGCCCGCCGCGACCAGGAGCGGCACGACCATGCACGCAACCGCGAGCAGGCACAGCGGGACCAGGCGCAGCGCGACCAGGCCGACCGCGAGCGCCGTGAACGGGATCGCGACAACGCCCGGCGCGACCAGGAACGCCGCGACCAGCAAGCGGAACGGGAACGCGAGCAGGCGCGGCGTGACCAGATGGAGCGCGACCGCCGCGCTGCCGCCGACCGGGCCCGCAACGAGCGCCCGGTGCAGTATGGTCCCGGCCCGGCCCCCACCGACTGGCGTGCGCGCCAGCAGTCGAACAGCCTGGAAAGGCCCTGAGAACCTAAGTGCGCAGGCCCTCGGCCACCGTGGGGTAGCGCAGCCGCAGGCCCAGCTCCTGCAGCATGCGCCGGTTGTCCAGCCGGCGCGACTCGCTCATGAAGCTCAGCAGCACGACCGGCAACTGGGCCTGCGCCGTGCTGCGCGGCAGGCGCGGCGGACGCGGCAGGCCATACAGGTCGGCCGCCAGGTCGAAATAGTCGCCCATCTTGATGTGGCTTGCGTCGCACACGTTGTAGATGCGCTGCGCGCGCCCCTTCCACAGCGCACGCAGGCAGGCACGGGCCAGGTCGTCGGCATGGATGTGGTTGGTGTAGACATCGTCCTCGGCCACCAGCACCGGCGTGCCCTTGCGCAGCCGCGTCTCGGGCGTGCCGCCCTCGCGGTCGGGCGCATAGATGCCGGGAATGCGCAGGATGCTGGCGCGCACGCCCGTGCGCCCCAGGTGGCGCACGGCGCGCTCGGCATTCACGCGGCGCTGCGCACGCGGGGTGGCGGGCGCCAGGGCCCGGGTCTCGGGCACCAGGGCGCCCTGGCAGTCGCCATACACGCCGCTGGTGGAGGCATACACCAGCGAGGCCGGCTGGCTGCGCAGGCGCAGCGCGCGCGCCAGCGCCACGGTGCGCGGGTCGCGCCACCAGGCGTCGCCGCCGGCGCCTTCGCCGGGGGGCGGCGCCAGGTGCATGACCCGCGTGGCCACGCCCGACAGGCGCCGCAGGGTGGCGCCGTCGTCGAGGTTGCCCACCAGCGGTGTGATGCCGCGCGCACGCAGGCCGTCCACACGTGCCGGACTGGAGGTGAGTGCCAGCACGCGCAGGCGCGGTGCCGCCGTACCGTGCGCCTGCAACTGGCGCACCACGCGTTGGCCAACGTCACCGCAGCCCACGATCAGCAAGCGTTCACGGCGAAAGCGCGCCGGCAGGGCGCCGAGGGGGTTTTGGTTTGAGGGCAAAATCGGGTCCGCGAAGAAGATACGTCCCAAGGATACCCACAACATGACCAGCGCCGAGGCGGCCCCCACGTCCACGTTCCAGATTTCCGTGCAGCCCAGCGGCCGCGCCTTTGCCGCACAGGGCGATGAATCCATCCTGTCCGCTGCCATTCGCAGCGGCGTCGGCCTGCCCTACGGCTGCAAGGATGGCGCCTGCGGCTCCTGCAAGTGCAAGAAGTTGAGCGGCGCGGTGTTCCACGCCAACCACCAGTCCAAGGCCCTAACGGCCGACGAGGAGGCCGCCGGCTTCGTGCTGACCTGCTGCGCCAAGCCCCTGTCCGACGTGGTGCTCGAATCGCGCCAGGTCACGGACGAGAGCGCCTACCCGGTCAAGAAGATGCCGGTGCGCGTGTCCACCCTGACGAAGAAGTCGCACGACGTGATGCAGGTGCGCCTGCAGTTGCCCGCGGCCGACACCTTCCGCTACCACGCGGGGCAGTACATCGAGTTCATCCTGCGCGACGGCGCGCGCCGCGCCTACTCCATGGCCAATGCGCCGCACACCCAGGGCGAGGCCCCGGGAGTGGAGCTGCACATCCGCCACATGGCGGGCGGGCGCTTCACCGACCACGTGTTCGGCGCCATGAAGGAAAAGGAGATCCTGCGCGTGGAGGGGCCGTTCGGCAGCTTCTTCCTGCGCGAGGACTCGGACAAGCCCATCGTGCTGCTCGCCTCGGGCACGGGCTTTGCGCCCACCAAGGCGCTGATCGAGCACCTGCAGTTCAAGGGCAGCACGCGGCCTACGGTGCTCTACTGGGGCGGGCGCCGCCCGCAGGACCTGTACATGGCCGACTGGGTACAGCAGCGCCTGGCCGAGATGCCGAACCTGACCTACGTGCCCGTGGTCTCCGACGCCCAGCCCGAAGACGGCTGGACCGGCCGCACAGGCTTTGTGCACCAGGCCGTGATGGACGATTTTGCCGATCTCTCGGGCCACCAGGTCTATGCCTGCGGTGCGCCCATCGTGGTCGAATCGGCACGCGACGCCTACAGCGCCCAGCGCGGCCTGCCGCCCGAGGAGTTCTTTGCCGATGCCTTCACCTCCGAGGCCGACAAGCACGGCTGACACGGCAGCCAAGACCACCCTTTCTGGAGTGGACACTCCATTTTTTGCACAATGGCGCCATGAACCGCAGAAATCTCACCACCCTTCTCGCCAGCGCTGCCGTCATGGCCGCTGCCCTTCCCCTCGCTGCGATGGCCCAGGATTCGGGCCAGCCGATCCGCCTGATCGTGCCCTATGCACCAGGCGGCCCCATCGACGTGACGGCGCGTGCATTGGCCGAGCGGGTGCGCGATTCGCTGGGCACGGTGATCATCGACAACAAGGGCGGCGCCGGCGGCAACATCGGTGCCGATGCGATCGCCAAGGCGGCGCCGGACGGCCTGACCATCGGCATCTCGGCCACCGCCACGCACGCCGTGAACCCCTGGCTGTACAGCCGCATGCCCTACGACGCGGCCAAGGACTTCGCGGCCATCACGCAGATGGTGCGCGTGCCCAACGTGCTGGTGATCAACGCCGCCAAGGCCGAGCAGCTCAAGATCAACAACCTGGCGGACCTGATCGCCTACGCCAAGGCCAACCCCGCCAAGCTCAACTACGGCAGCGGCGGCAACGGCAGCGCCGGCCACCTGGCGGGCGAGATGTTCAAGCAGCGCGCCGGCATCTTCGCGCTGCACATCCCCTACCGCGGCGCCAACCCCGCCCAGCTGGCCCTGCTGGCCGGCGAGGTGGACTTCAACATCGACAACCTGGCCGCCGCAGCCCCCAACATCCGCGCCGGCAAGCTCAAGGCCCTGGCCGTGACCTCGCTGGCCGCCAGCCCCAACCTGCCGGGCGTTCCCCCGCTGTCGGACACCTTCAAGGGCTTCTCCATCGACACCTGGTGGGGCCTGGTGGCGCCTGCGGCCACGCCCAAGCCGGTGATCGACAAGCTGAACAAGGCCTTCGTCGCGGCGCTTAATTCGCCCGAAACCAAGACCCGCTTCGGCCTGCTGCTGGCCGAGCCGGTGGCGACCACGCCCGCGCAGTTCGAGACCTTCATGGCCAGCGAGCGCGCCAAGTACCAGCAGGTCGTCAAGGCCTCGGGTGCGAAGGTCGACTGATTCCCGGCGTCTCTGTCCCAAGGGCCCCTTCGGGGGCCCTTTTTCATGCCCGGGCCGGCAGCACGGCGCGGTGGCGCACCACCACGGCCTCCAGCGCGGCCACCAGGGCATCGCATTCGGCATCGCCCACCGGCAGGGACAACGCGATCAGCCCGCGCCGCGCCATGAACACGCCTTCTTCCAGCAGGCCGAAGAACACCAGGTCCTTGGCGCGCCCGTCGGTGCCCTGCAGATCGGCGGGGGAGCGCACCGGCGCAGCCGTGGCGTGCAGGGTCATGAGCGATCCGGTGCCGGTGAAGGCCATGTCCACACCATGGCGCTCCAGCACGGCGTTGAAACGCGCGCGCAGCTGCTCGCCGCGCTCATTGAGCGCCTGCACCACCTCGGCGGTCAGCACCTGGATCAGCCCGGCATGGCCGGCGGCCATGGTGAGCACGTTGTTGTTGAAGGTGCCGGCGTGGGCCAGCGCATCGGGGCGGCGCGGGTCGAAGCGCTGCATCACGTCGCGGCGCCCGCCGAACACCCCGAACGACATGCCCCCACCCAGGTACTTGCCGGCGGTGGTGAGGTCTGGGCGGATGGACAACAGCGCCTGCCGGCCACCGAAGGACAGGCGCGAGGTCATCACCTCGTCGAACACCAGCAGCGCGCCGCATTCGTCGGCCAGGGTGCGCAGCGCCTGCAGGAAGGCCGGCTCGCCGGGGATGCAGCCGCCGGCCCCGAGCATGGGCTCGACCAGGATGGCGGCGATGTCCGGCCCGTGCGCGGCCACAAGCGCGCGCACGCTGTCGGCATCGTTGTAGCGCGCCAGCACGAAATCGTGCGGCACGTTCATCGGCGAGCCGCCGCCCGCGAAGGTGAGCACGCCGCCGTGGTAGGCGCCATCGAACACGACCACCTTGCTGCGCCCCGTGTGCGCCTTGGCGGCGGCCAGGGCCAGCAGGTTGGCCTCGGTGCCCGAGTTGGCAAAGCGCAGCAGCTCCATGGACGGAAAGCGCCGCTGTATCTCGTGCGCCAGCAGGCCTTCACGCGCCGTGTGGGACGAGAGGTTGATGCCGCCGCGCAGTGCTTCTTCGATGGCTGCGAGCACCACCGGGTGCGAGTGGCCGTAGAGCCCCGCCGTGAACTCGCCCAGCGCGTCGATGTATTCGTGGCCATCGGCATCCCACACCCTGCAGCCCGCGCCGCGCGCCATGCTCAGCGGGAAGGGGCCGTGGAACAGCACGCTGCGGGTGTTGCCGCCGGGCAGCGCCGTTTCGGCCTCGGCCAGCAGGGCAGCGCTGCGCGGGTTGCGTGCACGGTAGTTCTCCACGGCCTGGAACAGGGCGTGGTCCAAGGGTGCGGGGGTGGCGTTCATGCGATTTCCTGTACGGTGTACAAGAAATTATGGATCCGCGATGCCGATCTGGCAAGCGGTGCATTCGGCGCCACCGGATGCCCGACAATCCGCCAACAACTGCCTTCGCCCCCTTGCCGATGCCCCGCGCCCGCACCACCCCCCCCGTAGCCCCCGACACCGCAGCCGCCGCGCCCCTGTCGCGCGAGAGTGTGCTGGCAGCCGCGCTGGCACTCATCGACCAGCGGGGGGTGGAGGGTTTCAGCGTGCGCGACCTGGCCCGGTCGCTGGGCGTGTACCCCACGGCGCTGTACTGGCATGTGCCCGGGGGCCGCAATGCGCTGATCGCCGGTGCGGTTACGGCCGCCGTGGGTGGGCTGGAACCACCCGCCCCCAACAGCGACTGGCAGGCAGAGCTGCGCGCGCTGTTCGCGCGCTACCGGCTGGCCGTGCACCGGCACCCGCGCATCGCCCCGGTGCTGGGTGCGCAGCTGGTCTCCAACGCCAGCCTGGACCCGCTGCTGCTGGACCGCATCCTGGCGCTGCTCGAATCGGCCGGTTTCACGGACCAGGGCCTGTTCGATGCCTACAACGTGGTGATTGCCGCCATGGTCAGCTTCGTGACCCTGGAGCTGGCGCCGCAGCCCGACGACGACCCCGACGGCTGGGCCGCAGGCCACCAGCAGCGCCTGGCGCAGGTCGACGGCGCGACCTGCCCGACCCTGGCCAGGCACCTGCCGCAGATGGCCAACCGGGCCTTCGTGGTGCGCTGGAGCAGCGGCAGCACGCACCCGCTGGATGCGGGCTTCGAGGCCTGGACGGAGGTGGTGGTGCTGGGGCTGGCCGCGCGGCTGCCCCGCAATGTTTAGCGGCTGGCGCCTGCCACTGGCCAGAGCAGGGTGTCTGTGCGCTCGATGCGCTGGTCGGCAACGGCCGCCAGCTGGCTTGGCGCAACGCGCGCAGGCGCCAGTTCGGACAGCGGCAGCAATACGAAGGCACGCTCGTCCATGCGCGGGTGTGGCACGGTGAGGGTGGGGGTGGCGATGGCCTCGTCGCCGTAGAGCAGGATGTCCAGGTCCAGCGTGCGCGGCGCATTGCGGTACGGGCGCTCGCGGCCCGCGGCCGCCTCGATGGCCTGCAGGGCCTGCAGCAGGGCCGTGGGCGACAGCCCGGTGGCCAGCTCGGCCACGGCGTTCAGGTAGTCGGGGCCGTCGGCATCCACGGGCGCGCTGCGGTACAGCGAGGAGACCTGGCGCACTGCTGTCTGCGGCAGGGCGGCCAGGGAGGCCAGCGCCTGCTGCAGCGCGGCGCCCCGGTCACCGAGGTTGGCGCCCAGGCCGATGAAGGCCGCGACAGCCATGCCGGCGTGCGCGCTCACTGGGCCGCAGGCGCGGCAGAGCCTTCACCGCCACCACCGCCTGTGGGCTTGCGGCGACGGCGGCGGCGCTTCTTGGGGGCGCTGCCATCGGGTGGCACGGCATCGCCGCCGTGGTCCGGCCCGAAGTCGTCTCCCTCGTCCTGCCCGCCGTCGGCGGAGGCCGCACGCGGTGCACGCGGCTTCGGTGCTTGCGGCGCCTGGCCTTCGCCCGTGGGCGCCGCCTTGGGCACCCGGCGCGCCGTGGGCTGGCCCACGCGCTGGCGCGCCTTCTGCTCTTCACGGGCCTGGTCCATCAGGTCTTCGCGGCGGTCATCGTCGGCGGCCTGGAAGTCCTGCCACCATTCGGCCAGGGCCTCGCCGATCTCGCCCACGTCGGCGCGCAGGCGCAGGAAGTCGAAGCCGGCACGGAAGCGCGGCTGCATGACCATGCCGAACGGCGTGCTGCCCACGCGCTTTTCGAAGCGCGGCTGCATGACCCAGATCTCGCGCATGTCGGCCGCCAGCTTGCCGCGGCCCGAGACGTCGCCGATGCGCTTGTCGAACACCTCGTCGATGGCCTCCTGCAACGCGGGCAGGGCATGCTGGCGCTGGTTGGTCATGCGTGCATCCCAGCCGTTGCGCACGTCTTCCCACAGCACGCAGGCGAGCAGGAAACTCGGTGCGACGGGCTTGCCCTCGCCCACGCGGCGGTCGGTGTCGGCCAGGGCGGCGCTCACGAACGGCGTGTCGGCACGCTCCACCGCCACGTCCAGCAGCGGGTAGATGCCCTTGGCCATGCCGAGCTTCTTGAGCTGGGCGATGGTGGCGATGGCATGGCCGGTCTGCAGCAGCTTGAGCATCTCGTCGAACATGCGGCTTTGCGGCACGTCGGCCAGCAGGGTCTGCGACTGCACCAGCGGCGCGGCCGTCTTGGCCTCGATGGTGAAGCCCAGCGCGCTGAGCTTGGCCGCGAAGCGCACGGCGCGGATGATGCGCACCGGGTCTTCGCGGTAGCGCGTGGCCGGGTCGCCGATCATGCGCAGCGTCTTCTTCTTGGCGTCCTGGATGCCCTTGTGGTAATCCACCACGACCTGGCTGACCGGGTCGTAGTACATGGCGTTGACGGTGAAGTCGCGGCGCGTGGCGTCCTCGTCCTGCGGCCCCCAGACGTTGTCGCGCAGCACGCGGCCGCTGGCGTCCACGGCATGCTGCATGCCCGACAGCTGCTGCTTGCTGGTCTTCTCGTTGCCCGCGACCTGGCCGGCCGCGGCGTTGTCCAGGTAGGCACGGAAGGTCGAGACCTCGATCACCTCGTGCTCGCGGCCGCGGCCGTGCACCACGTGCACGATGCGAAAACGCTTGCCGATGATGAAGGCGCGGCGGAACAGCCCCTTGACCTGCTCGGGCGTGGCATTGGTGGCCACGTCGAAGTCCTTGGGGCGCAGGCCCAGCAGCAGGTCGCGCACCGCGCCGCCCACGATGTAGGCCTCGTAGCCGGCCTGCTTGAGCGTGGCCACGACCTCGGCGGCCCGGCGGTCCACCAGCTCGGGGTTGATGCCGTGCACGGTGGCAGGCACCTCTTCGCGCTTGCCGAAATGCGGCTTGCCGCCCGAGGTGCCGGGCGTCGATTTGCCCAGCAGTTTGTCGATGAACTTCTTGATCATGGGTGTGCAGTAAACAGGTCCAGTATGCGCCAGCCGCGCTCCTGGGCCAGCGCCCGCAGGCGCGGGTCGGGGTTGGTGGCGACGGGGTGGTCGACCTTTTCGAGCAGGGGCACGTCGTTCATCGAGTCACTGTAGAACGTGCTTTCGACATCGCCCCAGGTGAGCCGGCGCTCGGCCAGCCACTGCTCCATGCGCGTGACCTTGCCCTCGCGCATGGTGGGAACGCCGTCGATCTCGCCGGTGTACCAGCCGTTCGCACCGCGCACCAGCTGCACGGCCAGCAGCTGCTGCACGCCGAGCGCCTGGGCGATCGGCGTGGTGACGAACTCGTTGGTGGCGGTGACGATCAGCACCTCGTCCCCGGCGGCGAGGTGCTGCTGCACCAGGGCCAGGGCCTGGGGTTTGATCGCCGGGGTGATGACCTCGCGCATGAACTGCTCGTGCGCGGCGGCTGCCGCCTCGGGGCCACGCAGGCGCACGGCCTCGGTGGCAAAGCGCACATAGTCGTGCACGTCGAGGGTGCCGGCCTGGTAGTGGGCATAGAACTCGCCGTTGCGGCGCGCGAACTCGACGGGATCGTTCCAGCCGATGCGGATGGTGAACTCACCCCATTCGTAGTCGGAGTCGAGTGGCAGCAGCGTGTGGTCCAGGTCGAACAGCGCGAGCCGGTGGCGGGTGGCCGGGGAATCGGGGGTGGTCATTCGGTCAGGTGCCGGCCGGCGCCGGCGGGTGGCTGTGCGTGCTCATTCGGACTCGAGCATCGCCTTGAGCAGCGGGATGGTGATGGCGCGCTGGGCGCGCAGGGCGTAGGCATCGAGCTGGTCGAGCAGCTGCATGAGGCTGCCCAGGTCGCGCGAGAAGCGGTTGAGCATGTAGTCCATGACATCGTCGCTCAGGAACACACCGCGCGCGTCGGCCTCCTGGCGCAGCACGGCGCGGCGCTCGGGCTCGCCCAGCAGCTGCAGCTGGAACACATGGCCCCAGCCCAGGCGGCTGCGCAGGTCGTCGCGCAGCGGCAGGTCGGCCGGCGGCAGGTCGCCTGCGGCCAGGACCCAGCGCTGGCTGCCGCTGGCCGGGCTGATGGCGTTGACGAACCAGTTGAAGGCCATGGCCTGCTGGGCGGTGCTGTACAGGTGCACGTCGTCCATGAGCACGGCGGACCAGGCCTCGTCGAACTCGGGTGGCTCGCCCACGGAGGGGTCGAGCCAGCCCACGGCGTCGCCCTGCTCGCGCAGCGTCTGGCGCACGGCATTGAGCAGGTGCGACTTGCCGCTGCCCGATTCGCCCCAGATATAGGTGGGCACGGGCGAGCGGCTGGCCGGGTTGCTGCTGCCCACGCCGGCGGCCAGGCGCAGGTGTTGCAGGGCAGCCTCGTTCGGGCCGGCGAAGAAGCGGGAAAGCGTAGGCCCCGTGGCCAGGCCGATGTCGAGCGCCAGTTGCTTCATGCGCGGCACCCGGGCGGCAGGGGCCAACCCGTGGCGGTGGGTGCAAGAGCGGCGGGCAGGGAAAGGATCAGCAGCGGCATCACAGGTGGCATTGAAAGTGTCTGGCCGTAGGTGACTGCGGCGGAACGCGGCGGAGGTAGCGGCACAGGGCCGATGCGTCGTCCCGGGGGTCCTTCGGCGAAAGATCCCGGCAGCGACAATATGGCCGATTTTAGTCTCCTGCCGGCGTCGCCACGCGGCGCACCTCCATTGCCATCCACCAAGCCCCCCATGGCCGACCTTCCGCCCCGCCCCCGACGCCTTCCCGCCAGCATCTGGGCCCTGGGATTCGTGAGCCTGCTCATGGACATTTCCTCCGAAATGATCCACAGCCTGCTGCCCGTCTTCCTGGTCGCGGCACTCGGGGTGAGCATGCTCACCGTGGGCATCATCGAAGGGGTTGCCGAGGCCACGGCACTGGTCCTCAAGGTGTTTTCAGGGGCGCTGAGCGACTGGTGGGGGCGCCGCAAGCCCCTGGCGGTGCTCGGCTACGGACTGGGTGCCCTCGCAAAACCACTGTTTGCCCTGGCCTCCACCGTGGGTTGGGTGGTGGCGGCCCGGCTGCTGGACCGCGTCGGCAAGGGGATTCGCGGCGCACCGCGCGACGCCCTGGTGGCCGACCTCGCGCCGCCCGGCATGCAGGGCGCCGCCTTCGGCCTGCGCCAGTCGCTCGACACAGTGGGGGCCTTTCTGGGCCCGCTGATCGCCATGGGGCTGATGTTGCTCTGGGCCAACGATTTTCGCGCCGTGTTCTGGGTGGCCGTGCTGCCTGCCGTGCTGTGCGTGCTGCTGTTGCTGGTCGGCGTTCGGGAGCCCGAGCGCCCCGCGGGCACGCCCCGCACCAACCCGATCCGCCGCGAGAGCCTGCGCCGCCTGGAGCCACGCTACTGGGGGGTGGTGGCGCTGGGGGCCGTGTTCACCCTGGCCCGCTTCAGCGAGGCCTTCCTGCTCCTTCGCCTGCAGCAGGACGGACTGCCACTGGCGTGGACGCCCCTGGTGCTGGTGCTCATGAACCTGGTGTTCGCGCTCGGTGCCTATCCGCTGGGCAGGCTGTCCGACCGGATGAGCCACACCACGCTGCTGGCCTGGGGGCTGGTGGTGCTGATCGCCGCCGACGCCCTGCTGGCCTGGCGCGGCCACGGCATGCTGGCCTGGCTGGGCATTGCCCTGTGGGGGCTGCACATGGCCATGACCCAGGGGCTGCTGGCCACCATGGTGGCTGCCACCGCCCCGGCCGACCTGCGCGGCACGGCCTTTGGCATGTTCAACCTGGTCAGCGGCGGGGCACTGCTGGTGGCCAGCGTGCTGGCGGGCCTGCTGTGGGACCGGTGGGGGCCGGGCGCCACGTTTGCCGCCGGAATGCTGTTTGCCGCCCTGGCGCTGGCCGGCGTGCTGCTGCAGGCGCGCCGGGCCGCGCGTGCGCCAAAGCCCCCGGCCGGGCAGGGCTGAGCGACCGGCGCGGCGATGCCCCTTAAAATCCCCGGATTCCAGCCCGCCCTGCGGGCCTACCAGCCCACACCCTCCATGAGCTCTTCCGCGACCCCCACTCCCCTTTCCTACAAAGACGCCGGCGTTGACATCGACGCGGGCGACGCGCTGGTCGAACGCATCAAGCCCCTGGCCAAGAAGACCATGCGCGAAGGCGTGCTGGCCGGCATCGGCGGCTTCGGCGCGCTGTTCGAAGTGCCCAAGCGCTACAAGGAACCCGTGCTGGTCTCCGGCACCGATGGCGTGGGCACCAAGCTCAAGCTGGCCTTCGAGTGGAACATGCACGACACCGTGGGCATCGACCTGGTAGCCATGAGCGTCAACGACGTTCTGGTGCAGGGCGCAGAGCCCCTATTCTTCCTCGACTACTTCGCCTGCGGCAAGCTCGACGTGGACACGGCAGCCGCCGTGGTCGGCGGCATCGCCCGGGGCTGCGAACTGAGCGGCTGTGCGCTGATCGGCGGCGAGACGGCCGAAATGCCCGGCATGTACCCCGCTGGCGAATACGACCTGGCCGGCTTTGCCGTGGGCGCGGTCGAAAAATCGAAGATCCTCACCGGCCAGAACGTGCAGCCCGGCGACGTGGTGCTGGGCCTGGCCAGCCACGGCGTGCATTCCAACGGATTCAGCCTGGTGCGCAAGTGCATCGAGCGCGCCGGCGCCGACACCCCTGCCACGCTGGACGGCAAGCCCTTCAAGCAGGCCATCATGGAGCCCACCCGCCTGTACGTGAAGAACGTGCTGGCCGCGCTGGCCGCCCACCCCATCAAGGCGCTGGCCCACATCACTGGCGGCGGCCTGCTCGAGAACATCCCGCGCGTGCTGCCCGAAGGCACGGCCGCGCACCTGCAAAAGGGCAGCTGGCCCCAGACCGAGCTGTTCGCCTGGCTGCAGAAGACCGCGGGCATCGACGACATCGAGATGAACCGCACCTTCAACAACGGCATCGGCATGGTGGTGGTGGTGGATGCCGCCAACGCCGCCGCCACGGCCGCCACGCTGGCCGCTGCCGGCGAGAAGGTCTACACCATCGGTGCCATCGCACCGCGTGGTGACGGCGCCGCCGTGGTCGTTGCCTGAGACGGCCCAGCGCCATGGCGCAGCCACCGCTGGAACCGCCTGAAGCGGGCACCGACATCGTGCCCGCACCCCTGCCCGACACGCCTGCCGTGCCGGCCACCCTGTCCGGGGCAGACCGTCCGCTCCCTTTCGGCCCGCTGCCCCGCGGCGTGGCCCTGGCCAGCTACCTGCTGATGGCCGGCGCGCTGCTGCTGGTGATGTGGCGCAACCTGCTGCCTGGCCTGCTGTGCGTGTGCCTGGGCTTCCTGGCCACCCGGGCGCTGGCGCGCTGGCTGGCGCGACTGGCCCAGCGCCGCGGGGCGCCGCAGGCCACGGTGCTGCCGCGCATGGCCGAACTGGCCGCCGCAGCCGTGGTGATGCTCTCGCCCCTGGTGCTGCTGGCCATCGGTGTCACCCATTCACGCGGCTACCTGGTGGAGGCGCCCCAGCAGTACCGCGAACTGCTCGACTACATGGCGCGCACGGTGCTGGAGCTGCGCCTGAAGCTGCCGGCCGACATGGCCAGCCACCTGCCCGAGGGCGCGGCGGAGATCCAGCGCATCATCGCCAGCTACCTGGGGGCCAAGGCCGGCGCCCTGGCCATGGCCGGGCGCGCCTGGCTGGCCGGGCTGCTGTTTGCCTATGTGGGCCTGCTGATCGGCGCGCTCGCGGCCGTGCGGCCGCCGGCCCCGCCGCGCGGGCCCCTGGCCATCGCCCTGCAGCAGCGCATCACCCTGCTGGGCGAGGCCTTCCGCCAGATCGTCGCGGCGCAGTTCTGGATCGCCAGCTTCAACACCCTGCTCACGGCGCTGTTCCTGCTGTTCGTGCTGCCCATCTGGAAGCTGGAGCTGCCCTACACCCCGGTGCTGATCACGCTGACCTTCGTGGCCGGTCTGGTGCCCATCGTCGGCAACCTGCTGTGCAATGCGGTGATCACCATCGTGGGCCTGTCGGTGTCGCCGCTGGCGGCCGCGGCCTGCCTGGGCTTTTTGATCCTGATCCACAAGGCCGAGTACGTGATCAACGCCAAGGTCGTGGGCCGGCGCACGCACATGGGCGTGTGGGAATTGCTCAGCGTGATGTTCGTGGCCGAGGCGGTATTCGGCCCCGCCGGGTTGGTGGCGGCCCCGCTGTTCTACGCCTACCTGAAGAAGGAACTGGTCGCAGCGCGCCTGGTGTGAGCAATCGCTCACTTTTGCATGAACTGGCGCGAAACAAAGGCCCAGACCAGGGCCGAGGCATCCGGCCCCGCCGGATCGCTGTAGGGTAGATCGGCCGTGCCACCGCTCCAGGCGTGGCCCAGGCCGAGGATTTCGCGCACCACCACCACGCTGCGCGAACGCGCCCGGTATTCCGTCACCCGCATGGCATGGCGCTTGCCGCGCTGCAGCGTGCGCGCCATGCCCTCGCGCGCGCCCAGCGATTCGGCCCAGAGCGCAGCCGTGGCCGCGGCATTGCGCGAGGACACGACGTTGTCCGCATCGCCGTGCAGGATCATCAGGGGCGGCAGCCGCGGCAAGGGCGTGCCGTCGATGCGCAGGCCCGGCACCAGGGCGCTGGCACCCGGCGGATCGGGCAGGTGCGCCTCGCGCTTGCCGTGCATGGCGGCCATGGCCGTGGCAGCCGATTCGGCCGTGCCGGGGGCCACGCCCGAGTGCATGGCCACGGCGCAAAAGCGCTCCGGGTAGGTGGCGCCCAGCAGGGCTGCCATGCTGGCGCCGGCCGACAGGCCCGCCACCGCCACGCGGTCCAGGTCCACCGGATGGCGGCGCGCCACCTGGTCCACGGCCGCCAGCAGGGTGGCGGCCTCGGCGTCGGCCTTGCCATTGCGGCGTTCGAACCAGTTCCAGCAGCCATGGGCATTGGCCAGCCGCTCCTGCTCGGGGTAGAGCACCAGAAAGCGCTTGCGCGCCGCCAGCCGATTCATGCGCGAGCTGAGCGCCAGGTCGCGCCCGGTCTGGCCACAACCATGCAGCATGACCAGCAGCGGCAGGGTCTCACCCTTGCCGAGTGCCAGGCCGGGGGGAATGTAGAGGTGAAAGCGCCGCGCACCGGCAGGCCCGGGCGCAATGCCGGCCAGCCACTCGCCCGCCACCGGCCGGGGCTTGCGCGGCCGGGGTGTCACCGTGCGCAGGCGCGGCATGGGCTGGGCCGCCGTGGCCAGCTTGGGCACGGCCCTGAGGGCCTTGGCGGCCTGCTTGCGCATGGGCTTGGCCGCCTTCTCGAAGGCCTTGAGGTTGCGCTGGTAGGCGCGGGTGAGCGCGGACAGCGAGAAGAGGCGAGAGCGGCGGGCCATGGGCAGATGTGCGGGTGCTATCCATATATAGGGAAAACCCTATACACCATAGCAGCTTATGGCTTCACCCGCCTGACGCTATCCAATCAATAGCAAGCAGGCCTTTGCCTTGAAGCCACTCGACCCGAAAACCGGGGTATTCGGCAGATCGACAACCTCCACCATCGCCGCTCACCCCTAATTCATGGCGGAAATTGATCGATAGATGTCCAGGCCTGTTGGGACGGTACGATTTTTCAGGCGGAAGATACGTGGATTGCAACCCGAAGCCGAAGGCCACTCCCATGAAAACCTGTCTGATTGTGATTGATGTGCAGGAATCCTTCCGCCAGCGCCCCTATTTCACGGCGGACGATCTGCCGGCCTACCTGGCGGCGCAGAACGCGCTGATCGAGGGCTGCGTTGCGCAGGGCATCCCCGTGGTGCGCGTGTTCCACAGTGAAGGCCCGGCCGATGCCAGCAATGCCTTCGCCATCGAATCCGGCCATGTGCGGGCGCTCGACGGGCTGGCCGCCTTCGACGCGGCGGCCACCTTCACCAAGTCGCGCCACAGCGCGCTGGTGGGCACGGGCCTGGATGTCTGGCTCACGCGCCATGGCATCCAGCGCCTCATCGTGAGCGGCATCCGCACCGAGCAGTGCTGCGAGACCACCACGCGCCATGCCTCGGACCTGGGCTGGGAGGTGGACTATGTCGTGGATGCCACGCTGACCTGGGACATGGTGCAGCCCGATGGCCGCACCCTGCCCGCCGCCGACATCAAGGCCCGCACCGCCACCGTGCTGGCAGGCCGCTTCGCCACGCTGCGCACGGTGGACGAGGCCCTGGCCGCCGCCGTGGCCGCAGGCTGAACCGGGAGACCGCCATGCGCGCCACCGTCTGCGAACTGCCCTGCCAGCCCGCCTTGCTCGAACCCGCCTGGGGGGCCCTGTGCGCTCATGTGCGCAGTGAGCGTTCCAAGCTCGTGCTGCTGCCCGAATTCGCCTTCGTGGAGCCGGTGTGGGAGTCCACGCCATTCGAGCCCGCGCGCTGGGCGGCGGCCGTGGCATTGAGCGACGCCTGGACCGCCCGGCTGCACGAACTGGGCGTCGCCCGGGTGGTGGGCGCCCGCCCGGTCACCATGGATGGGCGGCACTACAACGAAGGCTTTGCCTGGTCGGACGAGGCCGGTTACCAGCCGCTGCGGCGCAAGTTCCACCTGCCCGACGAGCCCGGCGGCTGGGAGGCCACCTGGTTCGAGCGTGGCGATGCCGAGTTTGCACGCTTCACGGCCGGCCCCCTGGGCTTTGGGCTGAGCATCTGCACCGAGCTCTGGGCGCTTGAAACCTATGCCGGCTATGCGGCCCTGGGCGTGGAGGCCATCCTCTCGCCGCGCGCCACCGCCGCGGCGACCACCGCCAAGTGGCTGGCCATGGGCACCGTGGCCGCGGCGCGCACCGGTGCCTACAGCCTCTCGTCGAACCGGGTCGACCACGCCGCCGGCACCTACGGCGGTGCCGGCTGGGCGATCAGCCCCGACGGTGCCCTGCTCGCCCGCACCAGCGCGGACCAGCCGTTCTGCACGGTGGACGTGGACCCGGCGCTGGCCGCAGCCGCCCGCAGCACCTACCCGCGCTATGTCTTCGCCCCGCCAGCGCCGCGGCGCTGAACCCCCTTCTTTCCCTTTGACCGCCACTGCGCCCACCCATGACCACCGCATCCCCTGAGCAACGCCCCCTGCAAGTCTCCATCCTGGTGTTCGACGATGTCGAAGCCCTGGACCTGGGCGGCCCCTACGAAGTCTTCACCACGGCCTGCCGCATGCAGCAGCGCCTGCAGCCCGGCGCGCCCACGCCCTTTGCCGTGCAGTGCGTGGCACGCAGCCTGCAGCCGGTGCAGGCGCGCGCCGGCCTGCGCGTGCTGCCCGATGCCGACTTCGCCACGGCCGCCGCACCGGACGTGCTGATCGTGCCCGGCGGCGTGGTCGATGCGGCCGCCGCCTGCGCCGAGACACGTGCCTGGGTGGCCCGGGCGGCCGCGGGCGCGCAGCTCACCGCCTCGGTCTGCACGGGCGCCTTCATCCTGGCAGCGGCCGGCGTGCTGACCGAGGGGCCGGCCACCACGCACTGGGAGGACATTGCCGACCTGCGCACGCAATTCCCGGCGCTCGACGTGCAGGAGAATGTGCGCTGGGTGGACCGCGGGGCATTGGTCACGTCGGCCGGCATCAGTGCCGGCATCGACATGTCCCTGCACCTGGTCACGCGCCTGGCGGGCCGGGCGCTTTCCGAGCGCACCGCCCGCCAGATGGACACGCCATGGAACCCCAGCCCCTGACACCGCACGCCCCGATCCACGTCTACTTCGCACTGCTGCCCGGCAGTCTGGTGCTGGACTGGGCCGGACCGGCCGAGGCGCTGCGCATCGCCAACCAGCTGCTGCGCGCCCAGGGCCAGCCCGAACGCTTCGTGCAGCATTTCACGGCCCCCACGCCGCAGGCGGTGACCTCGGTGGGGGCCATGCTGACGGGGCTGGAACCCCTGCCCTGCCCCCTGCCCCAGCCGGCCTGGGTGGTGCTGGTGGGCCTGCCGGGCAAGTCCATCGCGGTGGACAACAGCGAGGCCCGCGACCTGCTGCACTGGCTGCGCGGCATGCGCCTGGCCACGGGCCGGCTGGAGCTGGTCACCATCTGCGCGGGTGCCGTGCTGGCCGCGCACGCGGGCCTGCTGGCCGGCCGGCGCGCCACCACCCACCACCAGCACCTGGGCGAGCTGGCCGAGGTGGACCCGCACTGCGACGTGGTGGCCAACCGCGTGTTCGTGCACGACGGCGCACTGCACAGCAGCGCGGGCGTGACCACCGGCATCGACCTGATGCTCTACCGCATTGCCGACGCCTGCGGCCCGGCGATTGCCGCGCAGGTGGCCCAGACCATGGTGGTGGCCCTGCGCCGTGGCCCGCAGGACCCGGAGCTCTCGCCCTTCCTGCACCACCGCAACCACCTGCACGGAGCCCTGCACCGCGTGCAGGACGCCGTGGGCCAGCAGCCCCAGGCGCCCTGGAACGTGACCGCCATGGCCGAGGTGGCGCACACCTCGCCGCGGCACCTGAACCGGCTGTTTTTGGAGCATGCGGGCATCGCGCCGCTGGAATACCTGCGCCGCATCCGCCTGGCCGCGGCCGAGGCGGCCCTGCAGTCGGGCCACAACGTGACACAGGCCGCAGCGCTGGCGGGCTTCAGCTCGGACACGCAGCTGCGCCGCGCCTGGCACCAGTTCGGCCGTCCCGGCACACCGGCACGGGAGGTCGTGACCCGCCACTGACCGCAGGCTTGCGCTATCGCGGAACATAATGGCATTCCGTGCGTTTGGAATGCCTGATCGACATGCAAGAGCCGCCCACCCCTGCCAACGAAGACGAGCGCCTGCAGGCCCTGCGCCAACTGCTGATCCTGGACACGCCGCCCGAGGAGCGGTTCGACCGCATCGTGGCCTTCGCCGCGCAGGAATTCGACATGCCCATCGCGCTGATCTCGCTGATCGACGCCGAGCGCCAGTGGTTCAAGGCGAAGGTGGGGCTGGATGCTCCTGAAACGGCACGCGACATCTCGTTCTGCGCCCATGCCATCCTCAAGGACGAGACCATGGTCGTGCCCGACGCCGCGAAAGACCAGCGCTTTGCCGACAACCCGCTGGTGACCGGCGGGCCGGGCATCCAGTTCTACGCCGGCGCCCCGCTCAAGCTGCCCAGCGGCGAGAGCATCGGCACCCTGTGCATCATCGACCAGCAGCCGCGTGACCTGGACCGGGTGGACTTGGCCATCCTGGCTTCGCTGCGCGACCTGGCGGTGGAGGAGCTCATGCGGCGCCATGCCGAGCCAGCGCCTGACAACGAGGATCGGAATCCATGAGCGGCGCAGCGAAGGGCATCCTGCTGGTGGAGCCCAGCATGCTGACCGGCAGCATCATCGTTTCCACCGCTCGGCAGTTGTCGCTGCCCGAAGTGCGGCAGGTGGCGAGCGTGCGCACCGCGCAGCAACAGCTGGCGCAGCGGGATTTTGCAGGCGTCATCGTGTCGCTGGAAGAACGGCAGGAGGCCGTGCAGTTGCTGGAAAGCGTGCGCGCCTCGCAGTTGGCCGTGGCCTCGTCCGTGCCGGTGGCCGTGACCACCTCGGAGGTGGACGCCACCACCGCAGAGCAGATGAAGGCGCTGCGCGTGCGCCGCGTGCTGCTCAAGCCCTTCAAGGTGAAGGATGTGATCTCCACCATCGAGTTGCTGAGGAACACCTGACCGGCCTCGCCGCACACCTGCCCGGCGCGGCCTCAGTACGAATCAGGGACATACATGTTGGCGGGAACCGGCTGCCGCAGGTATTCGGGGTTGCGCACGCGCTCGGGAAGCACCACAGGGGGATGGGGTACATCTTCATAGGGAAACTGCGACAACAGGTGCGAGATGCAGTTCAGGCGCGCCTTCTTCTTGTCCACGGCCTGCACCACCCACCACGGGGCCTCGGGGATGTGGGTGCGCTCGAGCATGGTTTCCTTGGCCTTGGTGTAGGCCTCCCAGCGGATGCGGCTTTCCAGGTCCATGGGGCTGAGCTTCCATTGCTTGAGCGGGTCGTGGATGCGACCCAGGAAGCGCAGGTGCTGCTCTTCGTCGGTGATGGAGAACCAGTACTTCACCAGCGTGATGCCCGAGCGCACGAGCATCTTCTCGAACTCGGGCACGGTGCGAAAGAACTCCTCGTACTCGTCGTCGGTGCAAAAGCCCATGACGCGCTCGACGCCGGCACGGTTGTACCAACTGCGGTCGAACAGCACCATCTCGCCGGCAGCCGGCAGGTGCGCCACATAGCGCTGAAAGTACCACTGCGTGCGTTCGCGGTCGTTGGGTGCGGGCAGTGCCGCCACGCGGGCCACGCGCGGGTTCAGGCGCTGGGTGATGCGCTTGATGACGCCGCCCTTGCCGGCCGCGTCGCGGCCCTCGAACAGGATCACCACCTTCTGGCGGCTGTGCTGCACCCAGTCCTGCAGCTTCACGAGCTCGCCCTGCAGGCGGAACAGCTCCTTGAAATACAGCTGGCGTGCATGCCTGTCGGCCGGCACCAGGTCACCGACATCGTCCACGTTGCGGTCCTCGATCTCCAGCTCCAGCTCTTCGTCGTAGCTGTCGATCAGGTCGTTGGCGATGCGCTGCATCAGGTCCTGTGCATCGATGGGGGCGTTCTGGAACATGGCGTCGGAGGGGCAGATAAGGGGTTTCCCATGATGCGCTCGCCCGGTGACAAATGCATGACACCCACATGAAGTGTCACACCGCTGTCATGCGGTAACAGCAATATCGGCAGCCATGTGCTGGCACGTCCCGCCACCGTGGCGACTTTTCCGCTCCTTTTCCCGCTTTCCATGAATGCACCCGCCGCCAGTACCGCAGGACAGAACTATGGGGGCGATGCCGCAGGCCTGATCTGCGGCTACCGCATGGGCACCATGGGTGCGCCACAGGCCATCGACTCGGTGGAGGCCGCGCAGTGGCTGCAGTCGCTCGGCCAGCCGCCCGCCATCCCGGCCGGGGACGGCGAGGCCCTTCCCTTCGTCTGGCTGCATTTCAACCTCAGCCACACCCAGGCGGTGCGCTGGATGGAGCGCCATGCCGGGCTGCCCGACGCCTTTTTCGAGGCGCTCAAGGATGGCTCGCACTCCACCCGTATCGAGCGCGACGACGACACGCTGATCGCCGTGCTCAACGACGCGCATTTCGATTTCGCCTTCGAGCCCTTCGACATCGCCACGCTGTGGATCAGCGTGGCGCCCCAGCTGGTGGTGACGGCCCGGGCCCACCCGCTGCGCTCGGTGGACGCGCTGCGCACCGCCGTGCGCAATGGGCATTCGCCACGCTCCAGCGTGGCCCTGCTCGAACAGCTCATGCGCACCCAGGCCGGGGGCCTGGTGGACATCGTGCGCGGCGTCACGCAGCGCATCGACCGCATCGAGGACGAGCTGCTCGCCAGCCGGCTGGACCACAAGCGCGCGCGCCTGGGCGTGCTGCGCCGGCTGCTGGTGCGCCTGCAGCGCCTGCTGGCACCCGAGCCCGCGGCCCTGTTCCGCCTGCTGCAGAACCCGCCGGCCTGGATGGGCGCCGAGGATGCGCAGGAGCTGCGCGATTCGACCGAGGAGTTCTCGGTGGTGCTGCGTGACATGCAGGGCCTGCAGGAGCGCATCAAGCTGCTGCAGGAAGAGGTCGCCGCCAACGTGCAGGAGGCCAACAGCCGCAGCCTGTTCGTGCTGACCGTGGTGACGGTGCTGGCGCTGCCCATCAACATCCTGACCGGCCTGCTCGGCATGAACGTGGGCGGCGTGCCGCTGGCCGACAGCCCGCACGGCTTCTGGATCATCGTCGGCCTGCTGGTGGTGTTCATGCCGGTGGCGGCCTGGATCGCCCTGCGCGGACCCCGGGACCGGTAGGAGCTGCCGCAGGGCGGCCCATTACAATCCCGCCCCTTGCCCTGCTCCCCGGATTTCGCGCCACCATGAACATCGTCGTCAACGAAGAACTCAAAGCCTACATCGATCCCCTGACCCGCGACGAGCACGACGCCCTGGAACGCAGCCTGCTGGCCGAGGGCTGCCGTGATGCCCTGGTGCTCTGGGGCGATGTGCTGGTGGATGGCCACAACCGCTACGGCATCTGCCAAAAGCACGGCCTGCCTTTCCAGACGGTGCAGAACACGCATTTCCAGAGCATGGAAGACGTGCACCTGTGGATGATCGACCAGCACCTGGGCCGCCGCAGCGTCTCGGACTTCCAGCGCGGCGTGCTGGCCCTGCGCAAGCGCGAGATCGTGGCCGCGCGCCGCAGTCGCGCCGCCGCCATCCCGCCCGAGCCGGTGGACGAGGCCGACCTGCCCTGGTCTTCCGATGGCCCGGTAGCCGCGCCCCCACCGCCCGCCCCCGAGGCGGACGTGCCCTCCGAGAGCCTGAGCAGCCGCGAGGCGATTGCCCGCGCGGCGCGCCTGAGCAGCAGCCAGGTGGTGGCCATCGAAAAGATCCAGAAGCAGGCAGCACCCGAGCTGGTGGCAGCCGTCAAGTCCGGCACCATCTCGCTGGCCACGGCCGCCACCGTGGCCACCCTGCCGGCCGAGGAGCAGGTGGCTGCGGCCAAGGGCGGCAAGGACGAGCTCAAGCAGGCCGCCAAGCGCGTGCGCGATGCCAAGCAGCGCAAGCCGCGCGAAGACAAGGAAGCCGCGGACGAAGCCCCCGCGCAGGAATCGGCTGCGGCCAGCGGCGAACTGCAGGCCCTGCGCCTGCGCGTGGCCGAGCTGACCGCCGAGAACGAGGCGCTGCGCGCCGAACTGGCCCGGCTGCAGGGCTGAGGCCGACAGCCAGCCCGGCGCGAAAAACGGTTCGCGCCTATTCGTTCGCGCTGCGCAGGGCGCCGAGCCGTTCCGTGACGTGGTCGATGTCCAGGCCATCCTCCACATGCTGGAGGTAGGTTTCCAGGTCGAAGATGGCCTCGGTCAGGTTGCCGCGCTCGGCGTGCGCGAGCCCGCGATCGCGCCACTCGCCCCAGGCCTCGGGCTGCAACACGATCAGGCGGTCGAGCACCGCGATCAGGCGCTGCCAGTCCTGCTGGGTGCGGTGCACCTCCTTGAGGTTGCGCAGCATGCGCGCGATGATGTCGCGCGGCGTGGCCGCCTGCAGGTACAGGCCCAGCGGCACGTCGTAGTCGTCGATGAGGCCGTTGCGGCGCTTGTAGGGTTCGAGCCGCTCGCCCAGCTCCTCGCGGCTCAGGGACTGGCCGGTGATCGGGTCCAGCACCACCTGCCCCTTGGGCAGCAGCACCTTGACCATGAAATGCCCCGGGAAGGCGATGCCGCGCGCATGCAGGCCCAGGCCCTGGGCCAGCTCCATCCACAGCACGGCCAGGCTGATGGGAATGCCCCGGCGCGTGCGCAGCACGGCATTGAGGTAGCTGTTCTCGGGGTCGTAGTAGTTGTTGACGTTGCCGCCGAACCCCATGTCGGCAAAGAAGAACTGGTTGAGCGTGCGCAGGCGCTGCAGCGCGGGCGCATCGGCCGGCAGGCGGCGCTTGATGCGCGCCTGCAGCTGGTCCATGTCGCCCAGCAGCAATTGCACGTCGAATTCGGGGTACTCGTCCTGCGCCAGGCTTGCGGCAGCCTCCAGCAGGGGGAAATGGTCATCGCTTTGCACCAGCGATGCAAAGTACTCCAGCGCGGTCGGTACGGTCAGGCTCAGTGGCATGACAAGGTTGTAAGGTTCTGCCCCCGCCGCGTCAAGCTGCAAAAGTCACGCGGTAGAGGGTTATTTCGCTTCGCCACCGGTCTGCCGGTTCAGCGCCGCAGCATCTTGCGCAGCTTGAGGCCCGCCGCCCACAGGGCGCCGAAATACAGCGCGGCCGAGGCCCCCATCAGCAGTGCCAGCAAACCGATGCGCTGCCATTTGGCACTGCGCATGGCGACCCAGTCGAAATGCTGCGACGACCACACCAGCAGCAGCGTCAGCAGCGCGCTGGCGGCCACCACCTGCAGTGCAAAACGCCACCAGCCCGGTTGCGGCTGGTAGCTGCCGCGGCGCAGCAGGCCGATCAGCAGCCACAGCGCATTGATGAGGGCACCCAGGCCGATGGACAGGGCCAGGCCGGCGTGCGCGATCCAGGGCACGAGCGCGATGTTGAGCAACTGCGTGATGACCAGCACCGAGATGGCGATCTTCACCGGCGTGCGCACGTCCTGGCTGGCGTAGTAGCCCGGGGCCAGCACCTTGATGGCCACCAGGCCCAGCAGGCCCGCGCCGTAGCCCGACAGGGCCATCGCGATCTGGCCCACGTCGCCGTCGGCCAGCTTGCCGTAGTGGAACAGCGTGGCCACCAGCGGCTTGGAGAAGGTGAGCAGCGCCACGGCACAGGGCACGGCCAGCAGCACCACGATGCGCAGGCCCCAGTCGAGCATGGCCGAGTATTTCTCGGCATCGCCCGCGGCCTTGGCGGCCGTGAGCTGCGGCGTGAGCACCACGCCCAGGGCCACGCCCAGCAGCGCGGTCGGGAACTCCATCAGCCGGTCGGCATAGAACAGCCAGGTGACGCTGCCCGGCGCCAGGTAGGACGCTATCTGGGTGTTGATCATCAGCGAGATCTGCGCCACGCCCACGCCCAGCAGGATGGGGCCCATGAGCGACAGCACCTTGCGCACGCCCGGGTCAGCCCAGGCCGTGCGGATGGCGCGCCAGCTGACGCCGATGCGCGGCAACAGGCCCATGCGCGCCAGCACCGGGATCTGCACCGCCAGCTGCAGCACCCCGCCCAGCAGCACGCCGCCGGCCATGGAGTAGATGGGCTCGATGCCGCGCGCCTCGAGCTGGGGGGCGCCCAGCAGCGCCGCGCCGATCATCGACAGGTTGAGCAGCACGGGCGAGGCCGCCGGCACGGTGAAGTGCTTCCAGGTGTTGAGCACGCCGGCCGACAGCGCCACCAGCGACATGAAGCCGATGTAGGGGAACATCCAGCGCGTCATGAGCACGGCGGCGTCGTAGGCCTCGGGGCTCTGGCGCATGCCGCTGGCCAGGGCCCAGACCAGCACCGGAGCCCCCACCACGCCGAGCACGCAGGTCAGCAGCAGCACCCAGGCCAGGGCCGTGGCCACGTTGGCGATGAGCACGCGCGTGGCGTCCTCGCCCTGCTGGGCCTTGGAAGTGGCCAGCACCGGGATGAAGGCCTGGCTGAACGCCCCCTCGGCAAAGAAGCGGCGAAACAGGTTGGGAATGCGGAAGGCGACGTTGAAGGCGTCCGTCAGGGCGTTGGCCCCGAAGAAGGAGGCCATCAGGAGATCGCGCGCCAGGCCCGTCACGCGGGAGGCCAGGGTCAGCAGGGAGACGGTGGAGGCGGCTTTGAGCAATGACACCGCCGGGAGTGTATGCGCTGGCGGGCGCACGGCGGCCGCAGCGGGGGTGGGCAGGGGAGGTGCCAAGGGATCTTCCGAAGGGGGATAAAAGAGGCAGTGTGCAAAGGCCCCGTGAGGGCAGGATGAAGTTTGCAAGGCCCGTGGGAAGCGGCTGCCGGCGTTGCACCCGCTTACCAAAAGCCCTTCCGCGCCCCTCCAGGTGCCGCTCTCTAGGCTTGGCTGGCCGTCTGGGCTATAATCGCGGGCTTTGCTGGCATCATCCTCAGACCTTAAGGAAACACACAATGGCATCCGCTAAACCCAAGAAGAAGAACCCGCGCCTGGCGTCGGGCCGCAAGCGCGTCCGTCAGGACACGAAACTCAACGCCGCGAACACCTCGCTGCGCTCCAAATACCGTACCGCTGTGAAGAACGTCGAAAAGGCTGTTCTGACCGGCGACAAGACCAAGGCGACCGAACTGTTCGCCAAGATGCAAGCCGTGGTGGACTCCGTGGCCGACAAGGGCATCTTCCACAAGAACAAGGCTGCTCGCGACAAGAGCCGTCTGTCTGCCAAGGTGAAAGCCCTGGCCCTGGCCGCCTGACCCTCTTCAGGCAAACAGCCCGAACGGCCCGCGCCGTTCGCCGTTTGTAACGGGTGCGCTGCCAGCAAAAAAAACGAGAAACCGCCCTCTGGGCGGTTTTTTCGTTTCCGGGCTCCGAATGCGGGGCGGCCAGTACCGTCCAGGCACAAAAAAAGCCCCGAGGGGGCTTGGTTCGCATGCACGAGGGGGGCACAGAAGCCCGGCGCCTCAGGTCTTGGCGGCGGGAGGGGTGGGGATGGGGGCGTCCGGCACCAGGCAGGCCTCGACCACCTGCAGGTTGTTGTCGCGCGCGAAATTGACGACGAAATCCCAGGCCATGGGCTCGTGGTCGCGCAGGTCGCGGTGCACCACCACGCATTTCACGCCATCGAAGGTGGTGGGGATGCACCAGGGCGAGTAGCTCAGGTGGCTGCCCGGCCGTGCTCCGCCCGGGCGAAAACTGCTCATCACCCCCGCCAGACGCTCGGCCCAGTCGCTGGGACGGAAGGTTTTCCCGTCATGGGTAACGCCTTGGATGAAGATCTCTTTGGAGGTGGGGGAAACCATCGGGTCGAAGTGTAATGGACAGCCTGCAACCACAGGATCACTGCATGCTGCACTGCAACCATGGATTCTAACTCTTATATAAGAGCTACCCCTCTAAACCTGACTGGAGGGCATGGCATCACCGGCCGAGCGCATTGCAGTGATGCGCAATCGTCAACAGCGGGTCATCGCATGGCCCCTAGAATCGTGCTTCGCTTTTCGGGTGGGCCAGACAACCGGGCCACCCACTTTTCACCGCACCGCCAGGAGATTTCTGCATGACCGCTTTCATTGAGGCCGCCTCGCCCCACGTGATGAACACCTACGGCCGCGTGCCCATCGCGCTGGCCCGTGGTCAGGGCTGCCGCGTGTGGGACGTGAACGGCAAGGAATACCTCGATGGCCTGGGCGGCATTGCCGTGAACACCCTGGGCCACAACCACCCGCAGCTGGTGCCCGCGCTGCAGCACCAGATCAGCCAGATCATGCATTCGTCCAACTATTACCACGTGCCCGGCCAGGAAGCCCTGGCCGCCAAGCTGGTGGAGCTGTCGGGCATGACCAATGTGTTCTTCTGCAACTCGGGCCTGGAGGCCAACGAGGCGGCCCTGAAGATCGCACGCAAGTACGGCGTGGACAAGGGCATCGCCAAGCCCGAGATCGTGGTCTACGAGAAGGCCTTCCATGGCCGCTCCATCGCCACCATGTCGGCCACCGGCAACCCCAAGATCCACAACGGCTTCGGCCCGCTGGTGGAGGGCTTCGTGCGCGTGCCGCTCAACGACATCGAGGCCATCAAGCAGGCCACCGAGGGCAACCCCAACGTGGTGGCCGTGTTCTTCGAGACCATCCAGGGCGAAGGCGGCATCAACCCGATGCGCATCGAGTACCTGCAGCAGCTGCGCACGCTGTGCGACGAGCGCGGCTGGCTGATGATGATCGACGAGGTGCAGTGCGGCATGGGCCGCACCGGCAAGTGGTTCGCCCACCAATGGGCCGGCATCGTGCCGGACGTGATGCCCCTGGCCAAGGGCCTGGGCTCGGGCGTGCCGATCGGCGCCGTGGTGGCCGGCCCCAAGGCGGCCAATGTGCTGCAGCCTGGCAACCATGGCACGACCTTCGGCGGCAACCCGCTGGCCATGCGCGCCGGTGTGGAAACCATCCGCATCATGGAAGAGGACGGTCTGCTGCACAATGCAGCCACCGTGGGTGAGCACCTGAAGGCCGCGCTCGTGCGCGAACTGGGCAGCCTGCCCGGGGTCAAGGAAGTGCGCGGCCAGGGCCTGATGCTCGGCGTGGAACTGGACAAGCCCTGCGGCGTGCTGGTGGCCCAGGCGGCCGAAGCCGGCCTGCTGCTGAGCGTGACGGCCGACAAGGTGATCCGCCTGGTGCCCGCGCTGATCCTGTCCACCACCGAGGCCGACGAGATCGTCGCCAAGCTGGTCCCGCTGGTCAAAGCCTTGCTGGCCGAATAAACCCTGGGCGCGCACGGAGCGCGCCGCAATGCCATGAAACATTACCTGCAGTTCAACGATCTCAGCGCCGACGAGTACACCTACCTGTTCGAGCGTGCCGCGCTCATCAAGAAGAAGTTCAAGGCCTATGAAAAGCACCACCCCCTGGTGGACCGCACGCTGGCCATGATCTTCGAGAAGGCCAGCACCCGAACGCGTGTGAGCTTCGAGGCCGGCATGTACCAGTTGGGCGGCAGCGTGGTGCACCTGACCACGGGCGACAGCCAGCTCGGCCGCGCCGAGCCCATCGAGGACAGCGCCAAGGTCATCAGCCGCATGGTGGACCTGGTGATGATCCGCACCTACGAGCAGAGCAAGATCGAAAGCTTTGCCGCCAACTCGCGCGTGCCGGTGATCAACGGCCTGACCAACGAGTACCACCCCTGCCAGATCCTGGCCGACATCTTCACCTTCATCGAGCACCGCGGCTCGATTGCGGGCAAGACGGTGGCCTGGGTGGGCGACGGCAACAACATGGCCAACACCTGGCTGCAGGCAGCGGCGCTGCTGGGCTTCAAGGTGCATGTGAGCACGCCGCGCGGCTACGAGGTGGACGAGAAGCTGGCCGGCGCCACCGCCGGCAGCTACCAGTTCTTCAGCGACCCGCTCGAAGCCTGCAAGGGCGCCGACCTGGTGACCACCGACGTGTGGACCAGCATGGGCTACGAGGCCGAGAACGAAGCGCGCAAGAAGGCCTTTGCCGACTGGTGCGTGGATGCCGAGATGATGGCCGTCGCCAAGCCCGATGCGCTGTTCATGCACTGCCTGCCTGCGCATCGCGGGGAAGAGGTCGAGGCCGACGTGATCGACGGGCCGCAATCGGTGGTCTGGGACGAGGCAGAAAACAGGATGCACGCGCAAAAGGCACTCATGGAGTACCTGCTGTTGGGCAAGGTCGCCTGAGTTCATTCACCATGCCCTGGCGCCGCCAGCCTGCCCACTGCGCCGAATTGCTGGCGCACTGGCAGGCCTTGGGCCGGGACCTGGGCCACGACAGGCCCGCCTGGCGCAGCGAAGGCCGCCGCCTGGTGCTGGCCTGGGCGCGCTGGCCACGCGCCTACCATGGCACCACGCACCTGTGGGCCTGCCTGCGCCACCTGCAGGCAGTGCAGGCCGCCGAGCCCGGCGCGCTGCAGCAGCCGCATGCCGTGGCACTGGCCCTGTGGTACCACGACGCCGTGTACCGCCCGTGGGGCGGGCTGAACGAAGAGCGCAGCGCCGACTGGGCCAGCCGCTTTCTGAACGCCCAGGGCCTGCCGCCTGCGCTGGTGCAGACGGTGCACCAGTTCATCCTGGACACGCGCCACAACCCCGGCCCGCTCAGCGGCGACGCGCAATGGGTGGTGGACATCGACTTGGCGGTGCTGGGCCAGAGCGACGCGGTGTACCGCCAGTTCGAGCGCAATGTGCGGCGCGAGTATTTCTTCGTGCGCTGGCCGCGCTATGTGGCGGGCCGCAGCGCGGTGCTGCGGGGGTTTCTGGAGCGGCCACGTATCTACGGCACCGAGTGGTTCCACGATCGCCATGAGGCGCAGGCGCGCGCCAACCTGGCGAACGCCTTGGCAGCACTGGCACAGGGCCGGCTGTACGGCTGAAACCCGACGCGATCACCCTGGCAAGCGGCCCGGCGGCAGACCGCTGGCGTACCATCTCAGCCCCTCGACAAGTCCCTTGAGCCCACCGCGGCACGCTTTCGTATGTCCGAATCCGCCCACCCCTGCCTGACCTGTGGCGCCTGCTGCGCGAGCTTTCGCGTGGATTTTTCGGTCCACGAGATGCAGGAGATGGGTGGCACCGTGCCCGGCGGCTTGGCCGTCGAGGTCACCGAGAGCACCTGCCGCATGCGCGGCACGGACCACGTGCCCGCGCGCTGCGCAGCGCTCACCGGCACAGTGGGCGAGAAGGCGGCCTGCGGCATCTACGAGTGGCGGCCCTCACCCTGCCGCGAATTCGAGGCCGGTGACCATGCCTGCAACAAGGCACGCACGCGCCACGGGCTGCCGCCCCTGGCAGAAGGCCTGGTTTTCTGACCGGTCCAAACTAGTTTAGGCTTCAACAAAAAATCCCCCTGCTGTTGGAAATAACCGACACCACGGGTTTTCCGGGACATGCAAACTTTGTCCCATGCAAGCAAGCCACACCCCCAACGCACGCCAGCTCTGGGACATTTCGCCGCCCGTGCATGCGGGCAGCCCCGTGTTCCCCGGCGACACGGCCTACAGCCAGCAGTGGTGCGCCACGATCGGGCCCGGCTGCCCGGTGAACGTGAGCGCCATCACCCTCTCGCCCCACGTGGGCGCACATGCCGATGCGCCGCTGCACTACGACGCCGAGGGCGCCACCATCGGTGACGTCTCGCTGGAGGCCTTCCTCGGCCCCTGCCGCGTCATCCATGCCATCGGCCGGGGCCCGCTGATCGAGTGGGAGCACATTGCCCACGCCGTGAATACCACCCTGCCGCAGCGCGTGCTGGTGCGCACCTACGAGACCATGCCGGTGGACCGCTGGGATGGGGCCCTGGCCGCCTATGCCCCGGCCACCATCGCGCGCCTGGCCGACCTCGGGGTGCTGCTGGTGGGCATCGACACCGCCAGCATCGACCCGGCCGACAGCAAGACCCTGGACAGCCACCAGGTGATCCGCCAGCGCGGCCTGCGCGTGCTGGAGAACCTGGTACTCGACGGCGTGCCCGAGGGCGACTACGAACTGATCGCCCTGCCGCTCAAGCTCACCACGGCCGACGCCTCCCCCGTGCGCGCCGTGCTGCGCGCCCTGACCTGATTCCACGACCTAACCCGCGACTCCCATGACCACCCTGCAAGACTGCCGCGCGCTCGACGCGCAAGACCCTCTGGCCCCGCTGCGCGGGCACTTCAGCCTGCCCGAGGGCGTGATCTACCTGGACGGCAACTCCCTGGGCGTGCTGCCCAGGGCGGCTGCGGCCCGCGTGGCCGACGTGGTCACGCGCGAATGGGGCACCGACCTCATCCGCTCGTGGAACACCGCCAGCTGGTTCGACCTGCCGCAGCGCCTGGGCAACCAGCTCGCGCCCTTCATCGGCGCGGGCAAGGACGAGGTGGTCTGCACCGACAGCACCTCCATCAACCTCTACAAGGTGCTGAGCGCAGCGCTCAACATCGCCCGCGAGGACAGCCCGGCGCGCAAGCGCGTGGTCAGCGAGCGCAGCAACTTCCCGACCGACCTGTACATCGCCGAAGGCCTGTGCAGGGAGCGCGGGCTGGAGCTGGTGCTGGTGGAGCCCGAGGAGATCGCCGCCGCACTGACAGCCGACGTGGCCGTGCTGATGCTCACCCACGTGAACTACCGCACCGGCGCCATGCACGACATGGCAGGCACCACGGCCGCCGCGCATGCAGCCGGCATCCTCACCGTGTGGGACCTGGCGCACAGCGCGGGCGCCGTGCCGGTGGACCTGAACGGTGCAGGCGCCGATTTTTCCATCGGCTGCGGCTACAAGTACCTCAATGGCGGCCCGGGCGCACCGGCCTTCGCCTGGGTGCACCCGCGCCATGCCAACCGCTTCTGGCAGCCACTGTCGGGCTGGTGGGGGCATGCCGCCCCGTTCCAGTTCACGCCGGACTACCAGCCGGCCCCCGGCATCACGCGCTACCTGTGCGGCACGCAGCCCATCATCAGCCTGTCGGCCCTGCAGTGCGGCCTGGACGTGTTCGACGCGGCCCAACCGCTGGGCGGCATGGCCGCGCTGCGCGCCAAGTCGCTGGCGCTGACGGACCTGTTCATCGCCCTGGTGCAGGAGCGCTGCGCCGGCCACGGCCTGGGCCTGGCCACGCCGGTTGCGCACGCACAGCGCGGCTCGCAGGTGTGCCTGACACGCGACGAGGGCCAGGGCCTGAATGGCCAGGGCAGCGGTGCCTATGCCATCGTGCAGGCGCTGATCGCGCGCGGCGTGATCGGCGACTTCCGCAAGGGCGATGGCGGCCAGGGCCCGCACAAGGACATCCTGCGCTTTGGCTTCACGCCGCTGTACATCGGCTACGAGGACGTGTGGAACGCCGTGGAGCACCTGCGCCAGGTGCTCGAAGCGGCCGAGTGGCAGCGCCCCGAGTTCAACCAGATCCATGCGGTGACCTGAGCCATGTGCCCCTTCTCCCACACCCCAGCAGAACCCGGCGCGGCCGGCCCCGCCAGCGGCAAGCCTGAATCCATCGTGCACGAGGAGCGCGCCCAGCTCGACTTCAGCCAAAGCATGAGCTACGGCGACTACCTGCAGCTCGACGCCATCCTCACGGCGCAAAAGCCGCTGTCGCCGGCGCACGACGAGATGCTGTTCATCGTGCAGCACCAGACCAGCGAGCTGTGGATGAAGCTCATGCTGCACGAGCTGCGCGCCGCCATAGGCCACATTGCGCAGGACGAACTGCAGATGGCCTTCAAGATGCTGGCCCGCGTCTCCAAGATCATGGAGCAGCTGGTGCATGCCTGGGACGTGCTGGCCACCATGACGCCGCCCGAGTACAGCGCCATGCGGCCCTACCTGGGCCAGTCGAGTGGCTTCCAGAGCTACCAGTACCGCAGCATCGAGTTCGCGCTGGGCAACAAGAACCGCGCCATGCTCAAGCCGCACGAGCACCGCGCCGACCTGCTGGCCCAGGTGCAGGCCGCCTACGAGGCGCCTTCGCTGTACGACGAAGCCCTGCGCCTGCTGGCGCGCCGCGGCATCCCCGTGCCGGCCAGCCACACCGAGCGCGACTGGACCCTGCCGTACGCCGAAAGCGACGGCGTGGAGCAGGCCTGGCTCACCGTGTACCGCGCGCCCGACAAGCACTGGGACCTGTACCAGCTGGGCGAGGAGCTCACCGACCTGGAAGACGCCTTCCGCCTGTGGCGTTTTCGCCATGTGACCACGGTGGAGCGCGTGATCGGCTTCAAGCGCGGCACCGGCGGCACGGGCGGCGTGAGCTACCTGCGCAAGATGCTGGACGTGGTGCTGTTCCCCGAGATCTGGAAGCTGCGCACGGACCTCTGAGACATCCTCCGCATGGGGGACAGCCAGTCGCCCGCCCACCGTGTACCCTCGAACGCGGCGCGCACCGTGCGCGCCCTCCCGGAGACACCCCCTTGCCGCCCCAGACCGCAGAGTCCGCCCAACCCTTACCCCCTTCGCCCCTGCTCGCCCCCCGGGTCGCCTGGGTGATGCTGCTGGCCCTGGTCTCGGGCTTTGCACTGAGCCAGGCCTTTCGCACCATCACGGCCATCATCGCCACCGGGCTGCGCGCGGAGTTCGGGCTGTCGGCGCAGGCCCTGGGCGCATTCGCCGGGGCCTTTGCCTTCGCCTTCGGCGGCATGCAGCTGTTCATGGGCGTGGGCATCGACCTGTATGGCGTGCGGCGCACGCTGCTGGTGGCCTTCCCGCTGACCATCGCCGGGTCGCTGCTGTCGGCACTGGCACCGGGCTACGGCATGGTGCTGCTCGGGCAGGTGCTGATCGGCGTGGGCTGCGCGCCGGCCTTCCTGGTGTGCACGGTGTTCATCGCGCGCTACTTTCCCCCGGGGCGCTTTGCCATGGTCTCGGGCGTGGCCATGGGCATCGGCGGCCTGGGCATGCTGTTCACCGGCACGCCGCTGGCCTGGCTGGTGCAGCACTCCTCCTGGCGCGCGGGCTTCGGCGTGCTGGCGGGGCTGGCGGCGCTGGCCTGGCTGCTGATCTGGTGGCAGGTGCACGAGCCTGTAGAGCCGCTGCACACCGCCGATGCTCCACGCGAATCGATCGCCTCGGCCGTGCGCGGCTTCGGAGCCCTGTTCCTGCTGCCGCACACCGCGGGCATCATGCTGCTGGCGCTGACCACGTATGCCTCCTTCCTGACCCTGCGCGGGCTGTGGCTGGGGCCGCTGTTGATCGAGCGGCACGGCTACTCGCTGGTGGCCAGCGGCAACGTGGCCATGCTGTCCTCGCTGGTGTCGCTGTTCACCCCGGCATACTTCGGCCGCCTGGACCCCGGCCCGGCGCACCGCAGGCGCTGGATCACGGGTTTCACGGTGGTTCTGTGCGGCCTGTTCCTGCTCATCGGCCTGCTGCACCAGGAGTGGCTGGACGTGGGCGGCGCCATCGCCGTGGGCCTGCTCTCGGGCTACATGGTGCTGCAGTACGCGGACGTGCGCTCGGCCTACCCGGCGGCCATGACCGGGCGCGCCATGGCGGTGTTCACCATGGCGCTGTTCCTCGGCGTGGCGCTGATGCAGTGGCTCACGGGGCTGGCCGCCTCGCTGGCCTCTGCGCGCGGCGCCGATCCGTATGTGGCCGTGATGCTGAGCATCTCGGCGCTGCTGGCAGCCGGTGTGCTGGCGTTCAGGCTGCTGCCGGCCCCCGCGCACTGATTTTGGCGGGGCAGGCGACACCGCCCTGCCCGGCCACGCGCCACCATTGCAGCACGCCGAACAGCAGCTCGAAGGCGGTGAAACCGAGCACGATGGCACTGGCCCCCTGCGCCACCGCGTAGACCTGCCAGGTGGCGAACAGGAACCGCGCCAGGCCATCGAGCCGGCCCAGCAGCACGCCGGGCGCCACGATGCGCGCGATGGACCAGACCACCACCACCGAGCCGAGCAGGTTGGCCAGCAGCATATGGGTGCCATCGAGCGGGTGCAGGGTGCCGGGCAGGTCCAGCGAGGTCGACAGCCAGGTGAGCGTGCCGTAGAGCCAGACAAAGGTCCACGGCAGGGCGAAGGGCCAGGTCACGATGAGGTCGTACCAGCCACTGGCGCGCACGATGGCAAGGTAGCGGGGAGTTGAGAAGGCAGGAATGGGCATGGCGTGACAAAGTTCGGAGTGAAGAAGGCCCCGAGCTTCCACCTTGAAGTACGCTTCAGGGTCAAGCACTTTTTTTGGGTGAGGAGCCATGCCATGCTGATCGGAGAACTTGCCACCGCCGCCGGCATGAGCCGCGAAGCCCTGCGCTTTTACGAGCAACAGGGGCTGATCCGCGCACGCCGCCTGCCCAACGGCTACCGCGACTACCCTGACGAGGTGCTGATGCTGGTGCAATACATCCGCACCGCGCAGCAACTGGGCTTCACGCTGGCCGAGATCGGCGACCGGCTGCCCGCGATCTGGGATGCGCCCGACCCGGCGCCCGCCGTCACCGAGGTGCTGTCCGCCAAGCTGCTCGAAATCGACGCACGCATCGCCGCGCTGCAGGCCCTGCGCCAGACGCTGGCCGAGCGGGTGCTGGCGGACTGTCCCCTCGTGGCGTCCTAGAGCGAGCTCGCCACCGAACCGTCACCGCGGTAGAGCCAGGGCAGGTCCAGCACGCGCGCGCCCAGCAGGCGCAGCGAGGCGTCGCGCCCCCAGCGCACGGGCCCCATGGCGTGGAAGATGCGGCCATTGCGCGTGGCGCGCGCCTGCACGCGGGCGTTGCGCTGCCAGCGGTTGAGGGCATAGCGCGTCAGGCGCAGCGGCACCTCCAGGTCGTGCATGGACAGGGCGCGCTGCAGCTCGGCCGCATCCTCGATGGCCATGCCCGCGCCCTGGGCCAGGTAGGGCAGCATGGGGTGGGCGGCATCGCCGAGCAGGGCCACCAGGCCTTGCGCCATCTCTGCCGCGCCGCGCACGGGCGGTCGATCGCACAGGGGCCACAGGCGCCAGCCGCCACCGGCGGCCGCCACGCCATACACGGCGTGCTGCAGCGCCGGGCAGGCGCGCTGCAGGGCCTGCTCCAGGTCGGCGGCATTCGCGGCATGGTCCCAGCCCTGCATGTCGTCGGGCGCCGGGCCTTCGATGATGACCACCAGGTTCTGCAACTCGCCACGCCGCACGGGGTACTGCACCACATGCAGGCGCGGGCCCAGCCAGGCGGTGATCTGCTGGGTGCGCAGGGCCTTGGGCAGGGCCTCCTGCGGCACCAGGGCACGGTAGGCCAGGTGGCCCGTGGCGCGCGGCGCGGTGCCGCCCAGCAGTTGCAGGCGCGTGCCGCTCCACAGGCCGTCGGCCCCCACCAGCGCGTCGCCCTCCACCTCCTTGCCGCGGCTGGTGCGCACGGTGACGGCGGTTTCGGCCCCCGGGATGGGGCTCGTGGCCGTGCTGCCGTCGGTGAAGCCCTCGATGGCGTGCGCTAGGTTCAGCTGGGTGTCGGTGTACTTGGTGACGGCGGCCAGCAGCAGGCTGTGCAGGTCGGCGCGGTGGATGGTGGCATAGGCGGCGCCATAGCGCTCGATGGCGGTGGCGCCCAGCGGCAGCTCGGCCAGTTCGCGCCCCGACAGGGCGCTGCGCACCTGCAAGCGGGCCGGAAACGCGGCCACCGACTGCAGCGGCCGGTGCAGGTCCCAGGCCTGCAGGCGGCGCACCACGTTGGGCCCGAGCTGCACGCCCGCCCCCACCTCGCTGAAGGCCGCGGCGCGCTCGTAGAGCCGCACATCCCAGCCGGCGCGCGATGCGCCCAGGGCCGCAGCCAGCCCGCCTATGCCCCCGCCCGCCACCAGCACCTGTTTCTTCATGCGCCGATTGTCGCCCGCCCGGTGCGCCCCGGGTTTGTCATGGCGCAGGAAGCAGGGCGCGCTCCAGCATCTCGGCCGGCATGGGGCGGGCGAACAGGTAGCCCTGGAAGGCTTGGCAGCCGTGGCGCTGCAGGAACTCGAACTGGCCCGGTGTCTCCACCCCTTCGGCCACCACCGAGAGATCGAGGCTGCGCGCCAGGGCCAGGATGGTGCGCACGATGGCGGCATCGTTGGGGTCGGTCTGCAGGTCGCGCACGAAGCCCTGGTCGATCTTGAGCTGGTCCAGCGGCAGGCGCTTGAGGTAGCTGAGCGAGGAGTAGCCGGTGCCGAAGTCGTCCATTGAAAAACCCACCCCGTGGCGGCGCAACTGCTCCATGCGGGCGATGCTGTCCTCCACATCGGTGAGCAGCAGGCTTTCGGTCAGCTCGAAGCGCAGGCGCTCGGGGTTGGCGCCGCTGGCCTGCAGCGCACCCAGCACCTGGGTCACGAAATCGGGCTGGCGGAACTGGCGCACGCTCACATTCACCGACAGGAAGAAGGGGCGCGTGAGCGCGCTGCGCGACCACAGCACCAGCTGGGCGCAGGCGGCTTCCAGCACCCACTGGCCCAGCGGCAGGATGAGGCCGGTCTGCTCGGCCAGCGGGATGAACTCGCCGGGCAGCACCAATCCCCGGCGCGGGTGGTTCCAGCGCACCAGGGCCTCCGCGCCGAGCAGCTTGCCGGAGGCATCCACCACCGGCTGGCAGTACAGCAGCAGCTCCTGCTGGTTCAGGCCGCGGCGCAGGTCGGCCTCCAGCGCCGCGCGCATGCTCACGGCGGCCTGCATGTCGGGGTCGAAGAAGCGCTGCGTGTTGCGCCCCGCCGCCTTGGCCTGGTACATGGCCAGGTCGGCATGCTTGAGCAGCTCGTCCGGCGTGGACGGGCGCTGCCCGAACAGCGCGATGCCGATGCTGGGCGTGCTGTGGTGGCTGATGCCGTCCATGTCGTAGGGCTTGCCCAGGGCGGCCAGGATGCTCTGCGCAATGGTCGCAGCCTCGCTGCTGGCATGCGCCACGTCGCTGTGCAGGCCGTCGAGCAGCACCACGAATTCATCACCGCCAAACCGGGCCACGGTGTCGCTCTCGCGCACGCAGGACAGCAGGCGCCTGGCCACGCGCACCAGCAGCTGGTCACCGGTGTCGTGGCCCAGCGTGTCGTTGAGGTCCTTGAAGTTGTCGAGGTCGATGAACAGCAACGCGCCATGCGCGTGGCTGCGCCCGGCCGCCACGGTGGCGCGCTGCAGGCGGTCCATCAGCAGGCGGCGGTTGGGCAGGCCGGTGAGCGCGTCGAAGAACGCCAGCCGCTCGATCTGCAGCTCGGCCTGCTTGCGCTCGGTGATGTCACGCCCCACGCCGCGGTAGCCACGCAGCACGCTCTGGCCGTCGAACACGGGCACCCCGCTCACCGAGATCCAGTGCATGCTGCCATCGGGCCGCTGGCGCTGCAGCTCCAGGTCGCGGAACGGCTGCTGCGCCGCGAGCACCGCGCGGTGGGCGTCCCAGTCGGCATCGCCCATGTTGAGCGCGCCGATCTCCCAGCGGGTGCGGCCCATCACGCTCGACAGGGGGATGCCGTTGACGCTCAGATCGCCCGCCAGCTGCACGAAGCGGCCGTCGGCGTCGTGCTCCCAGTACCAGTCGGAGGACAGGTCGCTCAGGCCGCGAAAGCGCGCCTCGCTCTCGCGCAGCTCATTTTCCACGCGCACATAGTCGCTCACGTCGGTGAAGGTGCGCACCAGCCCGCCATCGGGCAGCCGCGTCGTGCGCACTTCGAAGGTGCGGCCATCGCGCGTGGTGCGCCAGTAGACCTCGGGCGAGGGGTCCACGGCGGAGCGCGCAATGTAGTCGCGCCCGCGGTGGTCCACCAGGTTGTAGCCGCTGCCGAAATCCCCCCGCTCGGCCTGCAGCTGCGTGAGCTCGGCCAGGGTGGGCCGGGCGGCCATCAGCGATTCGGGCAGGTTCAGCAGCTCCAGCACGCGCTGGTTGTAGATGGTGATGCGCCCGTCCGGCCCGGTCCGGAAGATGCCCTGGCTCATGCTCGCCAGCGTGACCTGCAGGCCCTGGCGCTGCTCCTGCAGCAGGGTCAGCGCCTCGTGCCAGATGCGTGCATCCACCGTGCGCATGGGCTGCTGCGCCGCCCCGGGGACGGCGACCGCGCCCTGGCGGCCCACCAGCGCGGACAGGCGGTGCACCAGCTCGGGCAGGTGGCTGCCATCCGCTGCGCGCAGCGCATAGTCCCCCAGGCCGCAGCGAAAGCCGCGTGCCGCCAGGGCCTCCTGCTGCGCATCGAGGCACAGCAGCACCGGGCGCCCGGCACACAGTTCGAGCAGGCTGGGCAGCTCCTGGATCTGCGGGTCCAGGCACAGCACCAGTGCATCCCAGGTCTGCGCCGCCAGCAGCAGGGAGGCGGCCTCGGCCGAGGGGCTGTGCACCACGCGCCAGCCCGGGCAGCGCTGGGCCAGCACGGCGATGGCCGCTTGCGCGTGCGGCGCATCGCCATCCACCCACAGCACGGTGGCGGCAGGTGCGGGCGCGGCGGGGGTGGGCCCTGGCACGGCGGTCATGGCGCTTCGGCGGCAGGGGCCGGGACAGGGGGCTCGGGCAGGTGTTCACGCTCGAACAGGTCCACCGGCACAGGCCTGCCAAACAGATAGCCCTGGAACCCCTCGCAGCCATGCAGCCGAAGGAACCCCAGCTGCCCCGTCGTCTCCACCCCCTCGGCCACCACCTGCAAATCCAGGCTCTTGGCCAGCGCCAGGATGGTGCGCACGATGGCCGCATCGTTGGGGTCGCTCAGCACGTCGCGCACGAAGCTCTGGTCGATCTTGATCTGGTCCAGCGGCAGCCGCTTGAGGTAGGACAGGGACGAGTAGCCGGTGCCGAAGTCATCGAGCGCGAAGCCCACGCCTTCGGCCTTGAGTTGCTCCATGCGCACGATGGTGTCTTCGATGTCCCCGAGCAGCAGGCTTTCGGTGAGTTCCAGCTTGAGCAGTTGGGGCCGGGCCTGGCAGTCCTTCAAGGTGCCCAGCACTTCGGCGACGAAGCCCGGTTGCCTGAACTGGCGCGCGCTGACGTTCACCGAGATGGACAGCTGGGCGGTGGCGGGCGATTGGCTCCAGCGCTGGAGTTGCCTGCAGGCGGTTTCCAGCACGTACTGGCCCAGTGGGAGGATCAGGCCGGTCTGCTCGGCCAGGGGGATGAAGTCGCCGGGGCTGATCATGCCGCGCTGGGGGTGGCGCCAGCGCACCAGGGCTTCGGCGCCCACCAGGCGTGCCTGGTGGTCGACGACGGGCTGGTAGTGCACGAGCAACTCGCTCCGGGCCAGGCCCTGGCGCAGGTCGGCTTCCAGGTTGGAGCGGGCGTTGACGGCCGCTTGCATGTCCGGGTCGAAGAAGCGCTGGGTGTTGCGCCCGGCGGCCTTGGCCTGGTACATGGCCAGGTCGGCCCGTTTGAGGAGTTCATCGACCGACAGGCGTTCGTCTCCAAACAGGGTGATGCCGATGCTGGGGGTGCTGTAGTGCTGCTGGCCTCCGAGGGCGAAGGGCTGGTTCAGGCTGGCCAGGAGTTTTTCGGCGACGGTTTCGGCCTGGGCGGCGGCGTCCTGCAGCTCGGGGTTCAGGTTGTCCAGCATGACGACGAATTCGTCGCCGCCAAAGCGCGCCACGGTGTCGGCTTCGCGCACGCTGCCCACCAGGCGGGTGGCGACCTGGGACAGGAGCTGGTCGCCCATGTCGTGGCCCAGGGTGTCGTTGAGGTCCTTGAAGTTATCCAGGTCGATGAACAGCAGGGCACCGAGGTTCTTGCTGCGCTGGCAGGCGGCAATGGAGCGTTGCAGGCGGTCCAGCAGCAGGCGCCGGTTGGGCAGGCCCGTGAGCGCGTCGTAGAACGCCAGGCGCTCGATCTCCTGCTCTGCGCGCTTGCGGTCGGTGATGTCGCGGCACACCCCGAGAACGCCCGTGACCCGGCCATGCAGGTCGCGGATGGGCGTCTTGATGGTCTCGAAGTACCCCTGGTAGCCATCTTCGGCAAAGGTCAGCTGTTCTTCATAGACCAGGGGTTGCCAGGCCTGCATGGCGCGCCGGTCGTAGGCCCGGAACTGCTCGGCCGCGGCCGCGGGCGAAATGTCGAAATCGGTGCAACCGATGACCTCGCGCTCGGGCTTGCCCGCGAAACGCTCGAACACCGGGTTGCAGGAGACATAGACGCCGTCCGCATCCTTGAGGAAGACCATGTCCGGTATGGCGTTCACCACGCGCGCCAGGTGGGCCTTCTGCTGGGCCAGCTCGTTCTCGATGCGCTTGAGCTCGGTCAGGTCGTAGGCGAACACCACCACCGCCATCACGCCCTGGTCGGTGATGGACTCGGGCACAAGGGTGGTGTGGCGGTACTGGGCGCCATCCAGGCCATCGATGCGGTTTTCAAAGACCGCCGTCTCGCCGGCAAAGGCTTTTTTCAGCTGGGGCTGCATGCGTGCCATGACCGCGGTGGGGATCACGTCCTGCAGCAATTGCCCCTGCAACTGCTCCGGTGTGCGGTGCAGCCAACGGGCCTGCTGCTCGTTCACATAGAGCACCCGGTGGTCGCGGTCCAGCCGTGCCACCCCGCCAGGCACCTGGCGCAGCATGTTGGCCATCTGCACCTCGTGCGCGTGGGCGGCCTGCTCGGCCTCGCGCTCGGCGGTGATGTCGCTCTGCACGCCGTCCCAGATCACGCGCCCGCCATCGAGCAGCCGGGGCGAGGAACTCAGGTGGATCCAGCGCACGGCCCCCGAGGACACGCGCATGCGGAAATTGGCCTCCATGGGCCCCATGGTGCGCAGCGACTGTTCCCGGGCTTCCTCCAGCATGGGGAGGTCTTCGGGGAGGATCTGCTGGTACAGCACACCCGGGTCGCGCAGGACGTCTTCGGCGCGCAGGCCGTTCAGGCGCTCGATGGCATCGCCGATGTGCACGAAGTGCATGCGGCCGTCGGTCTCGCGCACCACCTGGTAGAGCACGCTGAGCGGCAGGTTGCGGCCCAGCAGCTGCAGCCGCGTCTCGCTCTCGCGCAGCTGGGCTTCGGCCTGGTGCAATCGCTCGAAAGGCTGGCGCATGCCGACCACGAACACGGCCTGGTACAGCAGCGCGTAGCCCACCACGCGCGCACCATGTGCCAGCATGTCGGCCCAGCCGAGCTGCCCTGCGCCGGAGAGGCCCACCAGGAGTTCTGCGACCGCGAAGGCGGCCGCCGCCCAGGCCAGCAGGCGCCCGCGCGTGCGGTTGTCGCCCGCCGCCGCGTCGCGGTGCAGGCGCACGGCAGCCACCACCAGTCCCAGGCACAGCACGGCGGCCATCAGCGTCGGCAGCATGCCGCCCGACGCCTGGGCAAACCCACGGGCCAGCGGCCCCACGGCCGCCCAGACCAGCGCCAGGGAAAACGCGCCCGCCGCCACCGCCCACATCCGGGCAGGCCCGGGCAGGGAGGCATGCAGTGCCGTAAGCAGCAGTGCGGCGCACTCGGCCACGCGCACCCAGGCGCCCAGCCACAGCGCCATGTCGGTGACCAGGGCAGACGCCGGTTGCGGCGTGGCATGGGCCAGCACGCCGTGCAGGAAATTGCAGACCGCGGCCACGCCGAACCCGGCGACCAGCACGTTGGCACGGCCCTGGCCCTGCTCGTCGAGCACATGCAGGGACACGGACACCACCAGCAGCGCCAGCAGGATGGCCACCAGCTCCATGAAGGGCTCCAGGCCATGCTGGCGGTCGGTTCCCTCGCCCAGGATGCCGCCCAGGGACACCATCACCAGCGCCAGCACCCCCACGGCCAGCACCACCGTGGCGGCGGGAGCGTCCGAGACGAGCATCCGCTCTGAGCGGTGGACTGGGGGTTTCATAGGAGCTGTGGGGGATAGGGCGTCAGCTGCACCTCACCAGTGTATCGGGCTGTAAGCGCCAGCGGTCATCGGGCGAAACGCGCGCAGCATGTGCGCCACAATCGCTGCCACCAGCCGGCTGGTGGTGGCCTGGCGGGCGGGCGCGGGCTCCAGGCCGCGTCCGCCCGCTGCACCCGCTCAGCCTTCGAGCAGCTGACGCAGCACGAAGGGCAGGATGCCGCCCGCCTGGTAGTAGTCCACCTCGATGGGGGTGTCGATGCGCAGCGTGACCACCACCTCCTGGCTGGAACCGTCGGTGCGGCGGATCACCAGGGTGGCATCGCTCTGGGGCGCGAGCGCCGGGTCGGGCAGCACGTTGATGGTTTCGTTGCCGGTCAGGCCCAGCGACTCCCACGAGTCGGTGCCCTTGAACTGCAGCGGCAGCACGCCCATGCCCACCAGGTTGGAGCGGTGGATGCGCTCGAAGCTGCGCGCCACCACGGCCTTGATGCCCAAGAGCTGCGTGCCCTTGGCGGCCCAGTCGCGGCTCGATCCGGTGCCGTACTCCTCGCCGGCAAAGATCACCGTGGGCGTCTTTTGCGCCATGTACTGCATGGCGGCGTCGAAGATGAACATCTTCTCGCCCTGCAGGGGCCCCTCGTTCTGGAACACCGTCACCCCGCCCTCTTCGCGCGAGCCATCGGCCGTGGGCGGGAGCATGAGGTTCTTGATGCGCACGTTGGCGAAGGTGCCGCGCATCATCACGTCGTGGTTGCCGCGGCGCGCGCCGTAGCTGTTGAAATCGGCCTTCTGCACGCCGTTGAGCTGCAGCCACTGGCCGGCGGGCGAGGTGGCCTTGATGGAGCCTGCGGGCGAGATGTGGTCGGTGGTGATGGAGTCGCCGAACAGCGCCATGATGCGTGCGCCATGCACCGCAGAGGCCGTCGCAGCGCCCTGTTCGAGCGTGAACTGCCCGAAGAACGGCGGCTCGGCGATGTAGGTGCTGGCGGGCCAGGTGTAGGCGTTGCCGCTCACGCCCTTGATCTTTTCCCAGAGCTTGCCGGGGTCGGTGGCGACCTTGGCGTAGTTCTCGCGGAAGGCCTTGCCGTTCATCGCGAACTTCATGAGCTTGTGCACCTCGTCGCTCGTCGGCCAGATGTCGCCCAGGTAGATGTCCCTGCCGCCCTTGCCCTTGCCCACGGGCTCGGTCATGAGGTCCTTGAGCACCGTGCCGGCAATGGCATAGGCCACGACCAGCGGTGGGCTGGCCAGGAAGTTGGCCTTGAGGTTGGGGTGGATGCGCGCCTCGAAGTTGCGGTTGCCCGAGAGCACGGCCGCGCAGATCAGGTCGTTGCCGGTGATGGCCTCGTTGAGTTCGGGCGTGAGGTCGCCCGCATTGCCGATGCAAGTGGTGCAACCGTAGCCGGCCAGCGCAAAGCCCAGCTTCTCCAGGTAGGACAAGAGGCCGGTCTCGGTGAGGTAGTCGGTGACGATGCGCGAGCCCGGGGCCAGCGAGGTCTTGATGTGCGGCTGCACCTTGAGGCCCGCTTCCACCGCCTTCTTGGCCAGCAGGCCGGCGGCCAGCAGCACGCTGGGGTTGGAGGTGTTGGTGCAGCTGGTGATGGCGGCGATCAGCACGTCGCCATTGCCCACCGTGGGATCGGCCCCCTTGGTGGGCATGGCCGCGGCCGCATCGGCATGGGCGGTGGCCAGCGCGGGCTTGTTGCCCTCCATCTCGGCCACCGAGCGGGGGGCGCCCGCGGGTGCGGGCTTGTCCTTGGGTGCGGCCTCCTGCACCACCTCCTGGCCGCGGTGGATGTGGTGGCGGGTGTGCAGCAGTTCGGCCGGGCGGTTGAAGCCGTTCTGGGCATTGGGCTTGCTGAACAGGTCGACGAACTGGCTGCTGACCTTGCCCAGCTCGATGCGGTCCTGCGGGCGCTTGGGGCCGGCCAGGCTGGGGGTGACCGACCCCAGGTCGAGCCGCACGACCTGCGAGTAATCGATCTCGCCGGCCAGCGGCACGCCGAACAGGCCCTGGGCCTTGAAGTAGGCCTCGAAGGCTTCGATCTCGGCCTTGGTGCGGCCCGTGCCCCGGAAGTAGTCGATGGTCTTCTCGTCCACCGGGAAGAAGCCCATGGTGGCACCGTACTCGGGAGCCATGTTGCCGATGGTGGCCCGGTCGGGCAGGGCCAGCGTGCGCGTGCCCTCGCCGAAAAATTCGACGAACTTGCCCACCACCTTGTGCTGGCGCAGCAGTTCGGTCACGGTGAGCACCAGGTCGGTGGCGGTCACGCCCTCGCGCAGCTGGCCCGTCATCTCGAAGCCCACCACGTCGGGCGTGAGGAAGTACACGGGCTGGCCCAGCATGGCGGCCTCGGCTTCGATGCCGCCCACGCCCCAGCCGACCACGCCAATGCCGTTGATCATGGTGGTGTGGCTGTCGGTGCCGACCAGGGTGTCGGGGTAGTGCACGCCGGCCTTGGTCTTGTGCACGCCACGGGCCAGGTACTCCAGGTTCACCTGGTGCACGATGCCGAAGCCCGGCGGCACCACGCCGAAGGTGCTGAAGGCCTGCATGCCCCATTTCATGAACTCGTAGCGCTCACGGTTGCGCTGGAACTCGAGCTTCATGTTGAGGTCCAGCGAATTCTTCTTGCCGTAGTAGTCGACCATGATGGAGTGGTCCACCACCAGGTCCACGGGCACCAGGGGTTCGATCTTCTTGGGGTTCTTGCCCAGCTTGGCGGCCACGCTGCGCATGGCGGCCAGGTCGGCCAGCAGCGGCACGCCGGTGAAGTCCTGCAGCACCACGCGCGAGACCACGAAGGGGATCTCGTCCTTGCGCTCGGCCGTGGGACCCCAGTGCGCCAGCTGGCGCACATGCTCGGCCGTGACCTTGCGCCCATCGCAGTTGCGCAGCACCGATTCGAGCACGATGCGGATGGATACCGGCAGGCGGTTGATCGAGGGAAACTCCTTGGCGAGCGCAGGGAGCGAATAGAACTGTCCGGTCTTGCCGGACGCGGTCTTGAAGTTCTTGAGCGTGCTGGCAAAAGCGTGACGGGCGGGCTGGGGCGACGACTTGGTCGATGTGGCCATGGCTGACTCCTGTGATGCGACAAGGCCTATTCTGTCAGTCCCGCGTGGCGGATGAAACGGTGGGGGTATGCATGTGCATGAAAGCGGTGGGCGCCTACACGCCGAAAGGGGGGCCAAGGCCCCCCTCTCACGCCCCATGCAGGCACAGGTCCTGTGGCCGATGCGCGTGCGTGCAGGCCTTCAGGCAGCAGCGGCCATCGACGGCAGGCGGCGCATGCCGAACCACTGCAGTTCGGCCAGCAGGCCCACCGACACCACATGCACGACCAGGTAGGCCTGGCCCCAGCCCGTGGGGGCCACGGCCGAGGACAGCAACAGGCCCAGGCTGGCCAGGGCCCAGGCGGCATTGCCCGCCACCAGCAGCCCGAGCAGGCCCCGCGGCGTGTGGAGCTGGCCCGCAATCACGGCCGCCAGCAGCGCAAAGCCGATGAGCGCCAGCCCGCTGGCCGAGACCAGGCCCGCCGGCAGGCCGAGCCACTGCGACAGGGGCTCGGTGAGCGCCAGGTGCAGGGCGGCGAGCAGTACCCCCGTGGCAGCATCGAACCACACCACGGCACGCAGGAACGAGGGAGAGGACAGATAGGACATGATGGACTCCTTGGGTTGTGTTGAAGTGCAAGAGCCTCCATGGTTGCCGCGACCGCTCACGGCGTCGATGACCTGCGAGGTAATGGCCCGCGTGCGATATGCCTCTAGGATGCAGGGCATGACCAGCCCACACCACGCCCCACGCCCCTCCCTGCCCCACCGGCCTGCGGCCGCCGGCCACCGCGGCAGCACGCCGGGCCCCGCTTCGTTCGGGGACCACCTGCGCACCTGGCGTCAGCAGCGCCACCTGAGCCAGCTGGAGCTGGCCGACGAGGCGGACATCTCCACCCGCCATGTGAGCTTCATGGAGACGGGACGCACCAACCCCAGCCGCGAGATGGTGCTGCGCCTGTGCGAGCGCCTGGCGATCCCGCTGCGCGAGCGCAATGCGCTGCTGGTGGCGGCCGGCTATGCGCCCATGTACCGCGAGCGCGCGCTGGACGACCCGGCCCTGGCCGCCGCACGCCAGGCTGTGGAGCTGGTTCTCAAGGGGCACGAGCCCTGCCCGGCGCTGGCGCTGGACCGCTGCTGGAACGTGGTGGCCACCAACCGCGCCGCCCAGGCGCTGCTGGCCAACCATGTGAGCCCCGAACTGCTGGAAGGGCCGGTGAACGTGTTCCGCCTGAGCCTGCACCCCAAGGGCCTGGCCCCGCACATCGCCAATCTTGCGCAGTGGCGGGCCCATCTGTTCGAGCGCCTGCGCCAGCAGATACAGGCCACGGCCGACCCGGTGCTGATCGCCCTGCAGGCCGAACTGCTCGAATACCCGGCGCCGGATGAATCGAGTTCCCTGGTGCTCGACGGTGAAATGCTGGGTGTGGTAATGCCCTTCTGCTTTCAAAGTGCGCGGGGAACGCTTTCGTTTATCAGCACCACCACCATATTTGGAACGCCGGTGGACGTGACCTTGCAGGAGCTGGCGGTGGAGTCATTCTTTCCCGCCGATGAATTCACGGCCCAGGTATTGCGCGAAATAGCCGCGGCTCCCCAGTGAGCAGTGCTGCCGCTGCGGCCGTCGCAGCAGCATCCGACCCGCACCCACAGGGTGCACGCCATGCAAAAAGCCCGCGACTGCGGGCTCTTTTTTTATGCGGCCCGGCAAAGGGCCGTCCCGCAATCGATGATTCAACCCATCAAATGGCGAATTTCTCGCGGTTTTCGTTTTGAATCCACTTCGGTGCCTTGCCACGGCCTGTCCAGGTCTGGCCCGTGGCTGGGTCACGGTACTTGGGCGCTACCTTGGTACCCGCACTGGCACTGCGTGCCCGGCCGCTGGGAAACACGTCCTGCGCGGTCAGGCCAAACTCCGCCACCAGAGCACGCACCTGCGACACGGCATCGGACAGCTCGCGCTTGCGCGCTTCACCGATTTGCTGTTCCAGGGCATCGCGTTGCTTGAGGAGTTCTTTGTAGCTGGTTGTCATGGTATGTTGGGTTGCTGGGTGGACAAAGGAGGCCCCATTATAGGAATAATGGGCAAATTTTGCCGGGTTGGCCAAAAAAATCGCGACAAGCCGTTGAAACAACCGCACGGGCGAAAATATATCCAGTTGTCCAGGTAATCACCCGGATGGGTCAGGCTGTTCCATTTGTGCCAATACCCTGTCGATTCTCTTGCCTTCCAGGCCAAGCACCTCGAATATCCACCCGGCACAGGCAATGCGCTCGGCCACGGCAGGCAAATGGCCTGATTCGGCCATGAGCAATCCCGCCAGTGTGTTGTAACGGCCCCGCTCCTCGCCGGGTAACTCGCGAATATCCAGGCGCGCCTTGAGTTCGCTGACCGGCATCAGGCCATCGAGCAGCCAGGCGCCGTCCTCGCGCTGCGTGGCCCAGGCGTCGGTGGCGGCGCCCGGCTGAAGCTCCCCGGTGATCGCCTCCAGCAGATCGCGCGGCGTCATGATGCCCTGCACCACGCCATATTCATCGACCACGAAGACCATGCGGCCGGAGCGCGCGCGGAACTGTTCGAGCAGTTCCATGCCGCTCAGGGTTTCGGGCAGGAAGGCTGCCGGCAGCGCGTACTGCTCGATGGAGCCTGGGGCCTGCACGCCCAGTTCCAGCAGGCGCGCCACGCTGATCAGGCCCACCACCTCGTCGAGCGAGCCCCGGCTCACCGGATACCAGGAGTGGGCGCCATGGCCGCCGCCGGTGCCCGCCATCTGCAGGGCTTCGGCCACGCTCAGCCGTGCTTCCAGCCACTGCACATCGGTGCGGGGCACCATCAGCGAGGTCAGCGGCCGGTCATCGAGGCGGAACACGTTGCGCACCATCTGGTGCTCGTGGTGCTCGATCACCCCGGCATCGCGGCCCTCCTCCAGGCTGGCCACGATCTCCTCTTCCGTCACGGCGCGGCCGGCATTGTTGTCGATGCGCAGCAGGCTCAGCACACCCTGGGTGGACAGCGACAGCAGGCGCACGAAGGGCTTGGCCACCGTCGCCACGCCGGCCATGGGCCGCGCGACGAAGCGGGCCACGGTCTCGGGGTAGAGCTGGCCGATGCGCTTGGGCACCAGTTCACCGAAGACGATGGTGATGAAGGTGATGACCGTGACCACCAGCGCAGTCGCGGCGATGCCAGCGGCACGCTCGGGCGCACCGAGCGCCTGCAGCCAGCGCGCCAGGTCATCGCTGAACGCGGCCTCGCCGATGATGCCGTTGAGCATGCCGATGGAGGTGATGCCCACCTGCACCGAGGACAGGAACCGGGTCGGGTTGTCCAGCAGTTCGAGCGCGGCCTGCGCGCCCTTGTCCCCCTCGGCCGCCAGGGCCGCCAGGCGCGACTTGCGGCTCGACGCCAGTGCCAGCTCGGACATGGCAAAGACGCCATTGAGCAGCGTGAGCAGCGCAATCAGCAGAAAATCCATGGTTCTACAAATGGGAACACGATGGCACTTTACTGCATAGGCGATATCCAGGGTTGCGACAGCGCGCTCGGACGCCTGTTGGACGAGATCGGTTTTTCCGCCAGCCGCGACACGATCTACCTGCTGGGCGACCTGGTGAACCGGGGGCCCGAATCAGCGGCGGCCCTGCGCCGCTGCATGCGGCACGGCGATGCGCTGCGCCCGCTGCTGGGCAACCACGACCTGCACCTGCTGGCGACGGCGCATGGGGCACGCAAGCCCTCGCGCAAGGACACTCTGGGCCAGGTGCTCGAGGCGCAGGACCGCCATGCCATGCTCGGCTGGCTGCGCCAGCAGCCCCTGATGCGCACCCACGTCCACGCGGGAGAGCGCCTGGCCATGGTGCATGCCGGCCTGCTGCCCGCATGGACGGTGGACGAGGCCCTGGCGCTGGCGGGCGAAGTGCAGGACGTGCTGCGCGGCCCGGGGCTGCCGGACTTCCTGCACCAGATGTACGGCAACGGCCCGGACCGCTGGGACCCGGCGCTCACCGGCATGGACCGGCTGCGCACCATCGTGAATGCGATGACACGGCTGCGCTTTTGCTCGGCGGGCGGGGTGATGGACTTCGAGAGCACCGAAAGCGCGGACACGCCCCCCGAGGGCCTGATGCCCTGGTTCGACGTGCCGGGCCGGCGGGCGGCAGGCAGCCTGGTGGCCTTCGGCCACTGGTCCACGCTGGGATTGCTGGACCGCAGCGACACCCTGGCGCTGGACACGGGCTGCGTCTGGGGCGGCTGCCTGAGCGCCATGCGCTTTGGCACCACCTTGGCCGACCGCGAGCTGCTGCAGGTGCACTGCGAGCAGTCGCAGGCACCGGGCTGAGCCGCGGCCGTCGACGGCCCTGCAGCGCTGCGGGAGCGCCAAGGGAGCGCCAGACGTGGCAAGGGCTGCCGCAGCAGCCCTTGGAGCCTCGCCCACCGACGCGTGCGTCAGTCCGTGGTGGCGACGACGGCGGTTGCGGCCTTGAACAGCGCCGCGACCTTGCGCTTGGGCTTGATGTTGGCGGACACGCTGCTGCGCGGGGCCGATCGGGCCGATTCCCAGGCGGGGGCTGCGTCGGCAGCCGCGCTGGATTCGTAGGGCTTTTCGAAGAACGGGTCGCGCGATGCCACTGCAGGGCGGAAGCCCCGGTGCTGCTCGCGCGGTTCGCGGGTTTCACGGCCAGGGCGGTGCTCGCGTTCGCGCTCGCGGCGCGGGCCGGAGGCAATGGCGTCACGGCCATCGCCGGTTTCGCCCGCTTCGCGCCAGGCACGGCGGCCATCGTTGATGCGGCCACGCGGCTGGTCTTCGTCGTACTCGATGGCTTCGAGCTCGATCTTCTTCTTGATGAGCTTCTCGATGTCGGCCACCAGGCGGGCATCGCTGCCCGACACCAGAGTGACCGCCAGGCCCGAGGCGCCGGCACGGCCGGTACGGCCGATGCGGTGCACGTAGTCTTCGGCGTTGAACGGCACGTCGAAGTTGAACACCGCGGGCACGTCCTTGATGTCGAGTCCACGCGCGGCCACGTCGGTGCACACCAGCAGGTCGACTTCACCCTTCTTGAAGGCTTCCAGGGCCTTCAGGCGCTCGTCCTGGCTCTTGTCACCGTGCAGGGCCGCCGTCTTGAGGCCTTCGCGCTCCAGGCTGCGCGCCAGGCGGGCGCAACCGAGCTTGCTGTTCACGAAGATGAAGGCCTGCTTGAGCCCCCGGGTCTTGAGCACCTGGTGGATGGCACGGCGCTTGTCGTCGTCGTTGGCACTGTAGAAGCGCTGTTCCACCGTGGAGGCCGTCTCGTTCGGGCGAGCCACCTCGATGGTGATGGGGTTCTGCAGGTAGCTGCCGGCCAGGCGCTTGATCTCGGGCGAGAACGTGGCCGAGAACAGCAGCGTGGTGCGCTGCTTGGGCAGGTAGGACAGGATGCGCTGCAGGTCGGGCAGAAAGCCGATGTCCAGCATGCGGTCGGCCTCGTCGAGCACCACGTACTCGACCTGGTTGAGCACCGCGTTCTTGGCCTCGATGTGGTCCAGCAGGCGGCCCGGCGTGGCCACCAGCACCTCGACGCCCTTCTTGAGCTCGATGGTCTGGGGCTTCATGTCCATGCCGCCGAAGACCACGGTGCTGCGCAGCTTGGTGTACTTGGCGTACAGCGCGATCTGCTGGGCCACCTGGTCGGCCAGTTCGCGCGTGGGCAGCAGCACCAGCGCACGCACGGGGTGGCGGGCGGGCGATGTGGAACTGCTCTCGTGCTTGAGCAGGCGCTGCAGCAGCGGCAGCGAGAACGCCGCCGTCTTGCCGGTACCGGTCTGGGCGGCACCCATCACATCCTGGCCGGTGAGCACCACCGGAATGGCCTGGGCCTGGATGGGCGTCATGGACTCGTAGCCCATTTCGGCCACGGCACGCGCCAGCGGCTCGGCCAGCGAAAGATTGGAAAAAGAACTTGTCATTTAGCCTTCTATTGTCGCACCGGTGGCCCAAACACACCATGGGGGTGGTAAGCAAGGGTGAATTCACCGAGGCATGCCGCCACAAGACTGGGTTTGGTGCTTTTATTTCGATAGCACCAAACCAATAACCATCAAGTCACAGATGGTAATTTCCGGGGGCCGAGGCCTCTCGGCAGGCCCTACTCCAGCACCGCGCGCAGCTGGCGCGTGGTGACCGCGAGGCGGCGCGCACCGATCTGGGCAATGTTGTTCATCACGGTCAGCGCGGCTTCGGGGTAGCGGTGCGCCCAGGCATCGAAGTGCGCCCGCGACAACCGCACCAGCTGCGCGGGGCCGAGTTCCGCCCCGGCGCTGGCGGTGCGGGCCGCGCCATTGAGGAAGGCCATCTCCCCGAACGCCATGCCCGGCCCCACGGTGGCCAGGCGCAGGCCCCGCTCGGGCGGCCACTGGGTCACCAGCGTGATGTGGCCCGACTGCACGACCAGCAGGTCGCGGTCGGTATCGCCGGCGTTGAACACCACACCATGGGCCGCCATGGGCAGCGCTTCCAGCAGGGCCTCCAGCGCCAGCCGGGCCTCCGTGGCGATGCCTTCGCCAATTTCGCCGAGCCTGTCCTGCTCGGGATAGACAGGCCGTTCATGCTCGGGCCGTTCGGCAAGGATCGCCGCCTCGGCCCATTCCAGGGCCCGGTCGCCATCGGCGAAGCTGCGCACGCCGGAGCCCACCTGCTCGGCCGCCACCCGGTCGAGCGCGGCCACGGCGCAGGCCACGCCCTGCAGGCCCAGGTCGCGCACCAGGGCCCGCAGCTGCGCCAGGGCGGTGCTGTCCCAGGCCGGCACGCGGCTGGCGTCCAGCACCACCCAGCGGTGGCGGGGCTGCAGCATCAGCCGCACCTGCTCGGCCAGGTGCGCGGCCACGCCAAAGGACATCACGCCCTGCAGCTCGAACACCGCGACCTGGTTCATGCGCGGCGCCAGCCAGGTGTCGGAGCCCGCACGGCGCAGGCGGCGCGACCGCATCTGCCCGTCCAGCCGCACATGGCGCAACACCTTGGAGGCCGAATCGCGCAGCAGCACGAAGGTGGCCACCACCAGCCCGGCCACCAGCGCCCCCACGCCGCCCATGACGGCGAACACCAGCGCCACCAGCCAGCTTTGCGCCCAGGTCACGCTGGAGCGGCGCGCATACCCTGGCGACCACAACAGGCCGGGCACCTGCATCAACCCTGCCAGCACCAGCCCGCCGGCCAGGCAGGCCATGGGCACCCAGTGCAGCCACCAGGCGCCCGTGAGCGCCACTGCCAGCATGATGCCCGCATGCCAGCGCGGTGCGCTGGCCGAGGCACCGGCCTGCGCGAGCACGATGCGCGAACGCGAGGCGCTGGTGGACGCCGGGATCATGCCCGCCAGGCCGCAGAGCACGCCCAGCACGCTCTCGCGCCGCAGGGCCAGGTTGGGGTTGCCACGCAGGCCATGGTCGAGCTCCAGCTCCTGGTTGAAGACCAGGATCTCCAGGCTGTTGACCAGCGCCATCAGCAGGGCCAGCACCACCAGCGCCGAGCCGTGCCGGTGCGCCAGCTCCAGCCAGGGAATGCCCGTCCAGTCGGGCCACAGCGGCCCGGCGAAGGCGCTTGGCGTGACGGCCGGTGCGAACACGGCGCCCATGCCCACACCCCACAGGCCGGCCACGGCCACCGCCAGCGCCACCAGCACCACGGCCGTGAGCAGGCCCGGCATGCGGGGCCAGCGCCGGCGCAGCAGCACCGCCAGGCCCACTACCGCCAGGGCCGCCGCAGCATGCCATGCCGTGCGCAGGTCCCAGCCCCAGCCGGTGCCGGCGCCCAGGCCATTGCGCAGCTGGCCCACGACCATGGACAGGCCCACGCCCGCAGCAAAGCCATGGGTCACCGAAATCGGCAGAAAACGCGCCACCGAGGCCAGCCGCAGCACCCCCAGCAGCCACTGGAAGCCGAAAGCCAGCGCCACGGTGGCACCGCTCACGGCCAGCACCTGGCGCGCCGTGAGGCCCAGGGTGCCCGCCGCGCCGTGGGCCGTGGCCACCACGGCGGCGAACAGCAGGGCTACCACGGTGGTCGGCGCGTAGACGACACCCGGGCGCGGCGCCAGCACGGTCAGCAGCAGGCCGGGCAAGGCGGCCGACCACAGGGCCAGGGCCGCCAGCGAATAACCGCCGGCCAGCGGCGCGAAGGCCAGCAGCCCCAGGCCCACGGCATGCGGGACCGTGACCGCAGCGGCCGACCAGGCCGCCGCCGCGCCAGAGGGCGGCGACACGGCGGGCCCGGCGCCGGCCGTCCCCTCGCGAACCGCAGCGGAGGACGGCTCAGGGCCCATCACAGGTTGCGCGCGGAAAAGGTGTCACAGCCCTTGACGCTGCCGTTCTGCAGGCCGTTGTTGAACCAGCGCTGGCGCTGGGCGCTGCTGCCATGGGTGAAGCTCTCGGGCACCACCCGGCCGCCACCGGCCCGCTGCAGGGCGTCGTCGCCGATCTTGGCAGCGGCATTCATGGCCTCCTCCACATCGCCCTGCTCCAGGATCTTGCGGGCGGCCTGCGCATGGTGCGCCCACACGCCGGCAAAGCAGTCGGCCTGCAGCTCCAGGCGCACGGACAGGGCGTTGTACTCGGTCTTGCTCACGCGGCCGCGCATCTGGTCCATCTTGCCGCTGATGCCCAGCAGGTTCTGCACGTGGTGCCCCACCTCGTGCGCGATCACGTAGGCCTGGGCGAAGTCGCCCGGCGCGCCCAGGCGGTTCTTGAGGGTTTCGTAGAAGCCCAGGTCGATGTAGACCTTCTGGTCGGCCGGGCAGTAGAACGGGCCCATGGCCGCCTGGCCGGCACCGCAGGCCGTGGGGGTGGAGCCGCGGAACAGCACCAGCCGCGGCTCCTGGTAGGTGCCGCCGCCCTGGCGGAACACGCCCTGCCACACGTCCTCGGTATCGGCCAGCACGGTGGACACGAAGCGCGCCATGGTGTCGTCGGCCGGCGGGCGGTGTGCCGGCCCTTGCGGTTGCTGCTGTACCTGCGCGGGCGGCCCGCCGCCGCTGAGCAGGCCCAGGATGGTCAGCGGGTTGATGCCCAGCACCCAGCCGCCCACCAGGGCGATCACGATGGTACCGATGCCGATGCTGCGGCCGCCGAAGATGGGCGAGCCGCCGCCGCCACCACCGCCCTCGTCCCGGCGGTCCTCCACGTTGTCGGATTCCCGATTGCCTTCCCATTTCATCTTCGATTCTCCAGCGCCCCCACCGGATGGGGGCATGGACCGCATGTTACGCGCGACGCGCCCTCGCGAACACCGGATGCAGGTAGGAAACCAGCGCGCTACCATGCAGGCTGTCGCCGCCCCACCACCCGCCCTGCCCATGCTGCCCCATCCCCACCACCTGCCCTCGGACGCCAGCAACCCCGTCATCCTGCTCACGGGCTTCGACCCGTTCGGCGGCGATGCCGTGAACCCGAGCTGGCTGCTGGCCCAGGCGCTGCAGGGCCAGTGCATCGGTGGGCATACGGTGGTTTCGGCGCAACTGCCCACCGTGTTCGGCCAGGCCCTGGAGCGCCTGGCTGCCCTGCACCGGCAGCTGCGCCCTGCCCTTTCGGTGTGCCTGGGGCAGGCCGGTGGCCGGGCGGCCCTGTCGATCGAGCGCATCGGCATCAATGTGGACGACGCCCGCATTCCCGACAACCGGGGCGCCCAGCCCATCGACGGCGCCATCGTACCGGGCGGCCCGGCGGCCTACTTTGCCAGCCTGCCCATCAAGGCCATGCTGCGCGCCGTGCAGCGCACCGGTGTGCCCTGCGAGGTGTCGCAGACCGCCGGCACCTTCGTCTGCAACCACGTGCTCTACGGCCTCCTGCACCTGCTGGCCACCGAGGGAGCGGCAGGCATGCGCGGCGGCTTCGTGCACGTGCCCTGGCTGCCCGGCCAGGGCACGCCCCACATGGCGCTGCGCGACATGGTGCGCGGCCTGCATGCCGCGCTGTGGGCGGCTGTGCTGGCGCAGCAGGACATCGCGCTCGGGGCTGGCGCCACCCACTGAACCGGGGGCCGGCCCGTGCCGACACGCGCCCGGGCTGTGTACAGTCTGCCGATGCATTCCGTACCGCCTTCATCCCCCGCCCCCATGCTCGGCCCCGAGGCCACGGCCGGCCTGCTGCCCTGGGCCGCGCTGGCCGACGAGATCGCAGCCCTGCTGCAGGACGAGGGCATCGCCGTGCCGCCGCGCGGCGTGCTGCCGCTCGCGGGCGGCAGCACGCTGTTCGTGATGCCGGCCAGCGACCGCACGGTGGCCATGGCCAAGCTGATCACCCTGACCCCGGGCAATGCGGCGCGCGGCCAGCCCACCATCCAGGGCGACGTGGTGGTGTTCGACGTGGCCAGCGGCGAGCGCCGCGTGGTGCTGGACGGCCCCACCGTCACGGCCCGGCGCACGGCGGCCGTCTCGCTGCTGGCAGCGCAGCGCCTGGCGCCGGTGCCGCAGGGCCCGTTGCTCGTCGTGGGTGCCGGCGTGCAGGGCCTGGCCCATGTGCAGGCCTTCGTGGAGGTGCTCGGCGTGCGCGAGGTCTGGGTCGCTTCGCGCAGCGCGGCCAGTGCCGAAGCCCTGGCACAGGCGGCCCGCGCCCTGGGCGCAAAGGCCCGGGTCGTGCAGGACGCCGACGCGGCCCTGGCCCACTGCCCCCTGGTGGCGGCATGCACCCCGGGCACGGCGGTGGTGCTGGGCGCCCGGCCCCGGCACGATGCCTTCGTGGCGGCGGTCGGTGCCTACACCCCCACCATGGCCGAACTCTCGCCCGGGCTGTGCCAGTGGATGGCACAGCAGGGCACGGTGGTGGTGGACACGGCCGATGCCGGGCACGAGGCCGGCGACCTGCTGCAGGCCGGGCTCGATGTCGCGCGCCTGCCCACGCTGCGGGACGTGGTGCGGCAGGCAGGTGCTGCGCGGTCCCGCACCGGGCCCGTGCTGTTCAAGAGCTGCGGCTGGGCCGGCTGGGACCTGGCGGCTGCCCGCCTGGTGCTGCGCTCCGCCAACACCGCGCCCCCGGGGCATTGACGGGAACATGGGAGCGGGCGCACATTCCCCGCCAGGGACCACCCCACTACCATGACCCATCCCACCCGGTTTCACGGCCAGAGCCTGCGCACGCAGATTTCGCTGGTGTTCGCGGTGCTCGTTGTCGGGCTGGCCGTGCTGCTGTCCCTGGGTTTTGGCGAATTGCTCCAGCTGCGCATTCAGCGCGACGCCAGCCGGGCGCTGCACACCGTGGCCGACAACGCCAGCCGGCAGCTCGCCCAGGGCCTGTACGAACGCAGCCGTGTGGTGCAGGTGCTGGCCGATGCTCCAGGCATCTGGGAGCACGGCCTGGGCTCGGTCGAGGTGCGCCAGTTGCTGGCACGCAGCCAGGCCATCGATCCGCACAGCCTGTGGATCGGCGTGGCCGATGTCCAGGGGGTGGTGCGGGCCGCGACCAAGGGGCTGCTGGAGGGTGAAAGCGTGCGCGAGCGGCCCTGGTTCATCGCCGGGCTTGCGCAACTGCATGTGGGCGACGTGCACCCGGCCAAGCTGCTGGAGACCCTGCTGCCACCCAACACCTCGGGGGAACCCCACCGCTTCGTGGACTTTGCCGCCCCCATCCGCACAGGGCAGACGACAGTCGGCGTGCTGGGCATGCACGGCAGCTGGGAGTGGACGCGCGAGGTGCTGCAAAGCCTGGCCCCCGTTGGCATCCAGGGCGCCTCGGTGGACCTGTTCGTGTTCGACCGCACGGGCAAGCTCATTTTCTCGCCGCCGGAGTACCGCAGCCCGCTCGAAGCCGGCGGCCAGCGCCTGCCCGTGCCACTGACCGTGGCCACCCGGGAGTCGGGCACCCGGCCCGCCAGCGTGGTGCCCTGGGCCGACGGCAAGAACTACCTGACCTCCAGCGTGCGCATGGAAGCCCGCAACGCCCCCAGCGACCTAGGCTGGCACATCGTGGCGCGGGAGCCGGTGGAGGTCGCGTTCGCGGAAGCCAACCGTGCCGTGCACATGGCCGTGGTGATCGGCCTGCTGGCGGCCGTGCTGGCCTCCGGCCTGGCCTGGATCGCGGTCCGCCGCCTGAGCGAAGACCTCTATGTCCTGGCCGATGCGGCCAGCCTCGTGGAATCGGGAAAGCCGGGGGCCACGATTCCGCTGGTCACCCACAACCGCGAGGTGCACCAGTTGTCATCGGCCCTGAGCGGCATGACGCAGCGCCTCATGGCGGCCCATGAAGCCATGGAAGACAAGGTGCGGGTGCGCACCCTGGAGCTGGAGGCCGCCAACCGCGCGCTGGACCTGCAGGCCCGCACCGATGCCCTGACCGGCCTGCTCAACCGCCGGGGGTTCGACAGCAGGATGGAGTTTGCGCTGGCCCTGGCGCGCCGCAGCGGCCGGCCCCTGAGCCTGGTCTCGGTGGACGTGGACCATTTCAAGCGCGTGAACGACAGCTTCGGGCATGAAGCGGGAGACGAGGTGCTGCGCCGGCTGGCGCTGACGCTGCAGCAGCGCCTGCGAGCGTCGGACGTGATCGCGCGGCTCGGCGGCGAGGAGTTTGCCGTGGTGCTGCCCGACACCGACCTTGGTGGCGCCCGCGCGATCGCCCAGTCCATCGTGGACGGCATGGCGGCGCAGGACGATCCTCTGGTGGGGCGGATCACGGTGAGCGCGGGCATTGCCAGCCTGCGCCCGGGGCAGGACAGCGCCCACGAGATGATGCGCCGCAGCGATGCCGCGCTCTACGAGGCCAAGGGCCAGGGGCGCAACAGGGTGTGCGTGGAGCCCGAAGCCGGACCGGTGCTGAAATAGTCTCCCAGACGGGCGGCGAGCCCGTCCAGTTCGCTGTCACGGTGCTGGCGCGCGATCGCCAGCTGTTCCTGCGCATACGGCGGGTGGCCGAGCATCATGGCCGTGTTCACACAGTGGCCACGCTTGGCCATCTGCAGGATGAAGGCATCCAGCACTTCGCACGGCCAGTAATGGATCTCGGCCTCGCCATGCTGGTCATGGCGGGCGGCGCTGGGGCCAGCCAGGTGGGGCAGGTCGGCACCCGCCATCGTGCGGGGTGCGGACGGGTCAACAAAGTCGATCATGTTGGACTCCTTCACACGGACCCTGCGAACATCCGCAGGCATGCATCCATGCTAGGAAACTTACCAACACTTGCACTTCAGCCGAAGTGCCCTGGCCCTGTAGGACAGGACCGCCGGCGGCGCGCATGCGCCCTGGGCGGTCAGGCCTTGGGCAGGGTCACGCCGACCTGGCCCTGGTATTTGCCGCCACGGTCCTTGTACGAGACTTCGCAGACGTCGTCGGGATCGCTCTCGAAGAACAGCACCTGCGCGCAGCCCTCGCCCGCGTAGATGCGCGCCGGCAGCGGCGTGGTGTTGGAAAATTCCAGCGTCACATAGCCTTCCCATTCGGGTTCGAAGGGTGTGACGTTGACGATGATTCCGCAGCGCGCATAGGTGCTCTTGCCCAGGCAGATGGTGAGCACGTTGCGCGGAATGCGGAAATACTCGACCGTGCGTGCAAGCGCAAAGCTGTTGGGCGGGATGATGCAGCTGTCGCCATGGAAGTCGACGAAACTTTTTTCGTCGAAGTTCTTCGGGTCCACCACCGTGCTGTGGATGTTGGTGAAGACCTTGAATTCCGGCGCACAGCGGATGTCGTAGCCATAGCTGCTGGTGCCGTAGCTGATGATCTTGCGGCCCTCGGCCTCGCGCACCTGGCCGGGCTCGAAGGGTTCGATCATGCCGTGGTCGGCCGCCATGCGGCGGATCCATTTGTCGCTTTTGATGCTCATTGGTTAACTCCTGCGCCGTATTCTAGGCAGGACGCTGCCACCGGCCCCGCGCACCAGCCCTTGGAGCCGGGCTTTTTCACGCGCCCACCGCCCGGCGCGGCGCGGCGCTGCGCAAGTGTCACCTCAGCTTTTTCTCGCGGATGTGGCGCGCCAGGCCGCAGTAGCCTTCCTTGAACAGGATGTCGCGCTCCAGCTGGGCGGGCAGCAGCTTCTCCTTGAGGTCCGCGGCCGCCTGGTTGCCCTGCGAGCGGCGAATGAAACCGATGGCCTCCTCGAACTTCGAGACCTCGGAGCGGCAGGCTTCCTGCACCCGCTGTGCGGCGGTGCTGTCGCTCGCCAATTGGGCCCGGACGGGCTCGCCTGCCAGCAGGCCCGCCGCGAGGGCCAGCCAGGGAGCGGCGCAGGACACGGTACGCAGCATGGTCCCGGATGCCAGGCCGCCCGTCAGGTGCCTGCAGCCTGCAAATCCAGGACTGACTGGCTGATCACCGTGCGCTCGACCAGGCGGTCGTCGCCCAGCACGATCATCGCGAACAGCAGTTCGTCCAGGTTGCCGGCCTGGGCCGTCTTGCGCGCCAGCAGCGGGGTGGCGGCGGGGTTGATCACGACGAAGTCGCCCTCGCAGCCGGGCTGCAGGTTGCCGACCACGCCGCCCAGGCCCAGGGCCTTGGCGGCGCCTGCCGTGTGCTGCCACCACAGCTGCTGGGGCGAGAGGCTCAGGCCCTGCTTGGTCTGCCCTTCGCGCCCCACGTAGTAGGCGGCCAGCATGGTGCGAAACGGGCTGAAGCTGGTGCCACCCCCCACGTCGCTGGCCAGGCCATAGCCGAAGCCCACGCGGTCGGCGCCCGCATAGTCGAAGAAGCCGCTGCCCAGGAACAGGTTGCTGGTGGGGCTGACGGCGGCCACGGTGCCGGTGTCGCGCATCAGCGCGCGGTCGTCGTCGTCGAAATGGATGCAGTGGGCGTACACCGCGCGCTCGCGCATCAGGCCGTAGTCGCCATACACGCCCAGGTAGCTGCGCGAGGCCGGGAACAGCTCGCGCGCCCAGCGCACTTCGTCGAGGTTCTCGGCCACGTGCGACTGGATCCACACGTCGGGGTGGCGCGCGGCCAGTTCGCCTGCGCCCTGCAATTGCTCGTGCGTGCTGGTGGGCGCGAAGCGCGGCGTGATGGCGTAACCCAGGCGGTCCACGCCGTGCCAGCGCCGGATCAGCGCCTCGGTGTCGATGAGGCTTTGCTCGGTGAGGTCGCGCACGCCGTCGGGCGAATGGCGGTCCTGAAGCACCTTGCCGGTGATCAGGCGCAGTTGGCGGTTCTGCGCTTCGGTGAACAGTGCGTCCACACTCGCAGGGTGCGAGGTGGCAAATGTCAGCGCCGTGGTCACGCCGTTGCGCAGCAACTCGTCCACAAAAAAGCCGGCCACCTGGGCGCCGTAGGCCGGGTCGACGAAGCGCGACTCGTGCGGGAAGGTGTAGTTCTCCAGCCAGGGCAGCAGGCCCGCGGCAGGCGCGCCGATCACATCCGTCTGGGGGAAGTGGATGTGCATGTCGACGAAGCCCGGCGCGATGAGGCGGCCGGGCAGGTGCTCGACCGCGCCCTGCCCGTAGGTGGGCGCCAGGGTACTCCACGCGCCCGCGGCCACCACGCGCTGGCGGCCCGCGCCATCGGGGGCGATGGCCAGCAGGCCATCCTCGTCGTACAGGGCCGAGCCATCGTCGGCGAAACGCAAAAGGGCAGAACGGTAGACACGCATGGGGACTAGCTTAGCGGCACAGGCGTGCCGCTGCATATGCAGCCGCCCATAATGGGTATGCGAGGTTCAGTGGCTGAGCTTGCCCTGCACGCCTTCGGCGAGCCAGTTCATCTTGAGGATCTGCTCGTCGCTGAGCACCTGCCCTGCGGCGATGACCTCGCGGCCTTCGTTATCGCGCACGGCGGCCTTGCCTGCGCGGAAGGGGTGCAGCGTGCCTGCGCCCACGGCCTTTTGCGCGGCCAGCACTTCCTGCTGCACGGCCTGCGGCACCTTGGGGCCGAAGTCGCCCACGCGGATCAGGCCCTCGCGCACGCCGCCCCAGACGGTGGCGCTCTTCCAGGTGCCGGCCTGCACGGCGCGCACGCGCTCGGTGTAGTAGCGGCCCCACTGGTGGGTGACGGCGACGATCTGCGCATCGGGCCCCGTGCCGCGCATGTCGGAGTGGTAGGCCACGGCCATCTTGCCGCGCTCCTGGGCGGCGGCCATCACGGCGGTGGAGCCGGTGTGGAAGGCGATCACGTCCACGTCCTGGTTGAACAGCACCATGGCGGCATCGCGCTCCCTGGGCGGATCGAACCAGGCGTTGAGCCAGACCACCTTGACGGTGGCCTTGGGGTTGACCGAGCGCATGCCCAGGGTGAAGGCGTTGATGCCCTGCAGCACCTCGGGAATGGGAAAGCCCGCCACATAGCCGGCCACGCCGGTCTTGCTCATGCGGCCGGCGGCGATGCCGGCCAGGTAGCGGCCCTCGTAATAGCGCGCGTTGGCGGCGGCCACGTTGGCGGCCGTCTTGTAGCCGGTGATGGACTCGAACTTCACGTTCGGGTAGTCCTGCGCGACCTTGAGCGTGGGCTCCATGTAGCCGAAGCTCGGTGTGAAGATGATCTGGTGGCCGGTGGCGGCCAGGTCGCGGATCACGCGCTCGGCGTCGGCCCCCTCGGCCACGTCCGCGACGAAGGTGGTCTTGACGTCCCTGCCCAGCGCCGCCTCCACGGCCTTGCGGCCCTCGTCGTGCTGCCTGGTCCAGCCGGCCTCGGTGATGGGCGAGACATAGACGAAGCCGGCCTTGACGGGCGCTGCGGGCGCCGTCTTGCTGGACTGGGAAAAGGCGGGGGAGATGGAAACGGCGCCGAACAGCGCACTCACACAGACCGCACGCAGTGCGGTGGCGAGGTTTTTATACATGGTAGTCCTCTACATGGTCCCGATGGCAGAAAAAGCAAAAGGCTGCCGGGACAGCAGCCTTTGCGGGTGGGTATTGTAACCAGTTGCGCGTTTTTGGCGCTCAATGCAGGCGCAATGCGCCCGAGGGTGCGCCCAGCCGGAAGGCGCCGACCACGTCCGACAGGCGCGCGGCCTGGTCCTTGAGGCTCTCGGCGGCCGCGGTGGATTCCTCCACCAGCGCAGCGTTCTGCTGCGTCATCTGGTCGAGCTGGCTGACGGCCACGTTCACCTGGCTGATGCCCTGGCTCTGCTCCGATGCTGCGGCGCTGATCTCGCCGATGATGTCGGTCACGCGGCGCACGGACCCCACGATCTCGTCCATGGTGCTGCCGGCGTTCTGCACCAGCGCAGCGCCCGATTCCACCTTCTCGACCGACTGGCCGATCAGGGTCTTGATCTCCTTGGCGGCCTCGGCGCTGCGCTGCGCCAGGCTGCGCACTTCGCTGGCCACCACGGCAAAGCCCCGGCCCTGCTCGCCGGCACGCGCCGCCTCCACGGCGGCGTTGAGCGCCAGGATGTTGGTCTGAAAGGCGATGCCGTCGATGGTGCCAATGATGTCGCTGATCTTCTTGCTGCTGGCGTTGATCGCGTCCATGGTGCTCACCACCTGGGCCACGACCTCGCCGCCGCGCTGCGCCACCTGGGCGGCCGACGCGGCCATCTGGTTGGCCTGCACGGCCGAGTCGGCGCTCTGGCGCACGGTGCTGGTGAGCTCTTCCATGGAGCTTGCCGTCTCCTCCAGGTTGGCGGCCGTCTGTTCGGTGCGCGCGCTCAGGTCCTGGTTGCCGATGGCGATCTGCGCGCTGGCGGTGGAGATGCTGTCCACCACGCCGCGCACCTGCTGCAGCGAGCCGTGCAGCGCGCTGCGCATGACATCGAGCGAGCGCAGCAGGTGGCCGGTCTCGTCATTGGCGTAGCTGGCCTGGGGGGCACCGGTCAGGTCCATGTTGGCGATGGACTCGGCGATCGCTTCCGCCTTGCGCAGCGGGCGCGTGATGCTGGTGGCCAGCAGCCAGGCCAGCAGGGCCCCGAGCACCAGGGAGATGGCCGTGCACACGTACAGCAGCACGGTGGTCTGGGAACGCAGTTCCTCGGCGCGCTTGCCGGCGGCATCCAGATCGGAGCGCTGGGCACTGACCAGTTGCTGCACCCCGGCCAGGTAGTCACGCGAGGTGGGCTCGAAGCGCTCGCTGAACACCTTGCTGGCGTTCTCGGCATCGCCGGCCTGCTTGAACTTGCTCACCTCTTCGCGGGCGGCCAGGTAGGCCTTGCGCAGTTCACCGACCTTGGTGAACAGTTCCTTTTCAGCGGACGTGTCCATCTTCGATTCAATGAACTTCTGCAGTTCGTTGGTTTCGCTGATGGAGGTGGCCGTGGCGGGCGCGAAGTAGGGGATCAGCGAGGCGTCGCTGCTCTTGGCGATGGCGGCGGCCCGCTGCACACCCGAAGTGGTGTGGCGCAGCCAGTCGGCACCGGCACGCTCGACCTTGATGTTGTCGTTGACCATGGTGTCGATCTCGGTACCGAGCTGGCCCAGGCGGACCACGGCCACGATGGAACTGAGCAGGAACAGGGCAAGGATCACACCGAGCACCAGGGTCAGGCGCTTGCCGATGGACAGCTGATTGAGAAACATGGGGAAGGCTCCGGCCAGGAAGGGGCGTGGGTTGCGCAAAAAAATACGGCCCCCAGGGGCCGCATTCAGCAGTGCCAGCACCTCACGGGAGCCAACAAATGCTTACATAAAGTTGAATTATAGGGTTTACCCTGAATTTCTGCACTCCTCTGGTGCGAGCGCCCCGGGATCAGTAGTCGTGCTCCATGAAGCGCTCGAAGCGCTCCTTGAGCTTGTGCTCCCACACCCGCTTGTCGGCGTTGCCCGCAAAGCTGGCTTCGAAGCTGTTGAACGCCAGCTGGTAGGCATGGCGCACCGTCATGCCCGTGGCGGCGAACACCTCGGTGAAGTTGTCGTTGATGTAGCCGCCGAAGTAGGCCGGGTCGTCCGAGTTGACGGTCGCGGCCAGGCCCGCGTCGAGCAGTTTCGCCAGGTTGTGGTCGGCCAGGTTGGGGAACACGCACAGCTTCTGGTTGGACAGCGGGCACACGGTGAGCGCAATGCGGTCCTGCGCCAGGCGCTGCATCAGCGCGGCGTCGTGCACGGCCTGCACGCCATGGTCGATGCGCTCGACCTTGAGCACGTCGAGCGCGCTCCAGATATAGGCCGGCGGCCCCTCCTCGCCCGCGTGGGCCACGAGATGCAGGCCCAGCTCGCGGCAGCGCGCGAACACGCGCGCGAACTTCTCGGGCGGGTTGCCGACCTCGCTGCTGTCGAGGCCCACGCCGACGATCTTGTCCAGAAACGGCTGGGCCTGTTCCAGCGTCTCGAAAGCCGACTCCTCGCTCAGGTGGCGCAGGAAGCACAGGATCAGCGTGGCGCTGATACCCAGGTCGGCCTTCGCGTCCACGCAGGCGCGGTGCAGGCCGTTGACCACCGTTTCCATCGCCACGCCGCGCTCGGTGTGGGTCTGGGGGTCGAAGAACAGCTCGGCGTGCAGCACGTTGTCGGCCGCGGCGCGCACCAGGTAGGCGCGCGCCATGTCGTAGAAATCCTGCTCGTGCAGCAGCACGCTGGCGCCCGCGTAGTAGATGTCGAGGAAGCTCTGCAGGTTGGTGAAGGCGTAGGCGCTGCGCAGCGCCTCCACATCGGCATAGGGCAGCGACAGGCCGTTGCGCTGCGCCAGCGCGAAGATCAGCTCGGGCTCCAGCGATCCCTCGATGTGGATGTGCAGCTCGGCTTTGGGCATGGCGCGCAGCAGCTCGGGGATGCGCGCGGCGGGGATGGGGGGGACTTTGAACATCAGCAAACTCCAAAGGTGATGCCGCTGGCGCGCAGGTAGCGGCGGTAGGCGGATGATGCCTTGTCGGCGGCGGTATGCAACTCTGCGCGCAGGTCCAGCGGCAGGCGTTGCGGTGTCTGGGACTCCAGCACGGGCTGGTCCTGGGTGAAGATGGTGTGCTGGAAGGCCTGCAGCCTCTCGTCGGGCGATGCGAAGTCGGCCACGGCCAGGCGGAACCACACGCGGCTGGTCTCCGGCGTGAGCGGGCACACGAACAGCGCGATGGACTCGCGCCAGCCGGCCACGGCCGTGGTGCCGGCCTCGGGCACCTTGGTCAGCACCGCCGTGTAGGGGCCGGTCACCTCGTAGGTGTACTCGACCTGGGCCGGCAGCGTCGAGTGCAGGTTGGACTGCGGCTGCCAGGCCTTGCAGCCCGTGGCACGCAGGCCCGTGGGCGTGGGCTCGACACGGTAGTCGTCGATGGCCGTGGCCTCGCGCGTGCCGAGCCAGCCGTCGTGCACGAAACCGAAGTGCGCCATGTCCAGGAAGTTCTCGACGATGCGCGGGGCGCTGGTCGCCACGTCGTAGGGGCCGCAATCGAGCTTGCGCAGGCGCTCGTCGCCCTCGGCCTCGAAGGCGGGCAGCGCAGCATCGCCCGCACCGATGCGCACCCAGATGAGGCCGTAGGCCTCCACCACGCCATGGCGCAGAGCGCAGTGCGTTGCGGGCGGCGTGAACTGCGGCAGCGCCGGTACATGCTCACACTGCCCGCTGGCTGCAAACTGCCAGCCATGGTAGGGGCACTCGATGCGGCCGCCGTGCACCCGGCCCAGGGACAGGCGCGCCCCCCGGTGCGGGCAGCGGTCCGTGAAGGCCTGCACCTGGCCGGCACCATCACGCCAGAGCACGAGGGCGTGCTGCAGCAGTTGCACGGCCAGGGGCGCCTGCTGTACCGCGTGCGCCAGGGCCACCGGGTGCCAGAGGGTGGTTTCGATCATGGGAATGGTTCTTGTTGTTCGGGGCCCGGCGCGCAGCCCTGTGGACATTCTGTACGGCCCCAACGAAAAAGGGAACGTGCTGCGCACGTTCCCTTTCGTGGACCGGGCCGTTGTGGCCCGATCAATGGCGGCTTACTTCTTGTCGCCGCCGGGGATCTTGCCTTCCACGCCCTTGACGTAGAAGTTCACGCCGCTCAGGAACTTGTCGTCGGCGACGGCGTCCTTGGCGACCACTTCCTTGCCGTCCTGGCCCACGATCGGGCCCTTCCAGATCTGGAAGCTGCCGTCGGCCAGGCCCTTCTTGACCGCTTCGACCTTGGCCTTGGTGTCGGCAGGCACGTCTTCGGCGATGGAGACGATGTCGATCGCGCCTTCCTTCACGCCCCACCAGCTCTGGCCCGTGGCCCACTGGCCTTCCAGAGCGTCCTTGGTGGCCTTGATGTAGTACGGGCCCCAGTTGATCACGGCCGATGCCAGGTGGGCCTTGGGGCCGTAGGCGGTCATGTCACTGTCCCAGCCAAAGGCACGCTTGCCCTTTTCCTGGGCGGTCTTGAGCACGGCGGGCGAGTCGGTGTTCTGGAACAGCACGTCGGCGCCGCCGTTGATCAGCGAGGTGGCGGCTTCGGTTTCCTTGGGTGGGCTGAACCATTCGTTGACCCAGACCACCTTGGTCTTGATCTTGGGGTTGACCGATTGCGCACCCAGCGTGAAGCTGTTGATGTTGCGGATCACTTCAGGGATCGGCACCGAGCCCACCACGCCCAGGGTGTTGCTCTTGGTCATCGCACCGGCGATCACGCCGGCCATGTAGGCGCCTTCATAGGTGCGGCTGTCGTAGGTGCGCACGTTGTCGGCGGTCTTGTAGCCGGTGGCGTGCTCGAACTTCACGTCCTTGAAGTCGGGGGCGATCTTCTGGATCGACTCCATGTAGCCGAAGGTGGTGCCGAAGATCAGCTTGTTGCCCTGGCCGGCCAGGTCGCGCAGCACGCGCTCGGCATCGGCCGATTCGGGCACGCTCTCGACGAAGCTGGTGACGACCTTGTCGCCGAATTCCTTCTCGATGGCCTTGCGGCCGTTGTCGTGGGCGAACGACCAGCCGCCGTCGCCCACGGGGCCGACATAGGCGAACGCGATCTTCAGCGGCTCAGGCTTGGGCGCGGGGGCCGATGCCACTGGCGCGGGGGCCGGTGCGGCAGCAGGCGCCGGTGCCGGCTCTTCCTTCTTGCCACAGCCCGCCAGCGCGGCGGCCGCAACGGCGGTCAGCGCAGCCATCTTGAGCATGGAGCGTTTCTGCAGATCAGTCATGTCGGTTCCTTATAAGAAAGAAGGAGTTTGCAAGGTTGGGGACGAAAACGGTGATTATGGGGCGATCTACCGGGCGGTAACCAAAGGTTTTTGGGGGAGATGCGACCGGCAAGGCCTTGGCACCCGGCAGGATGCAAGATCCAAGCCGAGGCCGTGCGCCACGAGAAGGCATCCGCCCATCTTCACGAACCAGGGTAGAAAGGTTTGCCCAGCGAGGCGGGCATGTTGATGCGGATCCACGCCGGGTTGCGCGAGATCAGGGCCAGCACCACGATGGTGGCCACGTAGGGCAGCATGCTCAGCAGCTGGCTGGCCACCTGCACGCCCGTGGCCTGCAGGTGGAACTGCAGCATGGTCACGCCGCCGAACAGGTAGGCGCCAAGCAGCACGCGCGCCGGGCGCCAGGTGGCGAAGGTGGTCAGCGCCAGCGCGATCCAGCCGCGGCCGGCCACCATGCCCTCGACCCACAGCGGCGTGTAGACGGTGGAGATGTAGGCCCCCGACAGGCCGCACAGTGCGCCGCCGGCCACCACGGCCGCCAGGCGGATGCGGCGCACCGGGTAGCCCAGCGCATGGGCCGACTCGGGCGATTCGCCCACCGAACGCAGCACGAGGCCGGCGCGCGAGCGGTACAGGAACCAGATCAGCGCGGCCACCAGCAGCATGGTCAGGTAGACCACCGGGTGCTGCTGGAACAGCGCGGGCCCGAGCAGCGGCACCTCGGACAGGCCGGGGATGGCGTACTTGGGCATCTCGGGCAGCTTGGCCTGCACGTAGCTGATGCCCAGGAAGGCCGAGAAGCCCACGCCGAACAGGCTCAGTGCCAGGCCCGTGGCGTACTGGTTGGTGTTGAGCCAGATCACCAGCACGCCGAAGATGGCGGCCAGCACGGCACCGGCGGCCATGCCGGCCGCGAAGCCCAGCCAGCTGTTGCCTGTGTGCACCACGGTGGCGAAACCGGCGATGGCGGCGCACAGCATCATGCCCTCGGCACCGAGGTTGACGATGCCGGCCTTCTCGTTGATCAGCAGGCCCAGGGCCGCGATGGCCAGGACGGTGCCCGCACTCAGCGTGGCACCTATGAGCAGTGCATAGGATTCCATATCAAGCCCCCTGCCCGAAAATGTGGTGGATACGAGGTGTGCGGTTCATGCCTTCACCCCCTGGTGGCCCACCCAGCGCACGCGGTAGGCGATCAGCGTGTCGCAGGCCAGCAGCGTGAACAGCAGCAGGCCCTGGAACACGCCGGTGAGCGATTTGGGCAGGCCCAGGCGCGACTGCGCCAGCTCGCCGCCGATGTAGAACATGCTCATCAGGATGGCCGAGAGCACCATGCCCACCGGGTGCAGCCGCCCCACGAAGGCGACGATGATGGCCGCGAAGCCATAGCCCGCCGGCACGTACGGCGTGAGCTGGCCGATGGGGCCGGCCACTTCGAGCGCACCGGCCAGGCCTGCGGCCCCGCCGGAGACCAGCAGCGCCACCCACAGCGCACGGCGCGACGAAAAGCCGGCATAGCGCGCCGCTGCCGGTGCCAGGCCGCCCACCTGCTGGGCAAAGCCGGCCCGCGTGCGGAACAGGAAGACCCACAGCGCGGCCGCGCCGGCCAGGGCCAGCAGCAGGCCGATGGACACGCGCGAGCCCTGCATCAGGCGCGGGATCTGCGTCACGCGCTCGAAGGTCTTGGTCTGCGGGAAGTTGTAGCCCATGGGGTCCTTCCACGGGCCGTACACCAGGTAGCCCAGCACCAGCGTGGCCACGTAGACCAGCATCAGGCTGACCAGGATCTCGCTGGCGTTGAACTTGTCGCGCAAGAGCGCGGTGAGCCCCGCCCAGGCCATGCCGCCGAGCACGCCGGCCACGAGGATGGCCGGCACGATCCACGGGCCGGTGGTCTTGTCGGCCAGCAGCGCCACACCGCCAGCCACCACGGCGCCGATGACGAATTGCCCCTCGGCGCCGATGTTCCAGACATTGGAGCGAAAGCACACGGCCAGGCCCAGGGCGATGAGCAAGAGCGGCGTGGCCTTGACCATGAGTTCGCCGATGGCGTACGGCGTCTTGATCGGCTCCCAGAAGAAGATCTGCAGCGCACGCACGGGGTCCTTGCCCAGGGCGGCGAAGAGGATGACCCCGATCAGCACGGTGAAGGCCAGCGCCAGCAATGGCGAGCCGAAGGTCCACAGCCGCGAGGACTGGGGACGCGGTTCCAGTTTAAGCATGCTGCAGTCCTCCCACGGCCGAAGCCCGTCCTGCGTGTCCCAGGTGGGACTGCACGTCGGCATGCCACAGCCCGCTCATCCATTCGCCGATGCGCTCCACGGTGGCCTCGGCGCGCGGCACCGAGGGCGACAGGTGGCCCTTGGCCACGACATGCAGGCGGTCGCAGATCTCGAACAACTCGTCCAGCTCCTCACTGACCACCAGCACGGCACAGCCCGCATCGCGCAGCGCCAGGATGGCACCGCGGATCTGCGCGGCCGCGCCCACGTCCACGCCCCAGGTGGGTTGCGAGACGATGAGCAGCCGCGGCTTGGCATCGATCTCGCGGCCCACGATGAATTTCTGCAGGTTGCCGCCCGACAGCGACTTGGCTGCCGAGTGCGGCCCACCGGCCTTGACCTGGAAGCGCTCGATGATGGCGCGCGCATGGGCTTCGAGCGCCCCCACCTTGATCCAGCCGCTGCCCGCCACCGAGTTGGTGCGCGTGAGCAGCAGGTTGTGCGCCAGGCCCATGGTGGGCACGGCACCGCGGCCCAGGCGCTCCTCGGGCACGAAATGCAGCCCCAGGGCGCGGCGGCGGGCGGGGCCCATGCGGCCCGCGTTCTGCCCCGCCACCTGGATGCTGGCAGGCGTGGCCCGCTGGTCTTCGCCCGACAGGGCGTAGAGCAGTTCCTTTTGCCCGTTGCCCGAGACGCCGGCGATGCCGACCACCTCGCCGGCCCTGACCTCGAAGGACAGGTCCACCAGGTCCACGCCAAACTGGTCGGCGCGCGGCAGCGAAAGGCCCTGCACGTTGAGTACCGTGGCGCCGGTCTGCACCTCGCGGTGCTCGAGCGCTGGCGGCTCGGCGCCGATCATCAGGCGCGAGAGCGAGGCATTCGATTCCTCGGCCGGGTTGCACACGCCCGTGACCTTGCCGCCGCGCAGCACGGTGCAGGCGGTGCACAGCGCACGGATCTCATGCAGCTTGTGGCTGATGTAGAGGATGCTGCAGCCTTCGGAGGCGAGCTTGCGCAGCACCACGAAGAGCTTTTCCACCGCCTGGGGGGTGAGCACCGAGGTGGGCTCATCGAGGATCAGCACCTTGGGGTTGGTGAGCAGCGCACGGATGATCTCCACGCGCTGCATCTCGCCCACGCTCAGCGTGTGCACCGGGCGCAGCGGGTCGATGTCGAGGCCGTACTCGGCGGCCTTGGCGGTGATGCGCTGCGTGACCTCGGCCAGGTCCTGGCTCTTGTCCAGGCCCAGCCAGACGTTCTCGGCCACGGTGAGGGTGTCGAACAGGCTGAAGTGCTGGAACACCATGGCGATGCCCAGGGCCCGCGCCTCCTGCGGATTGCGCACCTGCACCGCCTGGCCGTTGAAGTGCACGCTGCCCTCGTCGGGCTTGACCGAGCCGTAGATGATCTTCATCAGCGTGGACTTGCCCGCGCCGTTCTCGCCCAGAACGGCATGGATCTCGCCCGGCTGCACCGTGAGCGAGACACCGCTGTTGGCCACCACGGCGGGATAGCGCTTGGTGATGCCTGTGAGCTGCAGCCGGGGCGCCAAGCCCGGGGCATTGGAAAGAGGTGGTGAACTCATGCGGTGGATTGTCTCTCAGTTTGGTGGGTCGTTATAGGGATAAAACTGCCTGCCATCGCTTGATCAGCATGATCGCAAAGCTATTCTTTTCGTAGCGATGCAGCCACGCCTTTCACACATTCGCGCAGCCACACGGCGGCCGCCGAGTGGTGTGTGCGGGCATGCCACAGCTGGTAGTACATGAGGCGCGGAAACTCCACGGGGCTCGGCAGGATGGCCAGCGGCAGGTGGTCCACATAGCGCTCGCAGAACTGGCGCCCGGTGGTCATCACAAGCAAGCTCGATGCCACGATGGGGGGGATGGCGCTGAAATGCGCGCAGCGCGCGGTGATGTTGCGCGCCAGGCCCAGGCCATCGAGGTGCAGGTCGATCACGCCGCGCGCGCCGGGGTGGGTGGGCGTGGGGGCGATGTGTTCGGCGGCCAGCCAGCTCTCGGCGTCCCAGCCGCGGCGCACCGCGGGATGGTCGCGGTTCACGAGGCACACCACCTCGTCGCCGAACAGGCGGCCCATGTGCAGGTCGTCCGGGGGCTGCGGCCAGTTGCCGATGACCACGTCCACATCGCCCTGTGCCAAGTGGGCGTGGTAGTGCGTGTCGCCCGACAGGGGCAGGATCTCGATCGGGCACAGCGGGGCCTCGACCTTGATGCGCGCCACGAGCTGGGGCAGGAACAGCGGGTCCAGGTAGTCGCTGGCGGCCACGCGGAAGGTGCGGGTGGCCGTGCGCGGATCGAAGCCCCGGGCATCGGAGAACAGGGCCTCGGCCGAGCGCAGGATGGCGCCCGCGGGCTCCACCATGCGCAGTGCCGCGTCGGTGGGCATCATGCTGGCGCCCGAGCGCACCAAGAGCGGATCGCCCGCCAGGTCGCGCAGCCGCTTGAGCGCGGCCGACACCGCCGGCTGGTGCATGCCCAGGCGGATGGCTGCCCTCGATACGCTGCGTTCAGTCAACACGGTGTGCAAGACCCTTATGAGATGGAGGTCTATCTTGTCGAAAAGGGCGTGGTCTCGCATACAGGGGCCTGCATTCTTGTCATACGCCATCACGTATGCCGCTCTGCGCGATGGATGCGTTGCGCTGCACGGTGTGGGCAGTGGGGGCGTTGTGGGGTGGGGAAAAAAGTGTCGGCGCACTGTACACCGCACACCCACTGCGCCGTGCCCCTGGAAATCCCTGTGCAGGGCCGCAGGCCCCGCCCCTGCAGCGCAGTCAGGCCCCGCGCAATGCGGCCGCGGCCTCGTCGCGCAGCAGGCCGTGTTGCACGGCCACGGGTGGGCGCGCCTGCGCCAGCAGTTCAGCACACGGCGTGGCCAGTTGCGGCCCGCCCAGCGCCTGCGCGATGTCCTGCTGGCTCGCGGCATACACCACGCGCGCAATGCCGGCCCAGAACATGGCGCCCGCGCACATGGCGCAGGGCTCGCCACTGGCGAAGACGGTGGCACCGCGCAGGGCCTCGGGGCCGAGCGCGGCCGAGGCCTCGCGCACCAGCACCAGCTCCGCATGGCCGGTGCAGTCGCGGGTGGTGTTCTGGTTGTTGCGTGCGGTGAACAGCACCTCGCCAGCGGGCGAGGCCAGCGTGGCGCCGAAGGGGTTGTCGCCCGCAGCCAGCGCGGCGCGCGAAGCGTCGATGGCCAGGCGCATCGCGGCGTGGTCCTGTGCGCTGAAGGCGGGTGCGGCCATGGCGCTCAGATCTCGTCGATGGCCGTGGTGCGCGCCTGCGCAGGCGTGTCCGCACCGATGGCGAAGCGCTCGCCAGTCTTCACGTAGAAGCTCGCGCCGAAGCGCCCCACGGGGTGGAAGTCCTGCAGGCGCACGCGCCAGCGCTCGGTGTCCACCAGGCCCTCGCGCACGCCGAGCCACTGCACGCGGCCAATGAAGACGTAGCGGCTCGCGGTCTCCAGGGTTTCGTGCAGCACGCATTCGAAGGCCACGGGGGCTTCGGCGATGCGCGGCGGCGCCACGCTGCGCGAGGGCACAGGCGTAAGGCCGGCGTGCGCCAGCTCGCTTTCATCGGGCGGCAGGCTGTCGCCGCAGGCATGCATCTGCGCGGCCATGGCTTCGTCGGTGATGTGCACCACGAACTCGCCAGTGCGCAGGATGTTGGCCGCCGTGTCCTTGAGCAAGCCGTCCTTCAGGCGGTTGATGCTGACCATGACCACCGGCGGGTCCTCGCCGAGCATGTTGAACATGCTGAAAGGCGCCGCGTTGACGGTGCCGTCTTCGCCCAGCGTGGTGATCAGCGCGATCGGGCGCGGCACGATCAGGCTGGCCATGAGCTTGTAGCGCTGGTAGGCGTCCAGCTGCGAGAAATCGATGTCCATGGCCTTTTATAAAACAAATCGTATACGAAATTTTATCCTGATTAACGGATAAATTCCATTTCGCATAATAAACGTATACGATTTTTCAACCCAGCGGTGTACCTTCGTCCGGCAGGCGCAGCCGGGCCTCCAGCGCCAGCAGATGGCGGTCCATGGCAGCGGCCGCCGCGTCGCCATCGCGCAGGGCCAGCCACTCGACCAGCTGTTCGTGCTCCTCGTGCTCGCAGGTGGACTCGCCGGGCGCCTCGTACAGCGCGACGATCAGCGAGCAGCGCGTCATGAGTTCGGTCAGGATGCGCTGCAGCTCTGCATTGCCCGAGAGCTCCGCCAGCGCCAGGTGGAAGCCCCCCGCCAGCGCCACCCAGCGCGCATGGTCCTGCTGGTGCAGGGCCTCGTGCTCGGCGCGCATGCGCTGCGTGAGGCGCTGCACCTCGCCGTGCGTGATGCGCGCGGCCACCATGCGCACGATGCCGGCCTCGACCACGCGGCGCGCGGCGAAGATGTCGCGCGTCTCCCTGGGGCCGGGGCGGGCCACCGTGGCCCCCTTGTTGGGCACGATGTCCAGGATGCGCAACTCGGCCAGCCGGTGCAGGGCCTGGCGCACCACCGTGCGGCTCACGCCGAAGCGCTCGCACAGCGCGGGCTCGCCCAGGCGTTCGCCGGGGCGCAGCCGGCCGTGCATGACGGCGTCGAGCACGGCCTCGTACACCGGCTGGTCCAGGGTGGCGGCGGGCACGGCCTTTGCAGCGGCGGATTTGCGGGGTGGCGTGGCGGCAGGCATGGACGGTTGCAGGCGGGACAAAACGGTGAACAATGGTGCAGCGGCAGTGTATCCAGCAGGCGCCGAGCCGAGCCGCCCCATAGCGCGGCAGGCATCCCCGTTATACGCTCTCGCATATGCGTTCCCTCGCAGGCGCGCATACGCTCTGGTTTTGACCCATTGGCCCGTTTCGAGCACCCCACGCATGACGATGATGATGACCCACCGACCTCTCCGCTTCATCCGCCGCGGCCAGACCGCGGCGCTGCACGACGTACCGCCCGACCGCACGCTGCTCGAAGTGCTGCGCGAGGACCTGGGCTGCACGGGCACCAAGGAGGGCTGCGGCGAGGGCGACTGCGGTGCCTGCACGGTGGTGCTGGGCGAGGAGCGCGACGGCAAGCTGCACTACAGCGCCGTGAACAGCTGCATCCGCCTGGCCCACTCGGTCGACGGCATGGCGCTGTGGACGGTGGAAGACCTGGCCGAAGACCCGCTGATCCGCCCCGCCGGCCCGGCCCCGTCGGCAGAGAAAGCCATCACCCTGCACCCCGCGCAGGAAGCCATGGTGCAGTGCCACGGCTCGCAGTGCGGCTTTTGCACGCCGGGCTTCGTGATGAGCCTGTTCGGCATGTACCAGAACCACGTGTGCCACGGCCAGCCCATCACGCGCGAACTCGCGCAGGAAGAACTCTCGGGCAACCTGTGCCGCTGCACGGGCTACCGCCCCATCCTCGACGCGGCCCAGCAGATGGCCGCCCTGCCCCCCGTGGCCGTGGACGAAGCCCAGTTGCTGCGCCAGCTGGCACAGCTGCAGTCCCTGGCAGCGGACGGCACGGCCTACCTGGCCCCGACCACCCTGCCAGCCCTGCTGGCCGCACGCGCCGCGCACCCCGGCGCCCAGGTGGTGGCCGGCTGCACCGACGTGGGGCTGTGGGTCACCAAGATGCACAAGCAGTACGCACAGATCCTGGACGTGACGCGCGCGGCCGAGCTGCTGCAGCTCGGTGAAGACGCGCACCAGATCACCATCGGCGCCGCCGTGTCGCTGACCGACGCGTTTGCCGCGCTCGTGCGCCAGTGGCCGCAGCTGCACAGCTTTGCCACGCGCTTCGCGGGCCTGCCGGTGCGCAACTCGGGCACGCTGGGCGGCAACGTGGCCAATGGCTCGCCCATCGGCGACTCCATGCCGCTGTTGATCGCGCTGCGCGCGCAGATCGTGCTGGCCAGCACGCGCGGCGAGCGCACGCTGGCGCTCGAAGACCTGTACACCGGCTACCGCCAGAACGTGATGGCCCCCGATGAGCTGCTGGTGCGCATCGTGGTGCCGCGCCCTGCGGTCACCGAAGCCGAGCCGCCGCCGGGCCGCCCCAAGGCGGCGAGCGCCCCCTTGGGGGGCAGCGAGGACACGCCAGTGCCGAGCGTGGGGGCCAACTTCCTGCGTGCCTACAAGATATCCAAGCGTTTCGACGACGACATATCGGCCGTGTGCCTGGTCGTCAACCTCGACATCGAGGCCGGCGTGGTGCGCCGTGCCAGCATCGGTGCGGGCGGCGTGGCCGCCACGCCAGCCCGGGCGCGGCAAACAGAAGCCGCCCTCACCGGCCAGCCCTGGTCGGCCGAGACGGTGAAGCAGGCCGCCGACGCCCTGCAGGCCGAGTTCAGCCCCATCTCCGACATGCGCGCCAGCGGCGCCTACCGCCGCACCGTGCTGGCCAGCCTGCTGCAGCGCTTCTGGCTCGAAAGCCAGGGCCAGGATGCGGTGAGCGTGGAAAACTTCCGACTGGAGGCCGCCGTATGAACCAGCGTGACACCCTTCCCCTGAGCCGCGATGCAGTGGACGACCCCGTGGTGGTGGCCGCCGACGCGCACGCCGACCAGCCCGTGGCAGCGCCGCTGGCGGCCACGCCCCCCGCAACCCTGCGCGCCATGGGCCATTCGCACATCCATGAAAGCGCGCGCGCCCAGGTGGCGGGCGCGGCCCACTACATCGACGACCTGCCCGAAATCAAGGGCACGCTCTACGCCTCGCCCATCCTCTCCAACGTGGCCCACGGCCGCCTGAACGGTGTGGACGCGAGCGCCGCCCTGGCCCTGCCCGGCGTGCGCGGCGTGGTGCTGGCCGCCGACGTGCCGGGCGACAAGATGCTGGCCGCCTTCGCGCACGACGAGCCGGTGTTCGCCATGGACACGGTGCAGCACATCGGCCAGGTCATCGGCCTGGTGGTGGCCGACACGGTGATGCAGGCGCGCCGCGCCGTGCGCGCCGTGAAGCTCGACATCACGCCGCTGCCCGCCGTGCTCACGGTGGAAGAGGCGCTGGCGGCCGAATGTTATGTGCTGCCCCCGGTGTTCGTGCGCCGCGGCGATGCGGCGGCGGGCCTGGCCGGCTCAGAGCACCGCCTGGAAGGCACCTTCGAGGTAGGCGGGCAGGAGCACTTCTACCTCGAAGGCCAGATTGCCTACGCCATGCCGCTGGAACAGAAGCAGTGGTGGGTGTATTCGAGCACCCAGCACCCCGGCGAGGTGCAGCACTGGGTGGCGCACGCCCTGGGCATCGACAACCATGCGGTGCGCGTGGAGTGCCGGCGCATGGGCGGGGGCTTTGGCGGCAAGGAGACGCAGGCCGGGCACCTGGCCGTGTGGGCCGCCGTGGCCGCACACAAGCTGGGCCGCCCCATCAAGCTGCGCCTGGACCGGGACGAGGACTTCATGGTCACCGGCAAGCGCCACCCGTTTGCCTACCGCTACGACGTGGGCTTCGACGGCACGGGCCGCATCACGGGGCTGAACCTGCACATGGCGGCCAACTGCGGCTTCTCGGCCGACCTCTCGGGCCCCGTGGCCGACCGGGCCGTGTTCCACAGCGACAACGCCTACTACCTGAGCGACGTGGAGATCGCCTCCTACCGCTGCAAGACCAATACCCAGAGCCACACCGCGTTCCGCGGCTTCGGCGGCCCGCAGGGCGTGATCGTGATCGAGGCCATCCTGGGCGACATCGCGCGCGCACTGGGGCTGGACGCACAGGACGTGCGCCTGCGCAACCTCTACGGCCGCGACGCCAGCGAAGGCCGCAACGTCACCCACTACCAGATGACCGTGGAGGACAACATCCTGCACGAGCTCATGCCCCAGCTGGAGCGCGATGCCAACTACCGCGAGCGCCAGGCCGCCATCGCCGCCTGGAACGCCACCAACCCCGTGCTCAAGCGCGGCCTGGCGATCACGCCGGTCAAGTTCGGCATCAGCTTCACGGCCACCTTGTTCAACCAGGCCGGTGCGCTGGTGCACGTGTACACCGACGGCAGCGTGCAGGTGAACCACGGCGGCACCGAAATGGGCCAGGGCCTGCACACCAAGGTGGCGCAGATCGTGGCCGACGAGCTGGGCGTGCCGCTGCAGCGCGTGCTGGTCACGGCCAGCGACACCAGCAAGGTGCCCAACGCCAGCGCCACCGCCGCTTCGAGCGGCACCGACCTGAACGGCCGCGCGGCCCAGTTCGCCGCGCGCCACGTGCGCGACAACCTGGCGGCCTATGTCTGCGGGCTCGATGGCTGCGGCGCGGGTGCGATCCAGTTCGCGGGCGGGCAGGTGATCTCGCCCAAGAAGGTGCGCGCCTTCGACGACGTGGTCAAGGAGGCGTACGCCAACCGCATCCAGCTGTGGAGCGACGGTTTCTACCGCACGCCCAAGATCCACTACGACAAGACCACCCTCACGGGCCGGCCGTTCTACTACTTCTCGTACGGTGCGGCCTGCACCGAGGTGGTGATCGACACCCTCACCGGCGAGAGCCGCGTGATCGCCGTGGACATCCTGCACGACGTGGGCCACAGCATCAACCCGGCCATCGACATCGGGCAGATCGAGGGCGGCTTCGTGCAGGGCATGGGCTGGCTCACCACCGAGCAACTGGTGTGGAATGACAAGGGCTACCTGGCCACCCACGCCCCCAGCACTTACAAGATACCGGCCACGGGCGACATCCCCGCGCATTTCCGCGTGAACCTGTGGCCCGAGGCCAACCGCGAGGACAACGTGGGCGGCAGCAAGGCCGTGGGCGAACCCCCGTTCATGCTGGCCATCAGCGTCTACGAGGCGCTGCGCAATGCCGTGGCGGCCACACGTGGTGCGGGCGAGGACCACCTGGCCCCGGTTCGGCTGACGGCGCCCGCCACGGCCGAGAACGTGCTGCGCGCGCTGGGACGAATCAGCGACTGAGGGAGATTCAGTACGGTCCCAGGGCCATGCGGCCTGAGGACGTCATGTCACGCGCATGCCGGGTTTCGACCCGGTTGCGGCCGGCGCGCTTGGCGTCGTAGCAGGCCATGTCGGCGGCATACAGCACCGAGGCCACGTCGTGCAGGTGGGAGTCCAGCACCACCAGGCCGATGCTCACCCCGAGCGTGAAGCTGCGCCCCTGGTAGGACGGCTCCCAGGCCTGCACCGTGGCGCGCAACTGCTCGGCCACGGCCTGGCCGCGTGCCAGCGTGCAACCGGGCAGCACCACGGCGAACTCGTCGCCGCCCAGGCGCGCGGACCAGCCCACCTGGCGCACCTGGGTCTCGATGAGCCGGGCCACGTGGCGCAGCACATCGTCGCCCGCATCGTGGCCGGCCACGTCGTTGACCAGCGTGAAATGGTCGAGGTCCATGAACAGCACCACCCCGTCGTCGGGTGCGTCGTCCCCTGCAGCGGCCGCCGGTGCCGCATCGGCGGTGCGCGTGCGTGCCGAGCGCTCGGCCAGCAGCAGGGCCAGCCGGTGGTCGAAGGCCGAGCGGTTGTGCAATTGCGTGAGGGCATCGTGCGTGAGCTCCCAGGCCTGCTGGTACTGGGCCTCGCGCGCGGCGGTGATGTCTTCCAGCATCCACACGGTGCCACCGCCCAGCGCCTCGGAGTCCACCTTGCGGCCCTGCACGCGCGCCCAGACGGGGCTGCCGTCCTTGCGCACGAAGCACACGTCGCCATCGAAGGTGCCGTGCGCCGCAAAGGCCGACTGCACGCGCTCGCCCAGGCGGGCGTAGTCGGCGTCCGAGCCGTACAGCGTGCGCGCCGGCCGCCCTTGCAGCTCGCTCTCGGCATAGCCCAGCATCAGGCAGGCCTGGCGCCCCACCACTTCGAGCACGCCATGGCGCGTGATGACGATGCCTACCGACGCGTTCTGCAGGATGGCCTGGAACTGGCCGTGCAGCAGCGTATGCAGGTGGTCCTGCTGGCGCTTTTGCTGGGCCAGCCCGTCGAACGCCCGCACCAGCGCGCCCACTTCGCCCCGGCCGGCGGGCCATTCGACGGTGCCTCGCGCAGCGCCAGGTTGCTGGTCGTGGCGCAGAAGCTGCAGCGCGCCGCGGCACAGCTGGGCCAGGGGCTGTGCCATCCAGGCCATGGCGGCGGCCAGCAGCAGCACGCCCAGGGCGATCACCGCGGCGGCCAGCCACCAGGCCTCGCGCTGGGCGCCCTGCAGCGGCGCCAACAGGGCCTGCGAGTTGCTCACCCGTGCCACGAACCACTGCGGCAACGGCATGCCGGCCACGCTCACGATGTGCTCGGGCTGCACTTCGGTGGTACCGCGCCCGACCACGGGCTGCGCGCGGCGCAGCCACTCGGCGAACACGGGTGCCAGGCCCGGCTCGTCACGCACCTGGCCCATGATGCGCGCCGGGTCGGTGTGCGAGAGGATGGTGCCGTCGCGCGTGAAGACGAGCAGGCGCGAGTCGTCGCGCGCCGGCAGCGCCATGGACTGCGGCAGCAGGCCCTGCGACTGCAGCTTGAGCGCACCTGCGACCACGCCCAGCACGGCCCCCTCCTCGCTGTGCAGCGGCAGCGTGAACATGATGCGCGCCTGATTGGTGCGCCCGGCGATCAGCTCCGACACCTGGGGCTTGCCGTCGATCAGCGTGCGGCGCAGGGCATCGCGCTCGGCCGGGTCCAGCTCGGCCGCCTTGACCAACTGGCCCGAGCGGATGTTCAGGCGCAGCTCCCCATCCTTGCGGGCCACGTGCAGTGCGTCGAAGAAGCCTACCGCAGGCAGGCCCTGCTGCAGCAGCCAGTCCAGCGAGGACGGCGACTCCAGCATGGCCGGGGTGATGCCCTGGGCCACCGTGCGCAGCACCTTCTGGCTCTGCTCGATCTTGCTGGCCAACAGCCGCGCCACCACCTCGACTTCGTCGGTCTGCTGGCCGACCACGCGGCGCATGGCCTCCTGGCCTGCGGCACGCGAGACCAGCCACACCGATGCCGCACTGGCCAGCACCACCACCAGCGCAGCCACCACCATCAGCCGCAGCACCAGAGGGCCTGGCAGGCTCCAGGCGGGCTCTTGCGCGGCAGCGACGGGGTTGGCAGGTGGCGTCATGCGCTGTCCCGGTCTGGAGGGCTGCAGGTACGGACGATGAAGGAGGCGGGCATGGAGGAAGCTGCAGGAAACAACAGGGCTCCCAACAAATATACGCAGCACCCGCCCGCAAGGGCTTGGGTGGAACCCTCACATGCCCCCAAGGAAAAACCCTGAGAGAGGCTCTCCTGGCGACCTTTTTCAGGCCTTCTTTTGCGGGGTCTCAGCCGCCTGCGACCGACTGCAGTGCCATCGGCTGGGGCAGCCTGAGCACGTTGCCGGTGCCTGCCACCAGGCCATGCTCGCGCAGGTGGCGCATCACGCGCGAGAAGGTCTCGGGGGCGATGCCCAGCTGGGCGGCGATGAGCCGCTTGCGCTGGTGCAGGGTGACGCTCATGGCGCCGCCCGTGTCGGGTTCGGCGTTCTGCAGCAGCCATTGCGCGCAGCGGGCCTGGGCGTCCTGCGCGAGGCGGCTCACGGCCAGGCCCGACTGCTGCAGGTAGCCCGTGGCCAGGTTGCGCAGCAGGGCCTGCGCGGCGGGCGGCAGCTCGGCGCAGTGGCTGCGAAAGGCCTCCACCGGCACATGGCGCAGGTGCACCGGGGTCTGGGCCACCATGTCCATGGCACAGGGTTCGCCCAACAGCGCCGATGCAGCGTCGAGCCAGAAGGGGGCTTCCACCACGCCGAGCTGGTGGCGCATCTGCCCGTGCTCGCAGATCCCCAGCAGCACCCGCCCACGCTCCAGGTGGGCCACGGTGGCCAGGGTCTGGTGGCGGTGCCTGAGCATGTCACCGGCCGCAGCCATCTGGACCTGGGCCGGCAGGGAGAAAAGGGATGAGGGCAGCATGGCCCGAACTGTGCCGCGCGTGGCTGGCGGGCGCATTGAGCAAGATCAAACCGGTGCCACGCGCACGGCCCTGCGCGGTGTCCGCTTTCTGTAAGCACTTGTTCGGCCAGGGGCATGGAACTTGCGAACCCGGTCGGCTGGTTCCGCCCGTGCACCAAGGTGCGGCATGCGGCGGGCACCAGAGCCCCGCGCCGGACCTCCGGCCATTTCCTCACCCCAGGAGTACACAATGAAAACAAACCTGATTGCCCTCTCGCTCGGTGGCGCGCTGCTGTGCGCCAGCGCGGCCACCCAGGCGCAGAGTTCCGTCCAGCTGATGGGCCTGACCGACGTGTTCGTCGGCTCGCTGCGCAACGCCGGCGATGCCGGCCGCGCCACCGTGCTCAACAGCGGTGGCATGACCACCTCGTGGTTCGGCGTCAAGGGCACCGAAGACCTCGGCGGCGGCCTCAAGGCCAACTTCGCGCTGACCTCGTTCATCAAGGTGGACAGCGGCGTACAGGGCCGCTTCGTGAACGACACCTTCTTCTCGCGCGATGCCAACGTGGGCCTGTCGGGAGGCTTCGGCACGGTGACCGTGGGCCGCGGCCTGGCGCCCAACTTCCTGCCCTCGATCCTGTCGAACCCCATGGGCGATTCGTTCACCTTCGCGCCGCTGATCCTGCACATGAACGTGCCGTTGTTCAACGGCACGGGCTGGACGGCGACCACGCCTTCGGACACGGGCTGGTCCAACGAGATCATCTACAGCACGCCCAGCCTGGGTGGGCTCACGCTCAATGCCCACTACCAGGTGGGCGAGATCGCGAACGACAACGGCAAGAAGAACATCGGCCTGAACGCGCTGTACTTCAACGGCCCGCTGACCCTGACCGGCTTCTACGAGCGCGACCAGGTCAGCAACCCTGCCGTGCCCAATACCTACCTGGGCACCACCAAGAGCGACTGGATGCTCGGCGGCGCCTACGACTTCAGCGTGGTCAAGGCCTTTGCCAGCTACGGCCAGGCCAAGGCCGACAACAGCGCCAACAAGGCCAAAACGGCACAGCTGGGCGTGTCCGTGCCGGTGTTCGGCACCGGCAAGGTGCTGGCCTCGTGGGCCCAGACCGAGCTGTCGGCCACCGACGTCTCGCGCAAGACCTTCACGCTGGGGTATGACCACTTCCTGTCCAAGCGCACCGATGTGTATGCCATGCTGATGAACGACCGCATCACGGCGCGCACCACCGGCAACAGCTTCGGCCTGGGCGTCCGCCACAGGTTCTGATGCTCCCGCCTGAGCCGCTTCGCGTCATCCCCCCTGAGGGGGGATGCCCCCGGTGCGGCGGGGCGGCCCTTGCACGGGGGCACTGGCCTCGACCGTGCCAGTTTCGCAGCACGCGCCCCGCTGGAAGGCTGCAGGGCCCTGATGGGTCGGAGGGCTACAGCACCAGGATCGCCCGAAAGTCGTTGACGTTGGTGTGCGTGGGCCCGGTGACCAGCAGGTCGCCCAGGGCCGCGAAGTAGCCCCAGGCGTCGTTGCGCTGCAGGGCGTCGTTGATGTCGGCGCCCGATGCATGGGCGCGGTACAAGGTGTCGGGCCCGACGAAGGCACCCGCGTTGTTCTCCACGCCGTCGATGCCGTCGGTATCGGCAGCCAGCGCCCAGACCGACGGCTCGCCTTGCAGCGCCTTGGACAGCCCCAGGCAGAACTCGCCGGCGCGGCCGCCGCGGCCGCGCGGGGCGTCGGGTGCGCGCGGGCGCACCGTGACCGTGGTTTCGCCACCGGAGAGGATGACGCAGGGCTTGGTGAACGGCTGGCCATGGCGCGCCACCGAGCGCGCCATTGCCGCGTGCACCTTGCCCACATCGCGCGACTCGCCCTCGATCTCGTCCGAGAGGATGACGGCGTCCAAGCCTGCCGCGCGCGCCGCCGCGGCCGCGGCCTCCAGCGCCTGCCAGGGCGTGGCCACCAGGTGCACGGCATGGCCTTCGAACACGGCGTCGCCGGGCTTGGGCGTTTCCAGCGCACCCTCGCGCAGCGCCTGCAGGGTCTGGTGCGGAACCTCGATGCCGTAGCGCACCAGGATGGCCAGCGCCTCGGCGCAGGTGGTGGCATCGGGCACGGTCGGGCCGCTGGCAATGACCGAGGGGTCGTCGCCCGGCACGTCGCTGATGGTCAGCGTGACCACGCGCGCCGGCGCACAGGCCGCCGCCAGCCGCCCGCCCTTGATGCGCGAGAGGTGCTTGCGCACGCAGTTCATCTCGGCGATGTCGGCGCCGCTCTCGAGCAGCGCGCGATTGATGCGCTGCTTGTCCTCCAGGGTCAGACCCTCGCCCGGCAGGGTGAGCAGCGAGGAGCCCCCGCCCGAGATCAGGCACAGCACCAGGTCGTCGGCCGTGAGGCCTTGGGTCAGGTCCAGCAGGCGCTGCGCCGCGGCCTCGCCGGCGGCATCGGGCACGGGGTGCGCGGCCTCGACCACCTCGATGCGCTGCACCAGGCCCTCGGGCCGGGGCGGGGTGTGGCCGTAGCGCGTGACGACCAGGCCCGACAGCGGCGCGCCGTGCGGCCACAGGGCTTCGAGCGCCTGGGCCATCGCCCCTGCGCCCTTGCCGCCCCCCAGCACCAGGGTGCGCCCGCGCGGCGGCGCGGGCAGCCAGGCGCGCATGCCGTGCAGGGGCTGGGCGCTGCGCACGGCAACGTCGAACAGGCCCCGCAGAAAGCCGCGGGGATCGGTGTGGAAATCGGGCAACGCGCCGGCTGGGGAAGAAGAGATTTCAGACATGGTGCCCATTGTGCGTGGCCTCGGGCAGACAGGTGGAAACCCGAACCCCTGTAACGCATCTGTCACGAGCGGCCGGTATGGTCAGCCCCCTAGAAGTGACAAATTGCAACCATGGCGCATCCCAAGCAAGAACGTCTCGACCGCATGCTGGCGCTGCTGTCGCCTGCGGCGCGGCTGGGATCAGGGCCGCTGGCGCGGCTCATGCGCGAAGGGGGCCTGCACTGCGTCTTCCAGCCGCTGGGTGACCTGCGCGAAGGCAGCATCTTTGCGCATGAGGCACTGATCCGCGGCCCCGAGGGCACGGCCCTGCACACGCCCGACCTGCTGCTGGAGACCGCCCGGCGCGAGCGCCTGCTGCAGGACTTCGAACTCGTGTGCGTGTTCACCGCTCTCTCGAACTGGGGCGACCACGGCGCGCCCGGCCGGCTGTTCGTGAACATCAGCGCCGATGCGCTGGTGCATGCCGTGGCCCTGTGCGGCGAGCGCCGCCTGGGCGAGACGGTGCGCGCCTTTGGCGTGAGCGCGCGCATGCTGGTGTTCGAGATCACCGAGCACGAGCGCGTGACCGACATGCCCGCGCTGCGCGAGGCCATCCGCGAGGTGCATGCCTGCGGCGCGCGCCTGGCGCTCGACGATTTCGGCGACGGGCGCTCCAGCCTGCGGCTGTGGTCCGAGGTCAAGCCCGACTTCGTGAAGATCGACCGCTACTTCATCCACGACATCAGCGAACACCCCGAGAACCTGCAGATGCTGCAGGCCATCAAGGGCATTGCCGACGTGTTCGGCACCACGCTGATCGCCGAGGGCATCGAGACGCGCGACGACCTGCGGGCGCTGCGCGACCTGGCCATCCCCTACGGCCAGGGCTGGGTGCTGGGGCGCCCGGCGCGCACCCCGCGCGAGGCCATCGACGGCCCGGCGCTCGACGTGCTGCAGGACCGCCGCGTGGCCGTGCTGCCCCACCTGGGCCAGACCGCGCGCCCGGGCATCCTGCGCAGCCTGATGGTGCTGCAGGCGCCCACGGTGGCGCCCTCCAGCAGCAACGACGAGGTGGCCGCCCTGCTGCAGGGGCGCACCGACCTGCACGCACTGGCCGTGGTGGATGGCCAGCGCCCCGTGGCGCTGATCAACCGCCAGCAGTTCATGAACCACTACGCCACGCTGTACTTTCGCGAGGTGCATGGGCGCAAGCCCTGCGTCGGCTTTGCCAACAACACGCCGCGCGTGGTGGAGCTCGACTGCGACGTGGACCAGCTCGTGGGCATCCTCACCTCGCAGGACCAGCGCTACCTGAGCGACGGCTACATCGTCACCGATAACGGCCGCTACGTGGGCCTGGGCACGGGTGACCAACTGGTGCGCGCGGTGACCGAGACGCGCATCGAGGCTGCGCGCCACGCCAACCCGCTGACCTTCCTGCCCGGCAACATCCCCATCAGCATGCACATGCAGCGCCTGCTAGAGAGCGGCACCGAGTTCGTCGCCTGCTATGCGGACCTGAACAACTTCAAGCCCTTCAACGACCACTACGGCTACTGGCGTGGCGACCAGATGATCCGCCTGGTGGCGCGCCTGGCCACCACGCACTGCGACGCGCGCCGCGACTTCGTGGGCCATGTGGGGGGCGATGATTTCATGCTCATCTTCCAGAGCAGCAACTGGCTGCAGCGCTGCAAGCACATCGTGGACGAGTTCGCGCGCGAGGCGCTCACCCTGTTCGACGACGGCGCGCGCGCCATGGGCGGCATCCACTCGGAAGACCGGCACGGCGTGCGCCGCTTCTTCCCCTGCACCACGCTGGCCATCGGCGCGGTGCGCATCCAGCCCGGCGTGTACCGCCATGCCGAGGAGGTGGCCAACCTGGCCGCCGTGGCCAAGCACGAGGCCAAGCTGGCCTCCACCGGCGTGGTGCTGCACGGCGGCGAGCTGCCCGGGCCGCCGCACAACGCGCTGCGCGCGCTGCAAAGCGTGCTGGCCGCCTGATGGTCCAGCGCTGCCCCAGGCAGCGCGTCGATCAGGGCGTCTTCGCGCCGTCCTGGAACCAGCGGCCGATGAGGGCGCGCTCGGCGTCCGTCATCTGCGTGGCGTTGTTCATGGGCATGAGCTTTTGCACCACGGCCTGCTGGTAGACCGCCTGGGCGTGCTGCTTGACCAGGGCCGGCGAATCCAGGCGCAGGTTCTTCATCTGCACCTGGGCGCCATGGCACAGGTAGCAGCGCTGCTCCAGCACCGTCTGCACGGCGGCGAATTCGCCACCGGTGCCCGCCGCGGCGGGTGCGGCGGCAGCCGGGGCCGTGGCCGCTGCGGCCTGGGCCGCCGCGGAAGCGGCAGGGGCCGCAGGGGCAGCAGCAACAGCCGCCGCCGGCTTGGCCGCGGCGACGGGTGCCGGTGCTGGTGGGGCCGGCCGCATCCAGACAATGGCGCCCAGCAGGGCAGCCACGCCCACCAGGGCGTAAGGCAGCGGATTGGGGTTGCGGCCGAGCTTGTAGCCGTGGCGCATCACGAAGAACTGGCGGATGGCGGCGCCCGCGAACATCATGACGATCAGCACCAGCCAGTTCTGCGCGTGACTCCAGAGGAAGCTGTAGTGGTTGCTCAGCATCGCGAAGATCACCGGCAGCGTGAAGTAGGTGTTGTGCACGCTGCGCTGCTTACCGCGCTTGCCGTGGATCGGGTCCACCTTCTGCCCCGTGCGGATCTGGCGCACCACGGTGCGCTGGCCGGGGATGATCCAGAAGAACACGTTGGCGCTCATCGAGGTGGCGATCATCGCGCCCACCAGCAGGAAGGCCGCGCGCCCGGCAAACAGGTGGCAGGCCAGCCACGAGGCGATGCACACCAGCACCAGCACCAGGCCGCCGACGATGGCGTCGCCGTTCTTCTTTTGCCCGAAGATGCGGCAGATGCCGTCGTACAGCAGCCAGAACACGACCAGGAAGGCCAGCGCCGCGCCGATGGCTGCGGGCGGCGCCCAGTCCATGCGCGACTTGTCGATCAGGTAGGTGCCGGCGCTCCACAGGTAGGACAGGGTGAACAGCGCAAAGCCGCTGAGCCAGGTGCTGTAGCTCTCCCAGTAGAACCAGTGCAGGTGCTTGGGCAGCTCGGGCGGGGAGACGGCGAACTTGACCGGGTGGTAGAAGCCGCCGCCGTGCACGGCCCAGAGCTCGCCGCTCACGCCCTGCTTCTTCAGGTCTTCGTCCTCTGGCGGCGTGAGGCTGCTGTCCAGGAAGACGAAGTAAAACGACGAGCCAACCCAGGCGATGGCGGTGATGACGTGGACCCAGCGCAGCAGCAGGTTGGCCCAGTCGAGAAGGTAGTGTTCCATTTTTTTCTCAACCTTGGCGGCGTGGGGGGACACACCGCCTGAACAACCTGCTCACCACTGCGGGCGCTCTGAGCAGAACAGGGGGTCGCGCACCTTGGCAAACCATGCTTGCCGGGGCACCGCTGCGACCCATGGGACCGGTGCCGCAACGGCCGGCAAGATCCCGGGTGAAAGTGTATGCAAAAACTGTTCTCAATTCCAGTCCATCAAGAAGCAATCAGGCCTGGGAATACCCTCGCTGTGGGTTGTGCACCACCGCCTGGACTGCCGCCACTGATTGCAAGAGTTGTGCCGCCACGGCCACGGCGATCACCTCGGGCTCCTTGCCGGGGATGCCCGGCACGCCGATGGGGCAGGTCACATGCGCCAGCTCGCGCGCGCTGAAACCGCGTGCCGTGAGCCGGCTGGTGAAGGTGGCCCATTTGGTCTTGCTGCCGATGAGCCCGATGAAGGGCAGGTCGCCCTGCTCGCGCTGGCGCCTGAGGCAGGCGGCCACCACGTCCAGGTCCTCGGCATGGCTGAAGCTCATGATGAGCACGCGCGATCCCGCCGCCAGCGTGGGCACGGCCATCTGCACCGGCTCGGAATGCTCGCAGTGCACATTGGGCGGCGGCGCGTCCGGAAAAATCCCGTCGCGGCTGTCGATCCAGGTCAGCGCAAAGGGCAGCGGCGCCAGCACGCGCGCCAGGGCATGGCCCACATGGCCGCCGCCGAACAGCGCCACGGGGTGCAGGTCGGCCGTGAGGCGCCGGGCCAGGGCCGGGGCGTCCTGCGCGGCCAGGCGCTCGAATTCGAGGTACACCACGCCGCCGCAGCACTGGCCCAGGGCAGGGCCCAGGGCAAAGCGCATCGGCGCCGGATCGTTCGCGGCGCCAGGGTCTGCCAGGCGGCGGCGCGCCTCGGCAATGGCCTGGTGCTCCAGGTGGCCACCGCCGATGGTGCCCACCAACCTGTTTGCGAACACGGCCATCCACGCGCCCGATTCACGCGGGACGGAGCCTTGGGTAGACTCCACGCTCACCAGACATGCCGGTTCGGCCGCAAGGCCCTCCAGCAACAAACGCAAGTTCTCCACTGCCGCCGTCCTTTCGTTACACCCGCCCACCATGCCCGATACCCCGCCAAATCACCGTCCCGGCAAAGGCCGCCACTGGCTGCTGGCAGGCATCATGGCCGCGGGTGCCGCCCTGGTCGCTGCCTGCAAGTCTGCGCCAGAACCCGCAGCCGCGCCAGCCACGCCAGAGACCCGCCCTCCTACCAGTACCGACATCCAGGGCGTCAAGGGCCCCGTGCCGGCCAGCGCCGGCTCGGCCCGCCCCTCGGCAGCTGCCACGCCTCGCGCCTACCGGCAGGACGGCGCCACCCACCTCTATGGCCTGAACGCCGAGCGCATCTTCAAGGGCAAGCTGCCCCCGCAGCTGTACGCCATCGGCGTGATCGAGGTGGACATCGACCGCACCGGCAAGGTCACGCGCGTGAACTGGCTGCGCGCCCCGCGCCATGCACCCGAGGTGGTCAAGGAGATCGAGCGCACCGTGCGCGCCGCGGCCCCCTACCCGGTGCCCACGCGCCTGGGCAAGGTGACCTACACCGAGACCTGGCTGTGGGACAAGAGCGGCAAGTTCCAACTCGATACCCTCACCGAAGGTCAGCTCTGAGAGCCTTCAAGAACCGCGGTAGGTGGAGTAGCTCCACGGGCTCACCAGCAGCGGCACGTGGTAGTGCTGGTCTTCGTGCGCAACGCCGAAGTCCAGGCTCACCTGGTTCAGGAAGTTCGGCTCGGGCAATTGCACGCCCTTGGCCTTGAAATACCCCGCCACGTCAAAGCGCAGCCGGTAGGTGCCGGCGCGCAGGCTGGCGTTGTCGAACAGCGGTGCATCGGTGCGGCCGTCGTGGTTGAGCACCAGGCGCTGCAGCAGCGTGGCGGCGTCGCCGTGGGTGGAATACAGGGCGACTTCCATGCCGGCCGCGGGGCAGCCATTCATGGTGTCCAGAACATGCGTGCTCAAGCCCATAGGGATTCTCCTGAAGGATGGGGATAGGAAAAATGCAATCTGTAGACCAAAAGTGTATACACTTTTCGCCAATCCTCCTATCATGTCGCCATGGAATCTTCATCCACCAGTGCCATCGTCGAGGCGTTGACCCGCGCCATCGTTGAACACCGCCTGCAGCCCGGCACCAAGCTGGCCGAGCAGAAGCTTGCCGACCACTTCGGCGTCTCGCGCACGCTGGTGCGCCAGGCGCTGTTCCAGATGGCGCAGAACAAGCTGGTCACGCTGGAGCCCGCACGCGGCGCCTTCGTCTCCACCCCCTCGGTGGAAGAGGCACGCCAGGTTTTCGCCGTGCGCCGCATGCTCGAGACCGAGATGACCCGCGCCTTCGTGCGCAGCGTCACGCCGGCCAAGATCAAGGCCTTGCGCGCCCACGTGGCCAGCGAGAAGGCCGCCATGGGCACGGCTGATGCCAGCAGCCGCACCGAGCTCTTGGGCGACTTCCACGTGCGCATGGCCGAGCTCATGGGCAACGAGGTGCTGGCCCACCTGCTGGGCGATTTGATCTCGCGCTGCGCGCTGATCACGCTGATGTACCAGTCGGCCAGCGCCGCAGAACATTCGCACGAGGAACACGGCGAGATCGTCACCGCGCTGGCCGCGCGCGACGAGGACCAGGCCGTGGCCCTCATGCAGTCGCACCTCGAGCATGTCGAGGCCAGCCTCACCTTCGACCGCAAGCGCCCTGCCAGCGACCTGGCCATGGCGCTCGCCCCCGTGACTTCCGTTTCGTGAGCAGACACACCATGATCTACGACTCCACCCACCCCTACCCCCGCGACCTCGTCGGCTACGGCCCCAACCCGCCCCATGCCCAGTGGCCCGGCCAGGCACGCATCGCCGTGCAGTTCGTGCTCAACTACGAAGAGGGCGGCGAAAACGCCACCCTGCACGGCGACGCGGGCTCGGAGCAGTTCCTGTCGGAAATGTTCAACCCCGCCAGCTACCCCGAGCGCCACATGAGCATGGAGGGCATCTACGAATACGGCTCGCGTGCCGGCGTGTGGCGCATCCTGCGCGAGTTCGACAAGCGCCAGTTGCCGCTCACCGTGTTCGGCGTGTCAAGCGCGCTGCAGCGCCACCCCGAGCTGACCCAGGCCTTCGTGCAGGCCGGCCACGAGATCGCCTGCCACGGCCTCAAGTGGATCCACTACCAGCACATCCCCGAAGAGGTGGAGCGCGCCCACATGGCCGAGGCCATGGCCATCATCGAGCGCATGACCGGCCAGCGCGCGACCGGCTGGTACACCGGGCGCGACAGCCCCAACACCCACCGCCTGGTGGCCGACTTCGGCGGCTTCGAGTACGACAGCGACTACTACGGCGACGACCTGCCCTTCTGGATGAAGGTGCAGCGCAGCGACGGAAGCGTGGCGCCCCAGCTCATCGTGCCCTACACGCTGGACTGCAACGACATGCGCTTTGCCCTGCCCCAGGGTTATTCGCATGCCGACCCGTTCTTCCAGTACCTCAAGGACACCTTCGACGCCCTGTACGCCGAAGGCGACCCCGACGGCGACAACGCACCCAAGATGATGAGCATCGGCATGCACTGCCGCCTGCTCGGCCGCCCCGGCCGCATCACGGCGCTGCAGCGCTTCCTGGACCACATCGCCCAGCACGACAAGGTGTGGGTGGCGCGCCGAGTGGACATCGCGCGCCACTGGGCCCAGGTGCATCCCTTCAACGACACCACCGTCACCAGCAAGGCCTGACCACCATGGCACTCACCCTTGACCAACTCAACGCGGCCACCCCGGCCGAGGCCCTGCAGTGGCTGGACGGCGTGTACGAGCACTCGCCCTGGATCGCAGAGCAGGCGCTGGCAGAGCGGCCCTTCCGCTCGCTGGCGCACCTGCGCCACGCCCTGGCTCAGGCCGTGCGCACCGCGCCGCAGGATGCGCAGCTGGCACTGATCCGCGCCCACCCGGAACTGGCCGGCAAGGCCATGGTGGCCAACAGCCTCACGGCCGAGTCGACCAACGAGCAGAGCAAGGCGGGCCTGGCCCAGTGCACGCCCGAGGAGTTCGCGCGCATTCAGAAGCTCAATGCGGACTACAACGCGCGCTTTGGCTTCCCCTTCATCCTGGCGGTGCGCGGGCCGCGCGGCGCGGGCCTGCCACGCCAGGAGATCATCGCCACCTTTGCGCGCCGGCTGGACAACCACCCCGACTTCGAGCGCGCCGAGGCGCTGCGCAACATCCACCGCATCGCCGAGATCCGCCTGAACGACAAGTTCGATGCCGAGCCCATGCTGGGCAACGACGTGTGGGACTGGCAGGAGAACCTGGCCCAGCACTCGGACCCCGGCTTTGCCGAAAAGGGCCAGCTCACCGTCACCTACCTGACCGACGCGCACCGCGCCTGCGCGCAGCGCATCAGCCACTGGATGCGCGACTGCGGCTTTGACGAGGTGGAGGTCGACGCCGTGGGCAACGTGGTGGGCCGCTACCACCCTGCCGCTGGCGCCGCACAAGCCAAATACCTGATGACCGGATCGCACTACGACACGGTGCGCAACGGCGGCAAGTACGACGGGCGGCTGGGCATCTTCGTGCCCATGGCCTGCGTGCGCGAGCTGCACCGCGCCGGCAAGCGCCTGCCCTTCGGCATCGAGGTCATCGGCTTTGCCGAAGAAGAAGGCCAGCGCTACAAGGCCACCTTCCTGGGCTCGGGCGCGCTCATCGGCCATTTCAACCACGCCTGGCTAGACCAGAAGGACGCCGACGGCGTGACCATGCGCGAGGCCATGCAGCATGCCGGCCTGTGCATCGACGACATTCCCAAACTGCAGCGCGACGCCGCGCAGTACCTGGGCTTCATCGAGGTGCATATCGAGCAGGGCCCGGTGCTCAACGAGCTGGACCTGCCGCTGGGCGTGGTCACCTCCATCAACGGCGGCGTGCGCTACGTGGGCGAGATGATCGGCATGGCCAGCCATGCCGGCACCACCCCCATGGACCGCCGCCGCGACGCCGCCGTGGCCGTGGCCGAGCTGGCCCTGTACATCGAGCAGCGCGCCGCCAAGGACGGCGACTCGGTGGGCACCATTGGCCTGCTCAACGTGCCCGGCGGCTCCATCAACGTGGTGCCCGGCCGCTGCCAGTTCAGCCTGGACCTGCGCGCCCCCAACGACCCGCAGCGCGACGCGCTGGCCAAGGACGTGCTGGCCGAGCTGGCCCGCATTGCCGAGCGGCGCGGCATGCGCTACACGCTGGAGGAATCCATGCGCGCGGCCGCCGCCCCCAGCGCCCCGGCCTGGCAGCAGCGCTGGGAACGCGCGGTGGACGCCCAGGGCGTGCCCCTGTTCCGCATGCCCAGCGGCGCCGGGCACGATGCGATGAAGCTGCACGAGATCATGCCGCAGGCCATGCTCTTCGTGCGCGGCCTGAACTCCGGCATCAGCCACAACCCGCTCGAATCCACCACCAACAACGACATGCAGCTGGCCGTGGACGCCTTCACGCACGTGCTGCAACAGCTCTCCGAGGAAACCCCCGCATGACCACCACCCCAACGACCGACTACGCCGCACTGGATGCGTGGATCGACCAGCACTTCGACGAGGAAGTGCAGTTTTTACAGGCGCTGGTGCGCGTGCCCACCGACACGCCCCCGGGCAACAACGCACCCCATGCCGAGCGCACGGCCGAGCTGCTCCGTGACTTTGGCTACGAGGCCGAAAAGCACGCCGTGCCCGCCGCCGACGTGCAGGCCTACGGCATGGAGTCGATCACCAACCTGATCGTGCGCCGCAAGTACGGCAGCGAAGGCAAGGGCCCGACCATCGCCCTGAACGCCCACGGCGATGTGGTGCCCCCCGGCGAAGGCTGGACGCACGACCCCTACGGCGCCGAGATCGTGGACGGCAAGATGTACGGCCGCGCCACCGCCGTGAGCAAGAGCGATTTCGCCAGCTTCACCTTTGCGCTGCGTGCTCTCGAAGCCGTGGCCCAGCCTGCCCAGGGCGCGGTGGAACTGCACTTCACCTACGACGAAGAGTTTGGCGGCGAACTCGGCCCCGGCTGGCTGCTGCAAAAGGGCCTGACCAAGCCGGACCTGATGATCGCGGCCGGCTTCTCGTACGAGGTGGTCACGGCCCACAACGGCTGCCTGCAGATGGAGGTGACGGTGCACGGCAAGATGGCGCACGCCGCCGTGCCCCACACCGGCGTGGACGCGCTGCAGGGCGCCGTGCACATCCTGAACGCGCTGTACGCGCAGAACCAGGAGTACTTGAAGGTCACCTCCAACGTGGCCGGCATCAAGCACCCGTACCTCAACGTGGGCCGCATCGAGGGTGGCACCAACACCAACGTGGTGCCCGGCAAGGTGAGCTTCAAGCTCGACCGCCGCATGATCCCCGAGGAGAATCCGGTGGAGGTGGAAGCCAACATCCGCCGCGTGATCGAGCAGGCAGCAGGCGAGCGCGCCGGCATCTCGGTGGAGATCCGCCGCCTGCTGCTGGCCAACGCCATGACGCCGCTGGCCGGTAACAAGCCCCTGGTTGATGCCATCCAGAAGCACGCGCAGGAGCTGCTGGGCGAGCCCGTGCCCGCCCTGGGCACGCCCCTGTACACCGACGTGCGCCTGTACGTGGAGCGCGGCATTCCCGGCGTGATCTACGGCGCCGGCCCGCGCACCGTGCTCGAATCGCATGCCAAGCGCGCCGATGAGCGCCTGGACCTGGAAGACCTGCGCCGTGCAACCAAGGTGATCGCACGCACCCTGAAGGACCTGCTGGCGTAAGCCGGCCCCTCGGGGCTGGGCGCGCTGCAAACGCCCGGCCCCGTAGCCGCCCCGCCCCCTCAGGCGGTAGACCGGTGGCGAACGTCCATCCCTTGGTGGACGGCCTTGATGGCAAGGCGCCACGCCCCGTGGCACCATCAGATTGCACCCCCGTGGACCTTTTTTCCGGTCCGCAACACCCCTAGAGTCATGGGCCTGCAGCCACTCGTCCTGCCCTTCAGGACTGCGCAGCCATGACCTCTTCATCCCCGACCGATTTCACCCGACCAGCAACCGGCGGGAGCGCCTGCCGGCGGGGGATGACGCGCACGCATGGGGCGCATACCCAATCGGCATGACCCGGTGATTACGCGCAGCCCGGGCCACCCCTACACTTAACCTGGGCCCCTTTCGCGTGCCGATTCGCGGGCCTGACTTCCAAAATCCTACAAAGCAATAACCAAGGAGCACCTACCAATGAGCATCCGCCACACCTTGCTGGCCAGCAGCGTCGCACTGGCCCTGGCCAGCCTGACCGCCTGCGGCAGCACCCCGACGGCCGTAACTGCCGTCCCGGCATCCGCGCCGGCAGTACAGCAGACGGCAGCGGCCCAGGCCGCCAGCGCCGCCTATGACTTCGACATGGACGTGTTCCACCCCGTGGTGGCGCGCAACGGCATGGTCGCCACCGAACAGGAACTGGCCTCGCAGATCGGCCTCGACATCCTGAAGGCCGGCGGCAACGCGGTGGACGCGGCCGTGGGCATCGGCTTTGCGCTGGCCGTGGCCCTGCCCAATGCGGGCAACCTGGGCGGCGGCGGCTTCATGATGGTGCACGACGCCAAGACCGGCAAGAGCGTGGCCCTGGACTTCCGCGAAGTGGCGCCCATCAAGGCCACGCGCGACATGTACCTGGACGACAAGGGCAACGTGGTGGACGGCAAGTCGCTGTTCACCCACTACGCCGTGGGCGTGCCCGGCACCGTGGCCGGCATGGAGCATGCGCTCAAGACCTGGGGCACCCTGCCCCTGGCGCGCGTGATCGCCCCGGCCATCGAACTGGCGGACCGGGGCTTCCCCGTGAGCGAAACGCTCGCCAAGATTTTGCAGCAGGAAAAGAAGAACATGGGCAAGTGGCCCGCCACCCAGGCCATCTTCTGGAAGAACGGCGAGCCCCTGAAGGTGGGTGACCCGCTGGTGCAGAAAGACTTGGCCCAGTCCATGCGCCTGATCGGCCAGCAAGGCGCCAAGGCGTTTTACGAAGGCGAGATCGCCCAGAAGATCGCCGCCGAAATGGCACCGCATGCCGGCGCCCTCAGCCTGCAGGACCTGCGCGAGTACAAGGTGGCCGAGCGCGTGCCCACGCGCGGCACCTACCGCGGCTATGAGATCGTGACCATGCCGCCACCCTCTTCCGGCGGCCCGCACCTGGTGCAGATTTTGAACATGCTGGAGCCCCTGCCCCTGGCCCAGTGGGGCCCCAACAGCGCCCAGACCATCCACTACATGGCCGAGAGCATGAAGCTGGCCTACGCCGACCGCGCCGAGTACCTGGGCGACCCGGACTTCGTGAAGATCCCGCTCAAGGGCCTGACCTCCAAGCGCTACGCCGAGTCGCTGGCCAAGGGCATCGACGGCAACACCGCACGCACGGGCAAGAGCATCAAGCCCGGCCAGCCCCAGCCTTATGAGAGCGACCAGACCACCCACTACTCGGTGGTGGACAAGGCCGGCAACGCCGTGGCCGTGACCTACACGCTGAACACCAACTTCGGCAGCGGCATCGTCGCCAAGGGCACGGGCATCTTGCTCAACAACGAGATGGACGACTTCTCGGCCAAGCCCGGCGTGGCCAATGCCTACGGCCTGGTCGGCGGCGACGCCAATGCGGTTGCCGCCAAGAAGCGCCCCCTGTCGTCCATGACGCCCACCCTGGTGCTCAAGGACGGCAAGCCCACCCTGGTGACCGGCAGCCCCGGCGGCGCGCGCATCATCACCACGGTGCTGCAGACGGTGGTGAACACGATTGACTTCGGCATGAACCCCGCCGAAGCCGCCGCCGCACCGCGCGTGCACCACCAGTGGACGCCCGATGAGCTGCGCGTGGAAAAGGGCCTGTCGCCCGACACCCTGGCGCTGCTCAAGCAGCGCGGCCACAACATCGCTGTGAAGCCATCGATGGGCCGCACGCAGACGATCCAGCTGCGGGGTGGCGCGCTGTACGGGTACTCGGATCCGCGCAATCCGGATGGGAAGACGTTGGGGTATTGATCGACTCTCGGCCCGCATGGCGGGCTGTCCCAAGATGACGAAGGCCGCGCCTCTTACGAGGCGCGGCCTTTTTGTTCTAGCCGAAGAAGCCATGCCCAGCGTGCCAAGTTACTTTATGCCAACACCGCTCACGGCTTGCACCGCTCGATTCCTGGCTTCAGCCCTTCGCGCCGTGCGCACACCATGGTATTTCCTCGGTAGTAGTAGTTCTTATCCCGGGCCATTTCAAGCGCCGTCGCCTCAAACGTCGCAACGTCAGCGTCTTTTATGAGGACGTCCTGGTGATACACGCCGTTCTTATCCTTCGTGTACCACGACTGCATTTCTGCGGTGAACGTCTCAGGATCTCTGTTAAGGCGATCGTATCGTTTGTAAACCGCATTTCCGTCTGTTGAGTACAGCCCCTGATGCTTAAACTGGCGCGCGGTTCTTGGGTTCATGCCGGGAATTTCGCGGCCCATCAAGTACACAGCTCGCTTGTCCCTGTAGAAGTAGTCGCCGATGCTTTCAAAGGTATCCGGGTCAGCGCCGTGAATCACCTTCGATCTAAGGAAGACCTTGGTTTGATCACGCCATAATTCGTTCGATGGAATCAAGGCAAGCACTGTCGCAGGATCGGCATCGATCTCCTCCCCCTGTGCATCGTAGACAGCTGCACTGGTTCGATAGATCCGAGGGAGCCCTGGTGGGCTCTCCAAATTTGCGCCCTTCAACCGCCGGTCTTGGTAGAACACAGCGACACCGTCTGTGGCCAAAGTGCCCACTTTTTTGAAATCGGACACACGTTCTGATATCCGCGCCGTCTTTCCATAGACTGCGTTTTCATCCGCAGCGTACCCATCTCCGAGGATTCGAAAGCCTTTGCGTTGAGCCCCCTCAATCAATTCCCCGCGGTAAAAGACACGATGGCCGTCGCTTGCGTAGTCGTTGATAAAAGTTGAGCAGGGGCCGGCTCCGTACCCTGGCGGATGAACCAGTTGCAATGAACTGCTATCGAAGTTCTCAACGCGCCTTTTGATAGCGGGCGGGTACGCTGAGAACACCACGGCTCCATCTTTGACCACATAGTCTGACCGATACTCTAAGCAGGACAGTGCCAGCGCCCAGGAAGGCAGGAGAGCGACTGCCAGCACCACACCGGTGTGCAGCCGACCAAAACCAATAGACATGAATCGCCCTCACGTTATTTGAATGGAAGACAAGAATTTCAATCCCGTGCTCTCAGTGCGACTCGCTGTCCTTAATCTGCAACAGCCATGCGAGCCGCGCCGAACCTTATACCGCGACGTAGCAGCGAACCGACGTGGGGGGATTCCCATATGCCGGGGCAACTGCAGCGGAATCTATGGCTTCGAGGACATATCTTGTGGCAATTTCTTGCCCAGATAACCCATCAATAAACTGGTCACTTGACTGACCTCGACAGAGTGGATGAATACAGCGCATGACCCTCACCCCAGCTCTTCGGCTGCATACGACTCATGTACCTACCAATAGCTACTTACCTGTTTTGCGCTGAATGGCACATCAAGTTTTGTTGGGTGAAATTGAACTCGCTTCGACTAGCGACAAGGGAGCTTGGGTCGCCGTCTGCATGACTCTTGCGGACAGATCCGCTCCCGACACATCCTCATATCGTGCCGGAATCCGCTCTTTCAGACGGAAGAGCCGTTGATGGGCAGTCCTTGTGAGCTGCCCGTAGGTGGTTGCCATCACCTTTCCGCGAAGAACGCTCTCGTCCTTGATCTCTTTTTCCCGGGCAGTCTTTGGCGCGATCTCGTAGCCGACGACAAAGGCTCTGAACATGGGCGTGCCGTCCAACGCGCCGCTGCCCAGAAAGTCTTGAATATAGCCATCGGCTTGGTTCATCTCTTCGCGCCCAATAGCCGACTTGCCCTTTTTGAGCTCGATGATCAGCACGTCTTGGATGCGCATCAAGTTAGAGTTAGCCGAGTCAAATGCCTCGGTGCCGACCACAGAGCAAGTCGCATCGGCCAGCGACACGATATCGGGCCGCTGCCTAGCGTTGGCGAAAGCAGTGGTGGAGACGCGTTTGCCGAAAATTTTCGCCGTTGCCGTCCTCAGGCTCACATTGGAGGCGTATTCGCTGCTGTCGAACTCGGGGCCAAAGAGCCACCGGGCCTGAGTGACCAGCGGATGCAGGGTGTGCAACTCGTCGGTCGCGGGGTCGCCACATAGCTTCTCAATAGCCGTTACTACGGCAAGACGGTGGTCGATCTCGTCGAGTACCGAGAGCGCGTCCCGAACCGTCCATTGGCTGAGCAAGCGGTCGAGCCCTTCGATGTCGGAGTCGTCGAGCTTGGTAAGTTTCTCAAGCAGACCCGCACCGCCCCTAGACTTCTCCAAATTTATCAAGGCTTGAACGGCTGCAGACAGCGTGTCCGGGTGGACCGTCGGATTGGCTTTGACGAGATCGCGCGCAAAGCTGGCGACTTCAATGCGCCCGAGCTGCGAGAGTCCCTTGAACCCCTCGCGGTTGCGGACCAAAGCCTCCTCGGAACTCTCCTCCACCAAATCCGACGACAGTTTGCCAAACACCTGCTGCGCGTATTGGCGCACAGCCTCGAAAAGCACTTCGGTCTTCGGGCCGGCCTTGAAGCGTGCCCAATCGGGTTCGATCTCACTGGTCCAGCCATCGGCGGTCTTAACTACGATGGAGTAGCGCTTGGCAAAGCGCGCCCGGCCGTCGATCACGGCCTCCGAGCCGACCACCCAGCTCGGCGAGCCAACCAGCCTTCCATTCACCCAAAACGCGATTCCCTGATAGATTGTCGATTTGGCCGCCTTGGACGAATCAACCACAAAGGCCTCGGCTGCGGGACAGTCCGGAATGTTTAAGGGAGTCCGTTCGATTAGCCCCGACTGGTCGGCCAGTGAGACCGATTGACCGTTTACACGTACTACGAATTGTGGATCATGGAGAAACCGGGCCGACAGGATTTCTCGAATCCGGCCTTCGTCGGGGAGATGCCTCTCCACGGCAACTGTTAGCCGCGTCCCATGACCGGGCCGCAGGAACGTTGTCTCCTTCATGATCTTGAAGGGCGTCTCACTGCACTGGGTGCCGATCTCGAAGCCGGCTCCCTTCCCTTCGCGCCAAGTCTCGACATCGTAGTGGTCGCCAAAGCACAATAGGCCGTGCCTGCCGACACCGTTGCGACCATAGGCTTTGCGACGCCAGTCCGCTCGCTCCGGAGGAAATTCCACTTGCACGCCTTGGTGCTTGATCCGGTCATAGCCCAGCCGCATCCATCGGCCTTTGAATTGTGCGGCGCTCATGCCGTGTCCGTCGTCTTGAACCACCAAGGCTGTTTCCCTCACGCTCGGCACTGTGATGTCCACCAGTGACGCACCTGCATCCCATGCGTTAGCGACCAATTCTGTCAGCGCGACCTCAGGATCATGTGCGATACGCCCGAGCGTTCGGACAAGATAGTCCTCCTCGAAGAACGATCCTGTCGATGTGTCTGCCTTTTTGGTCCTGGCCATGCTCGATCTCCCTCGCATATGTCGATGTTGTCGAAAGCGCCCCAACCCGCGAGAAGTAGGCATCAGCATTCACGCAGCCGCATTTTGTCCTGCCACCTAATTTAACTGAATCACGCTCATGCTTTAGCCATCGGCATCTGTTATCGCGAAGTCCTGCTGCTCGTCATGTGCCCGCTCCATTTCGCGTGATCGCGGCATTGCGACTCTCCCATCGGGCCTATTTGAACAACCCCGCTACGGGCATACCCTCATGCACCCGCGCTCCAACTTGCTTACATTTCTTGTATGCAAGATTTGCTTTCAAGACACAACTGAAGGAGACGGGGCATGCCGCGGTTTTTCAAATCCCTCTTTGGCCAGGTGGTGCTGGCCCTCATAGCCGGTGTGGTGGTGGGCCTGGTGTGGCCCGATACCGCGGTGGCACTCAAGCCCCTGGGCGATGGCTTCATCAAGCTGATCAAGATGCTGATCCCGCTGATCGTGTTCTGCGTGGTGGTGCATGGCATCGCGGGCACGGGGGACCTCAAGCGCGTGGGCCGGGTGGGGGTGAAGTCGCTGATCTACTTCGAGCTGGTGACCACCGTGGCGCTGGTGCTGGGCCTGGTGCTGGCCTTTGTGTTCCAGCCCGGCGTGGGCATGAACGTTGACCCCAAGGCGCTGGACCCCAAGGCCATGGGCGCCTATGTGGAGAACGCGGGCAAGCTCACGGGGGGCGGGTTCACGGACTTTCTGCTCAAGCTGATCCCCAACACGGCGGTCAGCGCGTTTGCCAATGGCGACGTGCTGCAGGTGCTGCTGTTCTCCATCGTGTTCGGCTGTGCGCTGGCGATGCTGGGTGAGCGCGGGGCGCGGGTCACGGTGCTGATCGAGGACCTGTCGCACGTGCTGTTCAAGACCATGGGCATCATCATCAAGCTGGCGCCGCTGGGGGTGCTGGGCGCGATTGCCTTCACGGTGGGCAAGTACGGCATCGGCTCGCTTAAGCAGCTGGGCATGCTGGTGGTGCTGTTCTATGCGGCGGTGTTCATCTTCGTGGTGGTGGTGCTGGGCACCATCATGCGGGTGTCGGGCTTCAGCCTGTTCAAGCTGCTGCGCTACCTGCGCGAAGAATTGGCGGTGGTGTTTGCCACCACCTCGTCGGACAGCGTGCTGCCGCAGATCATGGCCAAGCTCAAGCACATGGGCATTCGCGATTCGACTGTGGGGCTGGTGATTCCCACGGGCTATTCGTTCAACCTCGACGCGTTTTCGATCTACATCACGTTGGCGGCGGTGTTCATTGCGCAGGCAACCAATACGCCGATCTCGATGGCCGACCTGCTGACCATCCTGGCGATCTCGCTGGTCACGTCCAAGGGCGCGCACGGGGTGCCGGGCTCGGCCATCGTGGTGCTGGCGGCCACGCTGCAGGCGATTCCGGCCATTCCGGCGATTGGCCTGGTGCTGGTGCTGTCGGTGGACTGGTTCATGGGCATTGCCCGCGCCCTGGGCAACCTGATCGGCAACTGCGTGGCCACGGTGGCGATTGCCGCGTGGGAGGGCGATATCGACCGCAGCCGCGCCCATGCGGTGCTGGACGGGCAGGATGTGGCGCCCATCGAGCCCGCCCCCGAGTTGGCAGCGGCCCGAGTCACGCCACAATCGGCTGCATGAGCACCACCCCGACCAGCAGCCAGACGCAGATCGCCCAGCAGGTGGTCGAATCCATCCTGGCCCAGAAGCTTGCGCCCGGCGAGCGCCTGGGCGAGCAGGAGCTGGCCGACCTGTTCGGCGTGAGCCGCACCCTGGTGCGCGAGGCGCTGATGCAGTTGCAGGCGCGCGGCTTCGTGGAGGTGCGCCCGCGCCGGGGCTGGTACGTGGTGGAGCCCACGGTGGAGGACGCACGCGACGCGTTCTCGGCCCGGCGCATCATCGAGTCGGGCATCTTGGCCGATGCGGGGCGGCCGCTGCAGTCGGTGACGCCGCGGCTGCGCGCCCACATTGCCGAGGAGCAGCAGGCCATCGAGGGGGCCGACGCGGCGACGCGCGCCTTTTTGCTGGCCGACTTTCATGTCTGCCTGGCCGAGAGCATGGGCCACCGCAGCCTGAGCGACATATTGCGCGACCTGACGGCGCGCACCACGCTGGCGGCCTCGCTCTACCAGTCGCGGCACGAGGCCAGCCAGTCGTGCGCCGAGCACGAGTCCATCGTCGAGGCGCTGGAAGCCGGCGACACCGCCCTGGCACGCGAGCGCCTGCTGGCCCACATCGGCCATGTGGAGGCGGCGCTGAACCCAGGCCAGCCGCTGGTGCGCGACCGGCTGCGCGATTCGCTGAGCCCGCTGTCGGGCACCCGCTCTGGCACTGACGGCTGAGCCGCCCTCCCTTTTCCCTTTCTCTCATTGCCGCCCCGGCCGCCAAGGCCCGGGCGGCTTTGTTTTGCGCGTGCCGCAGACACCCCGGGTAAACCCCAGTCATTTCCCGTTCGAGTGGTGTTTTATTGCATCCATTTTTTGTATACAAATATAGGGTGCAACTTTCAACCGGGCCGCAGATGCCCGGAACCCGTCCTTTTCCACACGAGGAGACACCCGTGAACACAGCCGTCAGCAGCAGTACCACCCCGTTGGCCGGAGGCACAGCGCCCGCCGGGCCGCACCATGGCAATGCCCTGATCAAGCCGGGCTACGACCCGCGCCTGACCAATGAGGACCTGGCGCCCCTGAAGCGCCAGACCTGGGGCCAATACAACATCTTTGCGTTCTGGATGTCCGACGTGCACAGCGTGGGCGGCTACATCACGGCGGGCAGCCTGTTCGCTTTAGGCCTGTCGAGCTGGCAGGTGCTGGTGGCGCTGCTGGTGGGCATCGTGATCGTGCAGTTCTTCTGCAACCTGGTGGCCAAGCCCAGCCAGGTGACGGGCACGCCCTACCCGGTGATCTGCCGGGCGTCGTTCGGGGTGCTGGGGGCCAATATCCCGGCCATCATCCGCGGGCTGATCGCGGTGGCGTGGTACGGCATACAGACCTACCTGGCGTCGGGCGCCTTTTTGCTGCTGGCGCTGCACTTCATTCCGAACCTGGCACCGTATGCCGATGTGGCGCAACATGGCTTTGCCGGCCTGTCCACGCTGGGCTGGGTGGCGTTCATGGTGATGTGGGTGCTGCAGGCGCTGGTGTTCTGGCACGGCATGGAGGCGATCCGCAAGTTCATCGACTGGGCCGGTCCTGCCGTGTACGTGGTGATGGCCGTGCTGTGCGGCTGGCTGGTGTGGAAGGCGGGCTGGAAGAACATCGACCTGAACCTGGGCGGCGTCAAGTTCCAGGGCTGGGATGCACTGCCGGTGATGCTGTCGGCGATTGCGCTGGTGGTGAGCTATTTCAGCGGGCCCATGCTGAACTTTGGCGACTTCTCGCGCTACGGCAAGAGCTTCGACGCGGTGAAGAAAGGCAACTTCTGGGGCCTGCCGGTGAACTTCGTGTTCTTCTCGCTGCTGACGGTGGTGACCACGGCGGCCACGCTGCCGGTGTTCGGCGAGCTGATCACCGACCCGGTGCACACCGTGAGCAAGATCGACAGCACCACGGCCGTGGTGCTGGGCGCGCTGACCTTCATGATCGCCACGGTGGGCATCAACATCGTGGCCAACTTCGTGTCGCCCGCGTTCGACTTTTCCAACGTGGCACCGCAGCACATCAGCTGGCGCACGGGCGGCATGATCGCTGCGGTGGGCTCGATCTTCATCACGCCCTGGAACCTGTATGCCAACCCCGAGGTGATCCACTACACGCTGGACGTGCTGGGCTCGTTCATCGGGCCGCTGGTCGGCATCCTCATCGCCGACTACTACATCGTGCGCCGCCAGCAGGTGGATGTGGATGCGCTCTACACCATGAGCAAGCACGGCGCCTACTGGTACAGCAAGGGCTACAACCCGCGCGCGATCTGGACGCTGATCCCCTCCGCCCTGGTGCCCATCCTGTGCGTGATGGTGCCCGTGCTGCGGCCGGCCGCCAACTACGCCTGGTTCATCGGCATGGGGCTGGGCTTCGTCATCTACCTGGTGCTGAACCGCAAGAACTGAACTGAATGCAAGAAAGAGAGAGCTGAAGCCGTGCGCATCAAGATCATCAACCCCAACACCACCTGGAGCATGACCGAGAAGATCGGGGCCTGCGCGCGCGCCGTGGCGCGGCCGGGCACCGAGGTGGTAGCGGTGAGCCCCGCCATGGGCCCGGCCTCCATCGAGAGCCACTACGACGAGGCACTGGCCGTGCCCGGCCTGCTGCAGGAGATTGCAGCTGGCGAGCGCGACGGGGTGGACGGCTATGTGATCGCCTGCTTTGGCGACCCAGGCCTGAAACCCGCGCGCGAGCTGGCGCGCGGCCCGGTGGTGGGCATTGCCGAGGCGGCCATGCACATGGCCAGCATGGTGGGCGCACGCTTTTCGGTGGTGACCACGCTGGGCCGCACCATGGGCCAGGCCTGGCACCTGGCCGAGATCTACGGCATGCAGCGCTTCTGCGCCAACGTGCGCGCCTGCGAGCTGCCGGTGCTGGAGCTGGAGGTGCCCGGATCGAACGCGCGCGAGCGCATCACCGACGAGTGCCGCCGCGCCCTGGCCGAGGACGGCTGCGACACCCTGGTGCTGGGCTGCGCGGGCATGGCGGACCTGTGCGAGCACATTTCGCAAGCCCTGGGCGTGCCGGTGATCGACGGGGTGGCGGCCGCCACGTCGATGGTCGAATCGCTGGTGCTGCTGGGCCTGCGTACAAGCAAGCATGACGAGCTGGCGCGGCCGCTGCCCAAGGCCATGGCCGGGGCGCTGGCCGGCTTTGCGCTGCCGCCCGTGGCGGTGGTGCCGCCGGCGCGCATATCCCGCGCGGCTTGAGGCGTCAAACAGGGGGCCGGCACGAATCGGGCCACAATCGGACCCCATGCCCCGCGCCCGCACGAGCCCCCAAGCCCTTCCCGCCGACCTGGCGCCTGCTGCCGACCCCGCACCCGAGGCGGCAGCGGCGGACGGACGCCTGGCCTCCACCGAAAGCATTGCCCAGGACCTGGCCACGGCCATCGTCGAAAAGCGCCTGCCGCCGGGCACCTGGCTGCGCGAGGAGGCGCTGGGCCGCGTCTACACCGTGAGCCGCACCAAGATCCGCGCGGCGCTGGTGATGCTGTCCAAGGACAAGCTGATCGAGATCATCCCCGACAAGGGCGCCTTCGTGAGCCGGCCCAGCGTGCAGGAGGCGCGCGAGGTGTTCAGCGTGCGCCGCGTGCTGGAGGCCGAGGTGGTGCGCCTGTTCATCGCCAGCGCCACGCCGGCCGACTACCAGATGCTGGAGCAGCACATCCGCTTCGAGCGGGCGGCGCTGCGCGAGAGCACGACCACGGGCCGGGTGCGTGAAAAGCTGCTGGGCGACTTCCACGTGGTGCTGGCCGAGGCGGCCGGCAACCAGACCCTGGCCCAGCTGGTGCGCGACCTGGTGGCGCGCAGCTCGCTGATCGCCATGCTGTACGACTCGTCGAACGACCCGCACTGCTCGTCGGAGGAGCATGCGGACTTCCTGGCGCTGTGCAAGACCGGCGACGTGGCCGCAGCCGTGGCGAGCATGACGGAGCACCTGCAGCGCATCGAGGCCAACCTGGCGCTGGATACGGGGCGGCCGGACCGGCAGCTCGACCTGGTCAAGGCCTTGCTGGCCTGACCTTCCGCGCGCAGCCGCCGACTGCGCGCCCCCTCCTTCCAAAACGCTCCCTAGGGTTTACCGGGATAAGGTTGTCGCCATGTTGTGTATACACTTTTTGTATGGATGGTTGTACACGCTATGGCGTGGGCCGTCCGCATTCCAACGACCTCAGACAGACCCACCCGAAGGAGTTTTGCCATGCAACCGTCCGTGCACCCTGTGGATGAACAACTGCCCATAGCGCGCCTGGGGGCGCTGGGCTTGCAGCATGTGCTGGTGATGTATGCGGGGGCCGTGGCGGTGCCGCTGATCGTGGGCCGGGCCCTCAACCTCACCCCCGACCAGGTGGCCAAGCTGATCTCTGCCGATCTGTTCGTCTGCGGCCTGGTCACGCTGATCCAGGCGCTGGGGGCCACACGCTGGTTCGGCATTCAGCTGCCGGTGATGATGGGGGTGACGTTCGCCTCGGTGGCGCCCATGGTGTCCATGGCGCAGAGCACCAGCGGCACGGCGGGCGCGGGGTTGATCTTCGGCTCGGTGATCGGGGCGGGGGTGATATCGATCCTGATCGCGCCCATGGTCAGCCGCATGCTGCGCTTCTTTCCGCCGGTGGTCACGGGCACCATCATCGCGGTCATCGGCATCAGCCTGATGCGCGTGGGCATCAACTGGATCTTCGGCAACCCAGTGGGCCCCACGGCGCCCAACGTGGTGAACCCCGATCACATCAAATGGCTGACCGAAGCGCAATCGGCCGCCGGCGCGCCCGGCTCGTCGCTGCCACCCGTGCCCAAGGGCTTTGCGGTGGTGCCCACGGTGCCCAACCCACGCTATGCGGACCTGACGGGCGTGGGCATCTCGGCCCTGGTGCTGGTGTCCATCCTGCTGATCGCCAAGTTCGCCAAGGGCTTCGTCGCCAATATCTCGGTGCTGCTGGGCATTGTGATCGGCGGCGTGGTGGCGGCCGCCATGGGGCTGATGACGTTCGACAAGGTGGGCAAGGCCGACTGGTTCGACCTGGTGCTGCCGTTCGAGATCGCACTGCCGGTGTTCGACCCCATCCTGATTCTGACGATGACGCTGGTGATGATCGTGGTGATGATCGAGTCGACCGGCATGTTCCTGGCCCTCGGGGACATGACGGACCGCAAGATCGAGCAGGACGACCTGACCCGCGGCCTGCGCACCGATGGCCTGGGCACGCTGCTGGGCGGCATTTTCAACACCTTTCCGTACACCAGCTTCTCGCAGAACGTGGGCCTGGTGGCGGTGACGGGCGTGAAGAGCCGCTTTGTCTGCGTGGCCGGCGGCGTGATCCTGATCGTGCTGGGCGTGCTGCCCAAGATGGCGGCGCTGGTGGAATCGCTGCCTACCATGGTGCTGGGCGGCGCGGGGCTGGTGATGTTCGGCATGGTGGCGGCCACGGGCATCCGCATCCTGGGCGGGGTGGATTTCCGCAACAACCGCTTCAACGGCATGATCGTGGCGGTCTCCATCGGCGTGGGCATGATCCCGCTGATCGCCCCGAGCTTCCGCCAGTGGATGCCGCATGCCATCCACCCGCTGATCGAGTCGGGCATCCTGCTGGCCTCGATCACGGCGGTGGCGCTGAATGTGTTCTTCAACGGTGCCAGCAAGGACACCAGCGCTGCCGTGAACGCAGCGCGCCAGGCCGAAGCCCACTGATCACCCGGCCCGCTCATATCCAACAGGCCCCCGGCTGACCGCCGGGGGCTTTTTTGCGTGGGCGGGACGCTGGCGCAAAAAGTCCATGCGGCACCGATGGAAAAGCGCGTACCTCCCGCGGGGGCCGTTTCTCCTCTGGCGCACGGCCCCCAGGCGCCCCTGGTGTGCGCAACTTGCACCGGTGCAAGCTAACGTACCGTGCAGTACGCTACATTGATTGCTCCGTTGCAAGGAATCCCATGCGCACGAAATTCAGCAAGATGTTGGCGGCCACCGGACTCGTGACACTCGACCCGGATGAGCAGGCCCGGGACGACCCACCGCCAGAAACCTATTCGGAACCCGAGCCGGAGCCGGAACCCTCGCCTGCGCCCGCCGCAGTACCACAGCCCGTGCTCGCGCCCGAGCAGAGCGTGGTGGCGGAACAAAAGGACTTTGCCGACCTGTACCGCGAGGCCAATGTGCCCGTGGTGGCCTATACCGCCGAGAAGCTGCTCAAGCTGATGGCGGGGCTGGAAAGCATGCCCATGGAGGTGCGCAAGCAGGCCGTGCGCGCCATGGACGAGGCCGATGAGAGCTGGACGGTGGACGATTCCGTGCTGGACGCGCAACGCAAGGTGAAGGCGCTGGCCGTCGCCAAGCAGAAAATCGCCCAGCAAGTGGCTTCCGCGCTGCAAAATGCGGACCGGGAGATCGCGGCCATCCAGGCCGAGGAGCAGGACAAGAGCGCCCAGGTGCGCAAGCAGATTGCCGAGCTGACGGCGCTGCTGGACCGCGGCGTGGCACGTGCCGCGCAGCAGACGGCCGACGTGCGTGCGGCCGCCAGAACGAACCAGGAGGCGGGGGACAGGGAATCGGCCCGGCTGGATGCGGAAATGAACCGCCTCGGCCAGGTCGTCATCACGTTCGCCGGTGGTTCACCGATTCAAAAATAACAGGAGTAGAGCAATGCAACTGACTGGTCTGGGCAAGGCGCTGATCGCGGTCATCGTCGTGGGGGCTGCCGGTTCCGTTCTGTGGAACATGGGCGGCAAGATGTGGGTGCAGGACAAGCTGGGCAAGACGGAGGCCTCGCACGAGGTTGCCAACCAAAGCAGCGGGTCGGCGCCTGCCGTGGCGGCCGGCAGCAGCGGCAATGCGCCTGCGGCATCGCCTGCGGTGGCCGCGCCCAAGGGCGGCGCGCTGGGCTCGCCCGGCAACCCGCTCAAGGTCAGCATCGTGAGCTTTCACGGCTATGCGCCGGCCCTGGTGGCCAATGGCAACAGCCTGAAGACGCAGCCGGGCTCGATCTTCCAGAAGGCGGGGGTGAACGTGGAGTTCATCATCCAGGACGACATCCCCACGCTGACGACCATCTTTGAGAGCAACACGGCGCAGTGCGCGTGGCGCACCTCGGACTTCTGGGCGCAGGAGCAGCCCAACCTGATCAACACCAAGCTCGATGGCCGCGCCATCATGATCGTGGACAACACCCAGGGCGCCGACGCGGTGATCGCGCGCGACCCGGATATCAAGCGCATCGAGGACCTGGTGGGCAAGAAGGTGGCGCTGCTCAAGTACACACCCTCGCACGGCCTGTTTATCAACGCCATCAACAACTCCAGCCTGAGCGCCAAGCAAAAGGCCAACGTGCTCGACCGCGTGGTCTACATCAACGCCGACGAGGGCACGCCCGGCGTGCGCGCGGCGTTTGCCGCAGGCAGCGTGGACGCGGCCGTGCTGTGGGACCCGGACCTGTCGCTGGCCGTCAAGGCCACGCCCGGCGCGCGCGTGGTGTACTCCACCAAGGTGGCAACCAACCTGATCTATGACGTGATGGTCTGCAATCAGAAGCTGCTGCAGGACCCGGCCAACCAGCCGGCCTTCCAGGGCTTCGTCAAGGGCTGGATGGATGGCGTGACCGCCGCCCGCGCCAACCCCGCGGGTGCTGCCGAGGCGCTGGTGCGCACCGAGCCCTTCTTCGACCAACTGGCCAAGAAGGAAGGCATGCCCTTCATCTCGAGCCTGTTCTCCAACCTGGTGTGGACGGGCCTGGACGACAACGCCCGCATCCTGGGCCTGGCGGGCGACACCAACCACTATGAGCGCGTGTACCGCGAGTTCGACGCGATCTACCGCGCCGCTGGCTCGCTGGCCAACCCGAACTCGCCCGTGGTCTCGCCGCAGAACTCGTTCGACTACCGCTTCATCAACGCGCTGCTCAAGGACAACCAGGCCGCGCGCGCTGCCGCCGCCAAGCCCGAGTTCACCTTCGACACGGCCGGCATGCAAAAGGCCGAAGCCCGCCCCGCCGCGCTGACCAAGCCGGTGAGCGTGAACTTCCCCGTGGGCCAGGCCGAGCTGACCAAGAAGGCGCAGGAGGTGATCGACACCCAGGTGGTGCCCTTCATCAACAGCAATGGCTCGGCCTACTTCGAGATCTCGGGCAACACCGACTCGACCGGCAGCGCGCAAGCCAACCAGCGCCTGTCCAAGGCGCGGGCCGATGCGGTGACCAAGTACGTGGTCACGCAGTGGGAGATTCCGGCCGCGCGCTTCAAGGTGGTGGGCAATGGCTCGAACAACCCGATCTGCAATGAAGGCAACCCCGGCGCGCTGGAGGTGGACCTGGATACCTGCCGCCAGATGAACCGCGCCACCCGCATCGCCGTGCTGGCACGCTGAGGGGCCGGCGATGGCCCAATTCTGGAACCCCAGCCATCCGATCTCGCCCCAGACCCAGCGCATGCTGGGCGTGGGCGCCGTGGTGGTGGTGCTGGTGGCCTGGGCGCTGGTGAGCGCCTCGGGCCTGGTCAACTCGAACCGGCTGCCTGCACCGTGGGAGGTGGCCATGGCCTTCTCGCGCCTGGCCTGGGACCCGGTGCGCCAGGAGAGCCTGCTCTTGACCTCGGTGCTGTGGTCCGGCGGGCGGCTGGTGGTGGCCGGCATTCTGGTGATCCTGATCGGCCTGCCCATCGGCATCCTGATGGGGGCCTCGCCGCGCATCAACGCCACGCTGTCGCCGCTGATCGACCCGTTCCGCTCGGCGCCCATCGTGGCGCTCCTGCCCATCATGGTGATGTGGTTCGGCATTGGCGAGGAGATGAAGATCGTCTTCCTGTTCTCGGGTGCGGTGGTCTACCTGATCCCCCTGGTGCGCGATGCGATCCGCTCGGTGCCGCAGTCGTACTGGATCAGCGCGCGCGACCTGGGCGCCACGCCGTGGGAGTGCATCCGGCGCGCGGTGATCCCGATGGCCATGCCGCGCATCGTGGACGGCATCATCATCGCCATCTCGGTGATGTGGACCTACATCACCGTGGCCGAGTACGTGAACGCCAAGGAGGGCCTGGGCCAGCTGATCCAGAACGCGCGCCGCTTCTCGGCCATGGACCAGGTGTTCGCGGGCATCATCACCATCATCGCGCTGGCGCTGATCACGCACCGCGTGATGACCTGGGCCAAACGCAAGATGTTCCCGTGGGAAAGCACGGTGTGAACGCCCTGAGAACCCCGACAACAACAAGCCAAGCATGACATCGAGCACTGTGAGCATTTCCATCCAGATGACCGGCATCGTGCAGGAGTACCCTGCCGCCAACGGCCGGGGCGTGCTGCGCGTGATCGACGGCATCGACCTGCACCTGGAGAACCCGAGCATCAACATGCTGCTGGGCCCCTCGGGCTGCGGCAAGTCCACGCTGATGCGCATGATGGGCGGGGTGCGCCCGTTCAACGTGAAGACGCCGACCATCGGCCGGGTAGCGATCGATGGCAAGGAATGCCTGGACCAGCACGACGATGCGGTGACGGTGTTCCAGCAGTACGCCAACCGCCCCGACCTGACGGTGTGGGACAACGTGGCCTTTCCGTTCACGCTCAAGCTCTGGAAGGGGCGCATCAGCCAGGCCGAGATCAAGGAGCGCGTGGACACCATCCTCGCCGCCGTGGGCCTGGCCGACAAGAAGGCCATGCGCCCGGCGCAGCTCTCGGGCGGGCAGAACCAGCGCGTGGCGCTTGCGCGCGCCCTGGTGCTGCGCCCGCGCATTTTGCTGATGGACGAGCCCTTCGGCGCGCTCGACCCGCAGACGCGCGAGGAGATGCAGCGCCTGCTGCTGTCACTGTGCAAGGCCAACCCCTGCCTGGTGGTGTTCGTCACGCACGACGTGAGCGAGGCCCTGGCCCTGGGCGACCGGGTGATCGTGCTGTCGCCCCAACCGGCGAAGATTGCCGATGACTTCGTGATCCATGCCGAGCACCCGCGCTCGGAGGCCTGGGCGCGCTCGACCGAGACCCTGCGCATGCAGGACCGCATCCTCACGTCGCTGCGCGACGCCAAGGGCCATGGCCAAATCACGCTGAGCGTATGAAATTCGCCCCGGGCGAACGGGAAGAGCCCCCCTATATCCAGGAGTTCCTGACCGGCAAGTGGAACGTCACGGCCTCGCTGGGCGCGGCGGCGCTGGCGGTGCTGGCCTCCTTTCCCTACGGGCTGCCGGGCTTCATCTTCGTGGGCACGGCCTATGCGGCCGTGGAGGGGCTGGCCCTGCTGTACGTGCCGGGGATGTCCACCTTCCGCTACGCGGTGCGCCGCAAGTACGCGGCGATGCGCTACCAGGCGCAGGTGGACAGCCTGCTCAAGGAACTGGGCGACCGCAATGAGTGCGACCCCAGCTCCAAGCGCATGCGCGTGTACCTGCAGACGCTGGACCGCATCGACGCACTGGAGCGCATGGTCAAGGCCCGCACCTGCGCGCTGAGCGTGGAGGACATCGACCGCCTCAAGGACGTGACGCGCGACTACCTGGCGCGCTGGCTGGCCATCGTGAGCGCCAACGAGCGCCAGAGCCAGCTGAGCAAGCGGGAGATTGCCGACCGCCTGCGCAGCGTGGAGGACCAACTGGCCGCCACCACCGACGAGCGCGAGCGCCGCCAGCTGCTGCAGGCGAAGAAGGACTACCAGCGCCTGCTGGAGAGCAGCAGCCGCCTGGGCAGCCGCATGTTCGCCATCGAGGCGGCCATGGTGTCCATGCCGGACATCATCGAAGAGGTGTTCCAGCAGGCCGTCTCGATGCCCATGGCCAGCGATGCCTCGGCCCGGCTGCGCGAGAGCGTGGACCGCCTGGCCATCGAAGAGAACCTGGAAGCCGACATCAGCGAGGAGCTGGACACCATTGGCGTCCACGTTCCGAGCCCCGCTGCAGCGAAAGCCAGCGCATCCCCCGCTCCGCGCCCCGTAGCGCAAGCCATGAAATGAGCCCCTCCATGACGACCACCACGGTACAGAAATCGCACCTGCAGACCCTCGTCGATTTCGACGAGTACACGCGCCTGATGGAGGCTGCGCTCAAGGCCGCCATCGTTTCCGACGAGCCGGGCAGGCTGGTGCGCTTTTTCGCGCGCTACATCGCCTGGAACGGCTACTTCGGCTGCAGCGTGGCCTCGCTCGCGGGCAAGATCGGCTGCGCGCGCCACCTGTTCACCGACCCGGCCGAGCCCTTTTTGCCCGCGGCCGACCGCAATGTGCTGGTGGCCAGCTACATCTTCGATGCGGCGCGCGACGAGTTCGACGACCACTCCACCCGCGCCCGCGACCCGCACCGCAACCTGGCGCAGGCCTTCCTCAAGGGCATTGTGCAGACCACGCTGCCGGGCGCCGACATGGCCACGGTGAACGCGCTGGCGGCCGAGCCCGCCTGGCTCAAGCTGCTGAACCAGGGCGTGCTGCGCGGCTACGGCGGCGGGCAGGAAGACACACTGGAGGCCATCTTCCACGCCATGGGCTACCACCTGGGCAGCGAGCTGCTGGCCGACCGCGAGTTCACCGTGATCGGCGCCACGCTGCGCGAGGCTGGCGGCGGCTTGGCCGAGCGCCTGTTCCACACCGAGGTGGACATCGGTGGCACCCAGCACAAGGCCCTGTCCTGGGTGGGCATCCACTCGGGCGAGGGCGGCGCCGTGGAGGCCGACCATTTCGAGTGGGCCACCCAGGGGGTGAATGCCGCCTTTGCGTACATCCCCCCCGCCCAGCATGCCGCCATGCTGGCCCAGGTGGAGCAGGGCTTCGTCGCCTTCGCCCAAGACCACCGCACCTTCTTCGACAACGTCAACAACAGCTAAGCAAGGAACCTGCACCATGGCTTCTTCCAACTTCCTCGGCCGCCTGAGCAACCTGTTCACCGGCTTCCTCTCGCTGTTCGTCTCGGGCATCGAAAAGAACAACCCCGAGATTGCCTACGAGAACTCGATCAACAGCATGAAGGCCAACTACGACCGCCTGAAGAAGGCGGCGGGCGCCATCATCCGCCAGCGCGACGACGTGACCACGCGCCTGCACAACGCCAAGCAAAAGCAGGCGCAGCTGGAGGCCAACCTGCAGCAGGCCATGGACACCAACCAGGACGACCTGGCGGTGAGCATCCTGCAGATGAAGAATGACAACGACCAGTCGGTGACCGAGCTCACGGCCGAGGCCGAGACGGCCATGGCCGAGGCCGAGAAGATCAAGGATGCGCTGCTGGAGATGAAAAGCGAGATCAAGCGCGTGGAGGACGAGCGCGACCGCAACCTGGCCAAGCTGGCCGGCGCCAAGGCCAAGATCCAGATCCACAGCCAGCTCGAAGGCCTGTCGGTGGATGCCGAGATCCGTGCGCTGGACAACGTGCGCGGCCACATCGCCAACGTGATCTCCGAAGCCAACCTGGGCGACGAGCTGCGCGGCGCCGACCTGGACGTGCGCATGAAGGGCCTTCAAAAGGGCGCATCGCGCGCCACGGCCGAAGCGCAGCTGGCCCAGCTCAAGGCGGCCCGCGCGCAAGGTGCAGGCGCCAAGCAGATGTAAGCCCAAAGACCACCAGAGCGGCACGCCTGCCACCGCCCGAGGAACCCCGTGAGCACACCCTCCCCTTCCGCAACGACCGCGACGCCTGCCACGCCTGCCTGGGTCGACACCGTGCGCCGGCGCTACCTGGGCGGCGATGCCTCGGTCTTCGTGCTGTACCGCAACATCTACGACCGCATCCTGCTGGATGGCAAGTTCGTGGAGCTGGAGCAGTACCTGTTCCGCTCGCTGCTGGAGGGCAAGAAGAAGCGCGTGCTCTCGCACAGCATCGCCTCGGGCACGCAGGCCCTGGCGGGCCGGGCCTTCGATGCCGAGGCCGAGCCGCTCGATGGCATCGAGCAGGCACTGACGCACGAGAGCGGCACGGCCGTGGTGATCCACTACGCGGGCTCGCTGTTCCCGGCGGGCGACCCGTCGATGATGACCATGCAGGACCGCCAGGCGATTGCCAAGCTGCACCGCTGGTCGCTGGACCCGCAGATCGGCGACAGCGACAACGTGGTGTTTTTGCTGGTCGAATCGCTGGCCGAGCTGAACGCGCAGATCCTGTCGAACCCGCGCATCGCCACGGTCGAGATCCCCATGCCCGGCCAGGCCGAGCGCGAGACCACCATCCGCATGGCCGATGCCTCGCTCGATGCCGGCCAGGTCACGCGGCTGGCGCAGCAGGCCTCGGGCCTGCGCCTGGTGCAGCTGTTCGGCTTGCTGGGCAACGACAGCAAGGCGCCCGCGCCCAACGATGCCGAGCGCGAGGCGCTGATCCGCGAGCTGATCGCCGGTACCGAGGACGCCGAGGCGCGCGCCAAGCAGCTGACCAAGCTCACCAGCGGCCAGACCAACGAGCAGATCCGCCACCTGCTGCAGCCGGGCAGCAAGGCACCGGCCAAGGGCAATGCCTTCGAGGAGATCGCGGCGCTGCTGCGCACGCGCAAGCGCGAGCTGGTGACGCAGGAGTGCTTTGGCCTGATCGAGTTCGTCGAGCCCAAGATGGGCCTGGAGGGCGTGGGTGGCATGACCATGGTCAAGGCCGAGCTGGCCGCCATTGCCGCCGCCGTGCGCTCGGGCAACGTGGCGCGCATCCCCATGGGCATCCTGGTGGTGGGGCCCATGGGCTCGGGCAAGACCTTCGTGACCAAGGCCTTCGTGCGCGAGGCCGGGATACCGGCGGTGATGCTCAAGAACATCCGCTCCAAGTGGGTGGGCGCGACCGAAAGCAACCTGGAGAAGGTGCTGGCCATGGTCAAGGCCATGGGGCCGATCGCGCTGATCATCGACGAGGGCGACCGCAGCCTGGGCGGCGAAGGCGACGAGGACGGCGGCACGTCGTCGCGCGTCACGGCGCGGCTCAAGGAGTTCATGTCGGACACCGACAACCGCGGCCAGGTGCTGTTCATCATGATGACCAACCGGCCCGACAAGCTCGATGCCGACATGAAGCGGCCCGGCCGCTTCGACACCAAGATTCCGCTGTTCTTCCCCGAGAACGGGGCGGAGCGCGCGAACATCGTGCGCGTGATCCTCAAGCGCTTTGGCAAGGCGGTCGAGGAGCCGGTGCCGCAGGATGACGACGATGGCATCGGCGAAGGCTGGATGGAGGCGGCGCTGGAAGACACGGAGTTCTCCAACGCCGAGCTGGAGGCGCTGACCCTGCTGTCCATCGACCTGGCCGAGCGCGGTGATGGCCGGCTCACGCGCGAGGTGTTCTTGCAGGCCGCAGTGGACTACATGCCCACGCGCGACACGCTGATGATCGAGTACATGGAGCTCTTGGCCATCTCCGAGGCCTCGCGCCGCAGCCTGCTGCCCGAGAAGTTCAAGCACCGCACCACCGACGAACTGCATGCCGAGATGAAGCGCGTGCGCAGCCAGTTGCGCCTGTGAAGGCCAGGCCATGAACAGCGGCAGCGACGACGTCAACGCCCTGGCCCGCGACCAAGTGCGCAGGGCCCTGACCGCCGCGAAGAACGACAAGCGCTGGGGCTGGCAGGAGGTGTCGGAGCTGCTCACCGAGCTGGGCATCGACCAGACCCCGAACAACCTGACCACCAAGCAGAGCCGGGGCGCCTTCAAGGCGTCCGACTTTCTGCTGCTGCTGCGCAGCATGGGCGTGACGCAGCTGGACCTGTCCACGCTGGAGATCCCCGGCCTGGCGCCGGCCACCCGCAAGGTGGAGGCCAACAAAAAGGCACGACTGACCAAACCTGGATAGGCCTATTGGCTTTCTGAAAAGGAAGACAATCCGGTTTTTGCCATGGTCCGGGGCCCACAACCCCCACCGCCTCACCAGCCCCACCGGGCAAGGCCAGGCCTCCACCCCCCACACCATGGCACCCATGGCATCAAGGTTGGATCCCATGCAATCAACGCATTAACCCTCACTCCGACAGCTCTCTCCTTGGAGTAAGCTCATTTTCGGCATTTGCTGAGAATCTCCTGCAGGATTTCCGTATGACACAGAACCTTTCCGCTGCCGAAGAGGCATTGCGCGACGCGGCCCGCGAATACCATCGCAACCCCAGCCGGGGCAAGATCGCCGTCACCCCCACCAAGCCCCTGTCCAACCAGCGCGACCTGTCGCTGGCGTACTCGCCGGGCGTGGCCTATCCGTGCCTCGATATCGAGGCCGACCCGTCCAAGGCCTTCGACTACACCTCGCGCGGCAACCTCGTGGGCGTGATCACCAACGGCACGGCCGTGCTGGGCCTGGGCGACATCGGCCCGCTGGCCAGCAAGCCGGTGATGGAGGGCAAGGGCTGCCTGTTCAAGAAGTTCGCTGGCGTGGATGTGTTCGACATCGAGCTGGCCGAGCGCGACCCGGACAAGCTGGTCGAGATCATCGCGGCGCTGGAGCCCACGCTGGGCGGCATCAACCTCGAGGACATCAAGGCGCCCGAGTGCTTCTACATCGAGAAGAAGCTGTCGGACCGGCTGAACATTCCCGTCTTCCATGACGACCAGCACGGCACGGCCATCATCTCCAGCGCCGCGCTGCTCAACGGCCTGGAGCTGGTGGGCAAGGAGATCGGCGCGGTGAAGATCGCCGTCTCGGGTGCGGGTGCCGCGGCCATTGCCTGCGTGGACGTGATGGTGGGCCTGGGCGTGAAGCGCGAGAACGTCTTCATGGTGGACTCCAAGGGCGTGATCTTCGACGGCCGCCCCGGCGGGCTCGATGCCTCCAAGCAGCGCTACGCGCAAAAGACCGAGGCGCGCACCCTGGCCGACGTGGTCAACGGTGCCGACGTGTTCCTGGGCTGCTCGGCCGCTGGCGTGCTCACGGCCGAGATGGTCAAGACCATGGGCACCAAGCCCATCATCCTGGCGCTGGCCAACCCTGAGCCCGAGATCCGCCCCGAGCTGGCCAAGGCCGTGCGGCCGGACTGCATCATTGCCACGGGCCGCTCGGACTACCCGAACCAGGTCAACAACGTCCTGTGCTTCCCCTACATCTTCCGCGGCGCACTGGACTGCGGCGCGACCAAGATCACCGAGGCCATGAAGCTGGCCTGCGTGCGCGAGATCGCCGATCTGGCCAAGGCCGACGTCAGCGAAGAGGTGGCCAGCGCCTATGCCGGCAAGGAACTCACCTTCGGCCCCGACTACCTGATCCCCACGCCGTTCGACTCGCGCCTGATCCTCAAGATAGCGCCCGCCGTCGCCAAGGCGGCGGCAGAGTCGGGCGTGGCCACGCGCCCCATCACCGACATGGAGGCCTACAAGGAGGCCCTGTCGCGCTTCGTCTACCAGACCGGCATGCTGATGCGCCCGGTGATCACCGCGGCCAAGGCCCTGCCCGAAGGCAACAAGCGCGTGGCCTACGCCGATGGCGAGGACGAGCGCGCGCTGCGTGCCGCGCAGATGGCCATCGACGACAAGATCGCCCACCCCATCCTCATCGGCCGCCCTGCCGTGATCGCCGCCCGCATCGAGAAGGCCGGCCTGCGCATGCAGCTGGGCAAGGATGTGGAGGTGTGCAACCCCGAGGACGACCCGCGCTTTCGCCAGTACTGGGAGCACTACCACAGCCTCATGAAGCGCGATGGCGCCACGCCCGAAGTGGCCAAGGCGTCCGTGCGCCGCTCCAACACCATCATCGCCTCGCTGATGGTGGCGCTGGGCGATGCCGACGCCATGATCTGCGGCCTGGTGGGCACCTACGAAACCCACCTGGAGCGCATCCACAGCATCCTGGGCCGCCAGGAGGGCGTGAACGACTACGCCGCGCTCAATGCGCTGATGACCAACCGCGGCACGCTGTTCATTGCCGACACGTACGTGAACGAGAACCCCACGGCACAGCAGCTGGCCGACATCGCCTGGATGTCGGTGCAGGAGGTGCAGCGTTTCGGGTTGCCGGCCAAGGTGGCCTTCCTGTCGCACTCGAGCTATGGCTCGTCCAAGCGCCCATCGGCCCGCAAGATGCGCGAAGCGCGCGACCTGTTCGTGGCCGCCCACCCCGAGATCGAGTGCGACGGCGAGCTGCACGGCGACGCCGCGCTGGAGCCCAACATCCGCAATGCCTACATGGCGGACTCCACGCTCACCGATTCGGCCAACCTGCTGATCTGCCCCAACCTGGATGCGGCCAACATCCTCTACAACGTGCTCAAGACCACGACCAGCGGCGGCGTGACCGTGGGCCCCATCCTCATGGGCGGTGCGGCCACGGCCTACATCCTGACCCCCGCGGCGACGGTGCGCCGGGTGTTCAACATGACCGCCCTGGCCGTTGCCAGCGCAGCCACGCGCGCGCGCTGATCTGCTGCAGCAGCGCCCACAAAAAAAGAGGCCCTCGGGCCTCTTTTTTTCGAGCCGCCCCCGTGCGGGCTCAACGTACCGAGACGTCCACGTAGTTGGCCACGGGCGGCAAGTGCTCCACGAGCCAGTCGGCATCGAGCTGCAGGGCCTTGGTCACCTCGGCTGGCAGGCTGGCAATGGTGTCGGCCGGCGACTTGGGCTCTTCGAGCCCGATCTCGGCCAGCAGCGTGGCCACATGCAGGATGCCGCCCAGGCGGCAGAACGGGGTGGAGGCCACGGGGTCCTCGGCCGTCTCCAGCGCGCGCACGATGGTGTCCGGAAAGCGCCAGCGCCGCGCCAGCTCGCCGGTGACCTGGGCCTCGGTGAAGCCCAGCAGGGATCGCTCGCGCTCCCAGCGGCCGCCCGCGTGGTGCGGCAGTTGCTCGATGGCGGGGATCTGCTCGGGCATCTTCTGCGCAATGATGAGCTCGCCCAGGCGCACCAGGAAGCCGGCGAGCCATGACTCCTGCACGTCCGAGCCCAGGGTGCGCGCCAGCCACTGCGAGTAGCCGGCGATGGCCATGCTTTCCTTCCAGAAAGCCTCGGCGTCCACGCCCTGCGCGTCCTTGAACACGCCGGACATGCACGACGCCAGGGCCAGCGTGCGCACCTGGTTCAGGCCCACCATGGTGATGGCGTCGTCGAGCGAGGCCACCTGGCGCGGCAGGCCGAAGCGCGCGCTGTTGGCCAGGCGGATGAGCTTGGCCGTGAGGGCCGGGTCCTTGGAGATCGCCCCGCGCACTTTCTCGAAGGGGATGTCATCGTCCTTCATGGTGGCGATCAGCTCGCGCGCCACGTCGGGGATGGTGGGCAACTGCACGTTCTCGAAGAATTCCTGGATATTCGCCATGGGGCTCCCTCCTTGTCCGTTGGATTCGAATGGACTTTCGTTGTACCACTGGCACGCCGACCGTGGGTGCGCGTTTGCCCCAATGCGCGCACCGGCCTGGTGAATCGACGATGTACCACCGTGGTATGCACTGCTGATGCACCATTTCGGGAAAGCCTCTAGAAGGGCATGCACCAATCTGGCGAACAATAGGCTCCATCCCGCCTTGGCGCTCCTGAAAGCGGGCATCGTTTTTGCTGACTCCCCACCAAGGCACGGGGGCGGTGCATCCGGACCGCCAGCGCATGTGCGCAACTTCCCCTGCCGTCTTCTGACAGGAATCCACCTATGAACAAACGATCCCTCCTGCAAGCCGCCGCGCTGCTGGTCGCCGCTGGCAGCTTCTCCGTGGCCCATGCACAGGCCACCACGCCCATCAAGTTCCAGCTCGACTGGCGCTTCGAGGGCCCGGCTGCCCTGTTCCTGCAGCCCGTGGCCAAGGGCTACTTCAAGGCAGCGGGCCTGGACGTGACGGTGGATGCCGGCAACGGCTCGGGCGGCGCCGTGCAGCGCGTGGCCTCGGGCACCTACGACATGGGCTTTGCCGACCTGGCCGCGGTGATGGAATTCCACGCCAACAACCCCGACGCGCAGAACAAGCCCGTGGCGGTGATGATGGTCTACAACAACACCCCGGCCTCGGTCATGGCGCTCAAGAAGAGCGGCATCACCAAGCCGGCCGACCTGGCGGGCAAGAAGCTCGGTGCCCCAGTGTTCGACGCCGGCCGCCGCGCGTTCCCGATCTTCCAGAAGGCCAATGGCGTGGGCAGCGTGCAGTGGACCGCCATGGACCCACCGCTGCGCGAGACCATGCTGGTGCGCGGCGACGTGGACGCCATCACCGGCTTCACCTTCACCTCGCTCCTGAACCTGGAGGCGCGCGGCGCCAAGGCCGCCGACGTGGTGGTGCTGCCCTATGCCGACTTCGGCGTGAAGCTGTACGGCAACGTGATCATCGCCTCGCCCAAGCTCATCAAGGAGAACCCCGAGGCGATCAAGTCCTTCCTGAAGGCCTTCACCAAGGGCGCCAAGGAAGTCATGGCCAACCCGGCTGCCTCCATCGAGCACGTGAAGGCGCGTGACGGCATCGTCAACGTGCCGCTGGAAACGCGCCGCCTGCAGCTGGCCATCGACACCGTGATCAACAGCCCCGACGCGCGCGCCGAAGGCTTTGGCAAGGCCGTGCCGGGCCGCCTGTCGCTGATGGCATCGCAGGTGTCCGACGCCTTCAACACCAAGACCCGCGTGAAGGCCGACGACGTGTGGACCGACAGCTTCCTGCCCCCCGCAGCCGAGCTGAACATCCTGCCCAAGAAGTGACCCCGCGGCCAGCGGCATGCCGCTGGCCGATGCATTCCCTCCCCTCGCCCGCCCGCCCCGCCGCAGTGTCGGGCTGGCGGGCCCAGCCCCACAAGAACACCATCCAATGACGGCTGCCGATTCCTATTTCGTGGATTTTCGTGACGTCTGGCTCGCCTACAACGACGAGCTGCTCGCCCAGAACCACTTCGCTGTCGAGGCCATCGACCTGCAGGTCCGCCAAGGCGAGTTCATCGCCATCGTCGGGCCTTCGGGCTGCGGCAAATCGACCTTCATGAAGCTGGCCACGGGCCTGAAGATGCCCTCGATGGGCAAGATCCTGATCGACCGCCAGCCCGTGACCGGGCCGCTCAAGATCTCGGGCATGGCCTTCCAGGCGCCATCCCTGCTGCCCTGGCGCACCACGGTGGACAACGTGCTGCTGCCGCTGGAGATCGTGGAGCCCCACCGCAGCAACTTCAAGCAAAAGCGCAAGGAGTACGAAGCCCGCGCCCGCGCCCTGCTGCAGAAGGTGGGCCTGGGTGGGTATGAGGACAAGTTCCCCTGGCAGCTGTCGGGCGGCATGCAGCAGCGCGCCAGCATCTGCCGCGCGCTGATCCACGAGCCCAAGATGCTGCTGCTGGATGAGCCCTTCGGCGCGCTCGACGCCTTCACGCGCGAAGAGCTGTGGTGCATTCTGCGCGACCTGCAGGCCGAGCAGAAATTCAACGTGATCCTGGTGACGCACGACCTGCGCGAGTCGGTCTTCCTGGCCGACACGGTGTACGTGATGAGCAAGAGCCCCGGCCGCTTCGTGGTGCGCCGCGACATCGAGCTGCCACGCCCGCGCGACCTGGAGATCACCTACACCAAGGAGTTCACCGACATCGTGCACGAGCTGCGCGGCCATATTGGGGCCATGCGCAAGGCCGGCGCCCCCATCCAGCAATAAGCAAGTATCCAGAAACACCATGCACAAGAAAACCGCGGAACGCTGGTCCCCCTGGATCCTGCTCGTCGCCATCGTCCTGCTGTGGCAGATCATCTGCTCGGCCTTCAACGTCTCGGAATTCATCTTTCCCAGCCCCTGGGCCATCGGCGTGCAGCTGGTGGAGTTCGCCGGCGTTATCGCCGCCCATGCCTGGCGCACCTTCTGGGTCACCATGGCGGGCTTTGGCCTCGCCATCGTGGTCGGCGTGCTGCTGGGCTTTCTGATCGGCAGCTCGCGCCTGGCGTATGCCGCCGTGTACCCGCTGATGACCGCCTTCAACGCCCTGCCCAAGGCGGCCTTCGTGCCCATTTTGGTGGTGTGGTTCGGCATTGGCGTGGGGCCGGCCATCCTCACGGCCTTCTTGATCAGCTTCTTCCCGATCATGGTGAACATCGCCACCGGCCTGGCCACACTGGAGCCCGAGCTGGAAGACGTGCTGCGCGTGCTGGGCGCCAAGCGCTGGGACGTGCTCACCAAGGTGGGCCTGCCGCGCTCCATGCCGTACTTCTACGGCTCGCTCAAGGTGGCCATCACCCTGGCTTTTGTGGGCACCACGGTGTCGGAGATGACCGCCGCCAACGAGGGCATCGGCTACCTGCTGATCAGCGCCGGCTCGTCCATGCAGATGGGCCTGGCCTTTGCCGGCCTGATGGTGGTGGGCGCCATGGCCATGGTGATGTACGAGCTGTTCAGCTGGGTGGAAAAGCGCACCACGGGCTGGGCACACCGCGGATCCCAGGGTGAATAACACGATGGCGTTGGGCGAAGCCCAGGCCGCGACCCTGCTGCGCCGCGCCAATGCCGTGGCGCAGCGCGCCATGGGCATGGGCCGCCACCCCTTTGGCGCCCTGCTGGTCGCGCCCGACGGCGAGACCGTGCTGGCCGAGCAGGGCAACATCGACACGGTGAACCATGCCGAGAGCACGCTGGCGCGCACGGCAGCCGCCAACTACCCCGGCGCCTACCTGGCGCAGTGCACGCTGGTCACCACCTTCGAGCCCTGCGCCATGTGCGCAGGCACCATCTACTGGGCCGGCATTGGCCGGGTGCTGTATGGCGCCGAGGAATCGGCCTTGAAGGCATTGACCGGCGATCACGCCGAGAACCCGACCTTGGACCTGCCCTGCCGCATGGTGTTTGCCGCCGGCCAGCGCGCCACCGAGGTGCTGGGCCCGGTGCTGGCGCTCGAAGACGAAATCACGGCCTTGCATCGCGACTTCTGGCGCTGAGCCAAGCCGAGCCGGCCAACCCTGGCAGCAACGCCGGAAAGCACCCGTCGATATACTCGCCGCCCTGTAACCACAGGATCTTTCGGCACCATGCGCCTGCACACCTTTCTGCGCCCCCTGGCGCTTGCACTGGCCGTGGCCGGCCTGTCCGCATGCGGCGGTGGCACCACCCCCAGCCAGCCCGCAGCAACAACCGCCGCCCCTGCGACCACGGCAACGGCACCCGCCCCCATCAAGGTCGGCATTGCCCTGGGCGGCGGTGCGGCCAAGGGCTTTGCGCACATCGGCGTGATCAAGATGCTGGAGGCCAATGGCTTCGCGCCCGCCGTCGTCTCGGGCACCAGCGCGGGCGCCGTGGTGGGTGCGCTGTACGCCAGCGGCATGAACGCCTTTGACATGCAGGAAAAGGCCGTGGCGCTGGACGAAGCCAAGATCCGCGACCTGCAGCTGTCGTCCGGCGGCCTGGTGGTGGGCAAGAAGCTTGAGGACTACGTCAACGAGCAGGTGGGCCGCAAAAGCCTGGAGCAGATGGCCAAGCCCTTTGTGGCGGTTGCCACGCGGCTGGAAGATGGCGAGCGCACCGTGTTCGCCCGCGGCAACACCGGCCAGGCCGTGCGCGCATCGAGCAGCGTGCCCGGCGTGTTCCAACCGGTCACCATCGGCAAGTACCACTTTGTGGACGGCGGCATCGTGAGCCCCGTGCCCGTGGACGCCGCGCGCCAGCTGGGCGCTGACGTGGTGGTGGCCGTGGACATCTCGAACAAGGCCCGCGGCAAGACGCCCGGCGACATGCTGGGCACCCTGGGCCAGTCCATCGCCATCATGGGCCAGAAGCTGGGCGAGGCCGAACTGGCCCGCGCCGACGTGGTGATCCGCCCCCAGGTGCTGGACATCGGCCCCGCCGATTTCGCCCAGCGCGCCAGCGCCATCCTCGAAGGCGAGAAGGCGGCCCTGGCTGCCATGCCGCAGATCCGCGAGCGGATAGCTCAGTTGCAGGCCGAGCGTGCGCGTGCTGCGCAACTGGCGCAGGAGAAAGTGCGGGAGGCGGAATACAAGGCGTGTCTGGAGAAGCGGTCGAGTTTGCAGAAGTTGGCGGGAATGGCGGGGATGGGGGAAGGGTGTGCTACGACGACGGGGGTTAAGTAGGCGGCGCTCGCCGCATAATGGAAGCGCCAAAGTGGTACGGCGTTGGGCGCAACATCCTCTATCGAAATGTCGGAAAAGCTTGACCACGACAGCTGTCTCAGAATGAGCTTGCAAGAAGATTGCAGCGGCCTTCATTTATGGGGCCAAGCCAATGCTGATAGGCAGCATAATGAGCATGGCAATAGAACTTGCCGGAGGTCGTAGGCAACCGTGAGCACACTCAGCCCCCCCAACCTTGAAGGCTATTTTTGGCTCCCTCAGACACCTGATAATCAGGTCCCTGGGCGATTTGTATCCACTGACGACGGACGATTGCAGCTTGAACTAATGGGGGTACTTTCTGGAGGTGTCATAGAGGTTGATGACGTCAAGAAAATTGGCCGAATTCTCGGACTCTCCCATACAGGTAAGTCGATCACGTTAGATCGTTGCCATGTCATCAACCGGAAGTTGAGTTTTCCGGGGGTGCCGCAGACGACGTTTCGAGTTGCTACCGCACTGTTTGGCACACATTTCGGTCAAGATGAGCCCTTTGAGTTTGACCAAGTTGACATCTACGGAGATGCGGTCAATGAATGGCTGGAATTTGCGCCGATCAACACCGTTATTGAAAAGTCCACGTACACTTCAGCAGCGGTCACGTTCGTGCCCCCACCGGAGAAAAAATGGACGCTTTCGGATGGAACCACTGTGCGGTTTTATCCAGCATGGTCAGTGCCTTCAACTATTCAATATCGCGAAGCGAAAATCACCCAGAAAACATGGGTGAGCTTTAGATTCACTAAGGCCACGCCTCTAGACGACGTACTGGAGATGGTCCACCGCTTCGTGAGCTTCGCCTCGGTTGGCATCAATCAACTGGTAGGTTTTGAAGAGATCACTCTGCGTTCCCAAAAGGTCATCAAGACCATTGGCGAAAAAGTGCAAGAAGATCCGTTCACCCTTTACTACTCGCCAGCCTTTAGGGCAGAACCAAAGCTGGCCGATGTCAGGCCGCCATACACGTTGTTCCAGTTCGCGGATGTGCAGGAAGAGTTCGCCGTCAAGTTCGATTCGTGGCTGACGAATTATCAGAAGTACGTGGCTCCTTTCAACCTGTACTTCGCTGTCAACAAGGGGCGTGAACTCTATCTCGACAACAAATTTCTGATGCTGGCGCAGGCCTGCGAGTCGTTGCATCGGCATACCTCCTCAAGCAAAGCCTTCCCTGAAGAAAAGTACAAAGAACTGACAGCGCTGCTCGAAAGCGCGGTCCCAAAGGAATTCAAGGATTGGCTGGAACCTCGACTGAAGTACGGGAATGAACCTTCGCTGCGTCAGCGCCTGAAGGAGTTGTTCTCTGAGTTCACGTATATCTTCGGGGACGCCAAGAAGACCAAGCCGCGAATTGACAAGATCGTTGCGACACGGAACTACCTGACTCATTACGATGCGGCAGGAAAAGAGCAAAGTGCCGAGGGCGGTCAGCTCTACAAGCTGTGCGTAGTTCTCGAGCTGCTTTTCCAGCTCCATGTCTTAAAACTCTGCGGCTTCACGCACCAGGAAATCGATGCCATGTGCAAAAAGTCTGAGAGCTTCAAGGGAAAGCTCGGAACCATTGACATTGGCCTGTCGTAGGGCCTGGCAGATCCGTTGATAGGCCTGAGGACGGGGAAACAGCCTCCATCCCCTCTTCCCCTGTGCATGGCCTGTATTTTTTGGATTCTCAAGGCCGAGACCACACGCTAAGCTTGCTGGGCTCAACGAACACGGTTCAGGTAGGAGGGGCTTGCGGTGGGGACAGTCAAGAAATTGGTACTGCAAAACTTCAAGCGGTTCAAGACGCTCGAGCTCGATTTTGATCCTGAACTGAACATCCTAGTCGGCGGCAATGAGGCCGGCAAAAGCTCAGTCCTTCAGGCGCTGGACATTGTCCTCAGCGCCAGTCGGTCAAAGGTTGAGGCACTGGGTCTGGAGACCCTCTTCAACGTTGACTGCATCGCAAAGTTCCTGGCCACGGCTCCTCGAAGAATCGAAGACCTGCCAGAACTGGTGATCGAGGTCTACTTTGACGGTGTGACTGATGCTGATCTGGATGGTCGGAACAACAGCAAGGGCATTGACGCCCTGGGCATGAAGCTGGAATGTAAGCCTGTTGAGGACTACACGAAGCAGATCAAGGAGATCCTGGACGGTCCCCATGACAGCTTCCCCTTCGAGTACTACGGCATTCAGTTTTCCACGTTCACGGATGACGCAATCTTTCCGCACAAGAAGCCGTTCAAGCATCTGCTCATCGACAGTGCGCAGATCAACAACGAGTACGCAACCCGCGAGTACACCCGTTCAATGTACGCGGCGCATGCAAGCGTGGTTGACCGTAACCTTCACGGTTTTGAGTACCGGCGCGCAAAGCTCAAGTTCAGGGACGAAATCCTGAAGGAGATGAATGAGCCGCTCGATATCTACAAGTTCGATGTGCGAACCAGCCCGAAGGCCAGCATTGAGACGGACATCATCATCACGGAGGGTGACATCCCGATTGACAGCAAGGGCAAGGGCCGGCAGTGCTTCATCAAGACGGAGTTCGCGCTTCGTGACCGCGAACATGCGCTTGACGTTCTACTTCTTGAGGAGCCAGAGAACCATTTAAGCCATGTCCACATGCGCAAGCTCATTGAGCGCATCAGGGCATCTCGCAAGAAGCAGCTCTTCATCGCGACCCATAGCAGCTTCATCGCGACACGTCTCAATCTCAAGAACGTGCAGATCCTGAGCGAAGAGACACCATCAGCGCCGGCCTCACTGAAGAGCCTCAGCAAGGAGACGGCAGAGTTCTTCATGAAGGCCCCGGACAACAACGTTCTTGAGCTGGCGCTATGCAAGAAGGCGATCCTTGTGGAGGGTGATGCGGAATTCATCCTGATGGATGCTCTATACAAAAACAGTGCGCCGGGTGGAAGCACTGACACTGACGGAGTTCACGTCATCTCCGTGGATGGCACCAGCTTCAAGCGCTACTTGGAGCTTGCGAAGCTCCTGAGCATTCGCGTGGCCGTCATCCGTGACAACGACCGCGACTATCAGGTCAACTGCGTTGAGAACTACGCGGACCACCTCGCGGCAACGACCATGATCTTTGCTGACACTGACAATGCCAGATACAGCTTCGAAGTCTGCATGTACCAAGACAACAAGGCCTTGTGCGAGGCGCAATTCGCGGAGGGTCGACGCACGCTTTCTGTTGAAGAGTGGATGTTGAAGAATAAGACCGATGCAGCGTTCACTTTGCTGGAAAAAAAGGGCGAAGAGCTGACCGTGCCCGCCTACATCAAGCAGGCGGTGGAATGGATAAGAGCGTAACCTTCGCTGTAGCGGGCTCCGGTAAAACCTCCCGCCTGGTGCAAAAGCTGGATGAGGAGAAGCGCTTCCTGATCGTGACCTACACGGACGCGAACCGGGAGAACTTGCGCCAGAAGATCATTGCGCGCTTTGGCTACTTCCCTGCGAACGTCAAGCTCTACACCTATTTCCGGTTCCTCCATAGCTTTTGCTATCGCCCTTTTCTCCGCTCAGCGAAGAAAACAAGAGGCGTGACATTCAGCTTGCCGCCGCTCCTTCCCCGTCTCAGCCTATCTCAGGACCGTCGCTACATGACAGCGGGAAAGCGACTCTATGCAAACAGGCTCGCGAAGTTGATGGAGCAGTCGAAGCTGATGCCAGCCGTGATTGCGCGCATTGAAAAGTATTTCGATGTCTTTTTCGTGGACGAGGTCCAGGATTTTGGAGGCCACGATTTCAACTTCCTCATGTCCATCAGCGCGGCCAAGGTGCAGTGCGATTTCGTTGGGGATTTTTTTCAGCACACCTACGATACGAGCCGCGATGGCTCCGTCAATGTGGGGCTACACGACGACTATGTGGAGTACCAGACCCGTTTCAAGAAGGCCGAGATCAGCGTAGACACAACCAGTCTGAAGGCAAGCCACAGATGCAGCAAAAGCGTCTGCGACTTCATCACAGAAAAGATTGGGATTGCCATCGAAGCAAGCAATGCCCGCGAGTCAACAGTGCGCTATGTGGATGACCCAGATGCAGTGCGGGCGCTCTACGAGGACAACAGCGTCGTCAAACTCTTCTACCAAGAGCACCACAAATTTGGGTGCTACTCCCAGAACTGGGGGGCATCCAAGGGGGTGGACAGGTATGGGGACGTGGTAGTAGTTCTGAACCCGGGCAATGTAACGGCATGGAAGAAAGGCGGGTTCAAGGACATCAATCCCGGAACGCGGAACAAGCTGTATGTGGCGTGTTCACGTGCACGCGGTAACCTGACCTTGATCCCGGAATCCCTTCTCAAAACCTACAAAACCGGCTAGTGGCTTCCGCTATCGTTTATTGATTTGGCTATCAGCTCTCAGCGTTCACCCACCCAACCCCAATTCCGCCCGCGTAGGCAGCCCATCCGCATCCCCCGGAAACTGCACCACGCGCGCGCCAATGGCATTGCCACGGGCCGCCGCCTGGGCCAGGGTGAAGTCTTCGAGCAGGCCGCTGACGACACCCACCGCAAACCCGTCACCAGCGCCCACGGTATCGACCACACGCTCCACGCGCAGGCCGGGCGCGATGCCGGATGCGCCGTCGCGTTGCGCGTAGTAAGAGCGGCTAGCAAAGCTCTTCTGGCATCGTTGCCGCGTCTTGTCGTACTACTCGTACTGCCTGCGACGCAGCGCCTAGCCAGAACCGCTCCGCTGAGCTTTGCTCTCCGCTCTCAGGCCCTTCGGGCCCGAGCTTGACGACGACCTGCTTGGCGCCGCGCTCTAGGTAGAAGGCAGCAATGTCTTCGGCCGTGCGGCGGCCGGAGAGCTGGCGGTCTTAGGCAAGGCAAAGCAGCGAGCTGCCTTGTCCTGCAACAGGACGCAAGAATGGACGAAGTCCCTGCCCAATCGCACCCGCGCGTGATAGAACATGCTCGTCGCCACCGCTGAACAGAACTGCCATGCCCCCTGCCGGCCCTTCTCTCCCACCCGCCGTGCTGGCCGCCCTCGATGCAGGCCAGCTCATCGAAGCCATCAAGCGCCTGCGCGCTGCTACGGGGCCTGGGCCTCAAGGAGGCCAAGGACCTGATCGACGCGCACCAGCGTGGCGAGGCGGTGTCGGTGGCAGCCCGTGCGGCGCAGCCGGTGGATGGCAGCTTCCACGTGCCCGACGCCGTGCGCCAGGCCCTGGCCGAGGGGAATAAGATCGAGGCCATTCGCCTGCTGCGCGACCATGAGGGCCTGGGCCTGAAGGAGGCCAAGGAGCGGGCCGATGCGATCGAGCAGTCCATGGGCGAGCCGGCATCCATCGGCGTGGGTGCAGGCACCCCGGGCCTTTCGCCAGGCCAGCAGCCCAGCGGTGGCGTGGGCAACTGGATCGTGGTGGCCGTGGTGCTGGTGGCGGCTGTGGTCGCCTACCTGTGGATGCGCGGCGGGGCCTGAGCGAGCCCCGCGCCCGCCCCCTTACTCAGTACTTGTTGGAGAAATTAGCGCTGATGCGCTGGCGCAGGTATTCCGCGCCGGTGATGGGCGGGTACTTCTTGGCGGGGCCTTCGATGACGGCGTCTTCATTGGCTTGGCAGAAGAAGGCCAGGCTGTAGCGTGCGCCCTGGTACTCGTGCGGCAGGGGGTTGCGCACGCGGTGAAAATTGCTGGGCAGCTGGTCGTCGCTCCAGCGCGTGAGCATGTCGCCGATGTTGCAGGTGATCACGCCTTCGGCCGGCTCCACGCTGGTCCACTGGCGGCCTTCGGCCTCCTTGCCGGGCAGCACCTGCAGGCCGCCCTGGCCGGGGCGCTGGAACAGCAGGGTGAGGCAGTCGAAGTCGGTGTGGGCGCCGGCGCGCCACAGGCCCAGCTCGTCCTTGAGGGCAGGGTCCACCGCAAAGTAATGCAGCATGCGCAGCGTGCTCTGGTAGGTGGGCAGGTCGGGCTGGTGGGCGCGGGTGAAGAAGTCCGCATCAAAGCCCAGCTTGTAGGCAAAGCACGAGAGCAGGCGCATGCCCACCTCCCAGCACTGGCGCTCGAAGGCCAGGGTGGCGGCCTGGAAGCCGGGCAGCTCGGCCTCGGTGGGCCACAGGCCCGCCATGCGGGGGCGGGTGACCTGGTAGGACTCCTTCTGGTCGGGCGTGCGCGTGGAGGGGCGGATCTGCGCCTTGTGCTCCCAGCCGGAGTTGCGCGACAGGGGCCACTGGGCCTTGGTGTCCTTGGGCTGGTCGAAGAAGGCCTGCGCCCGTGCAAACGCGGCGCGAATGTCCTCGATGGGGATGCCGTGGTTCGTCACCTGGAAGAAGCCGATGTCGACCGACGCGGCCCACAGCTGATCGGCGATTTCTTCCTTGCGCTCGTCGAAGTTGGAGATGTCGATGCGGCGCACTTCGCGCGTGGAGGTCTCGCCGTCCATCGCGCCGCCCATGCGCGATTCTTTTTCCAATTCGCCCAGCACGTCGGGGGCGACGGTGGGCTCATAGACGGACGATGCCGTGGGGGTGGCAGTGGTGCTGCTGTGCATGGCGTGGTTTCCTCGTTAGATCAATGGCAAACAAGGCACACGGCAGGCCGCTGGGAATGAAGAAAGAAGCGGCGCGGCGCCATGTGGCTCTTGAAGGGAACAATGGCAACGGCCCGCAGGCTGCGAGGGCCCTCAAAGGGCACGCGCACCGCACGCAAGCCGCCACCGGCTTCAAGAGCAATGACCCGCCAGCCGGTCCACGCAATGCGGATGGGCTGGACTGAACGCTTCTACTCTTACACCGGATGCTAGCAAACGGCAGGCCAGCAATGCCGTCGGACATTCCACAGGGACGCCCCACGGCACCGTTCGACCCTGTGCGCCAGCGCTCACCAAACCAGGGCGCCAGCGCACCAAGCCAGCGCACCTCAGGCGCGTGCTCGGCGCATGCCAGCCCTATCGCACAAGAGGCTGAGCAGCGGCTTGCGCCAAGGCAAGCCTCTGGCAAAACGTGCCTGGCGCGCAGCGCGGCGCAGCGCTTTTGCGGCACCGGGCACGCTTTCTGCATCAGCCCCTGCCGAGTAGAAGCGTTCAGCGCTGCCACCTTTCTTTGCTGTTGGTGGCGCCCGGAAATTGCTCAGTTCGACCCGGTCCTGCGGCGGCACACGCCTGTGGGTCCGGGACATTCCACCGAACCTGGGCCACCGCCATGTTGATGCAACGCCGCCGCTTTCTCTCGACCACCCTCGCCTCTTCGCTCGCTGCCACGCTGGGCGCCCCTGCCGTGGTGCACGCACAGGGCACGCTCACCCCCCTCAAGTTCACGCTGGACTTTCGCGTGACCAGCCAGACCTCGCCCTTCTTCCTGGCGCAGGCCAAGGGCTACTTCAAGGACGAGGGCCTGGACGTGACCATCGATGTGGGCGCAGGCTCCGTGGCATCGATCACGCGTGTGGCCAGCGGGGCCTACGACATCGGCCTGGGCGACATCAGCTCGCTGGCCGAGTTCCACGCGCAGAACGCCGACACGCCGGTGCAGGCCATCTACCAGTACTACAACCGGGCGCCGTTCGTCATCATCGGCCGCAAGGACCGGGGCATCACCACCGATTTCCAGTCGCTCAAGGGCAAGAAGGTGGCCGCAGCCGCCGTGGAAGCCACGCGCCGCAGCTGGCCCATGGTGGCCCGCGCGCTCAAGACCCCGCCCGAGCTGTTCAGCTGGGTGACCACCGACTTCAGCGCGCGCGACAACGTGGTGGTGCGCGGCGATGTCGATGCCGCCACCTACTTCCACGACTCGGCCGTGTCGCTGTTCGCACGCGTCCCGCCCAAGGACCTGTCGGTTCTCGAATACAACAAGGCGGGCCTGAACCTGTATGGCAATGCTGTGCTGGCCGGCAAGCTGCTGCAGGAGAAGCCCGAGGTGGCCAAGGCATTTTTGCGCGCAAGCAACCGCGCGCTGCGCGAGACGCTGGCCAACCCCGAGGCGGCGTTTGCCGCCATCAAGGCGCGCGAGGCCATCCTGAACATGGAGGTGGAGCGTGACCGCTGGGCCATCACGCGCCAGTACCTGCAGACGGCCGAATCGCAGGCCGTGGGCCTGGGCGGCGTGCAGGGCAGCGTGCTGGCGCACCAGATCGAGGAGGTGGCGGCCGTGTTCAGCCTGGCGCGCAAGCCTGCGCCCGAGCGCGTGTTCAACCCCGCCTTTCTGCCCGCCCTGGCCGACCGCAAGGTGGTGGCATGAACAGCACCGCCCCCGCAGAGCTGCTGCCGCAGGAGGCACCCCTGGACGAGCGCGACGGCAAATACCTGCGCCAGGCCATCGCCCTGGCCGACAAGGCCCGCACGCGCGGCAACCGGCCCTTTGGCGCCCTGATCGTGGCGGCCGATGGCCGGGTGCTGGCCGAGGCCTGGAACGCCACCGGCGAAAACGGCGACTGCACCGCGCACGCCGAAACCTCGGCCGTGCGGCTGGCCAGCCCGGTGCATAGCCGCGAGGACCTGGCCGGCGCCACGCTGTACTCGTCGGCCGAGCCGTGCGTGATGTGCGCGGGCGCCATCTACTGGGCGAACATCGGGCGCGTGGTCTACGGCATCGACGCGGTGCGCCTGCGCGTGTTCCGCGGCGAGCGGCTGGACCAGCGCGATGCCGAGCTTTCCTGCCGCGACGTGTTCCATGCATCACCCCACCCCATCGCCTGCGTGGGCCCGGCGCTGATCGAGGAATCGTCCACTTCGCACCAGGGTGCGTGGAAGATCTGAGCACAGCGCACGGCCACAAAAGGCATGCATACATGTCACACATTGTTCGTGGCATGCCAAATGCATAGCGGTGGCAACAGCAACCGTTCACCTTGACGGAGACACCCCATGCATGCCCTGATGGCCGCCTTGCCCCACCACCAGTTCGATGACCCGGCCGACATCGGCGACACCGATGGCACCTACCTGCGCAAGGCCATCGCCTGGTCGTGCACGGCCCGGGCGCGCGGCAACCGGCCTTTTGGCGCGGTGGTGATCGGCGGCGACGGCACGCTGCTGGCCGAGGCCTACTGCAACGCGACCGAGACGGGCGACTGCACGGGCCATGCTGAGACCAATGCCGTGCGCCAGCTCAGCCCGCGCGTGGGGCGCGATGCGCTGGCCCAGGCCACGCTGTATTCGTCGGCCGAGCCGTGCGTGATGTGTGCGGGCGCCATCTTCTGGTCGGGCATCGGCCGCGTGGTGTTCGGCATCGACGCGGTGCGCCTGCGCGAGTTCCGCGGGGAGCGCGCGGAGCAGCGCGATGCCGAGCTGTCGTGCCGCGACGTGTTTGCCGCCTCGCCACACGCCATCGAATGCATCGGCCCCGCCCTCATCGAAGAGGCCAGTGCACCGCATGTGGGCTTCTGGAAATCCTGAACGGCGAGAATCGGCATCCATGCCGTCCAAAGCCCCCTCCATGACCGAACCCGAAGCCGAGAGCAATGTCTCTGGCGCCCTGCTCAGCCGCTCCAAGCAGGGGCGCGAGCGCATCCTGGGTGCGATCCGCGAGGCGGCGATTGCCGAGTTCAGCCGCCATGGCTTCAAGGGCGCGTCCACCAAGGCCATTGCCGAGCGCGCGGGACTGACCAAGCCGCAGCTGCACTACTACATCGCCAGCAAGGAAGAGCTGTACGAGGAGCTGCTGTACTCGGTGCTCAACGGCTGGTCTGGCGCCTTCCAGTTCGACAGCCAGAGCGACGACCCGAAGAAGGTGCTGAGCACCTATGTGCGCAAGAAGCTCGACTACGCGCTGGACAACCCGGGGCTGTCGCGCATCTTCACCACCGAGGTGCTGGGCGGCGGGCGCAACCTGGGCCGGTACTGGCCCGTGGCCGTGAAGTCCACCCAGCAGAAGGTGGACCTGATCGACCGCTGGATCGCCGAGGGCCGCATGCGCCCGCTGGACGCGCGGCTCTTGCTCATGCAGATCTGGGGCATGACGCAGCACTACGCCGACTACGGCGTGCAGGTGCACATCATGCTGGGCCTGGCGCCCGAAGAAACCATCGACCGCGAACCCATCGTGCGCGAGCTCACCAATTTCGTGCTGCTGGGCTGTGGCCTGGCACCCGATTTCGCACCAGAGTGAACAGGCCTGCACGCTTGCGGGCGTAGCAGCAGCGCCAATACAGCGCTTTGACCCAGGGCAAGCCAGGCAACGGCCCGAAAGCCCTGCTGGCACAGCATTTGCAATAGTTTGACCAATCGATCAAATCAAGTGGTCAAACATGCAAACCCCAGCCACGGCAGCGCCGCTGCCCGCCACGGAACCGGCTTCTTTTGAACTGGTGCTTGCGCGCAGCCAGATGCGGCTGCCCGTGCAGCCCGGCGAGAGCATGGCCGATGTGCTGCAGCTCGCCGGCATCGCCATCGACACGCTGTGCGAACAGGGCGTGTGCGGCACCTGCGCCACGCGCTGGCTGGCCGGCGCGCCCGACCACCGCGACAGCTGCCTGAGCCCCGAAGAGCAGGCCACCCATGTGGCCGTGTGCTGCGCGCGCAGCCACGGGCCCACGCTCACGCTCGACCTTTGAAGAAGGAGCCCCCGCCATGCGCATCCTCGTGATCTATTGCCACCCGGTGGAGACCAGCTACAACGCGGCCCTGCACGACGAGGTGGTGCGCAACCTGCGCGCGGCCGGCCACGAGGTGGACGACTGCGACCTGTATGCCGAGGACTTCAACCCCGTGCTCAGCCGCGAGGAGCGCCTGGGCTACCACGAGGTGCCGAGCAACCGCCTGCCGGTGCAGGGCTATGTGGACCGGCTGCTGTGGGCCGAGGCGGTGGTGTTCTGCTTTCCCACCTGGTGCTTCGGCATGCCGGCCATGCTCAAGGGCTTTTTCGACCGGGTGCTGATGCCCGGCGTGGCCTTCGACATCAGCGACCCGCACAACGTCAAGCCTTCGCTCACGCACATCAAGCGCATCTCGGCCGTGGTGACCTATGGCCGCCCGCGCTGGACGGCGCTGCTCATGGGCGATCCGCCACGCAAGTCCGTCACGCGCTACATGCGCCTGCTAACCGGCGGCAAGGCGCGCGTGGACTACCACGCCTACTACCACATGAACGTGGCCACGCCGCCGCGGCTGGCCGCCTTCAAGGCCCGCGTGGGCCAGGCCATGGCGCGCTTTGCGTAAGGGGATCTTGTCCATGCACGCATCCAACGCCCCCGACCACCTGCTGCGCGCGCGGCTGCCGCGCTGGCTGCTGCCGCGCCAATGGCCCGCCCAGGGCAGCCAGCCCACACTGGCCGATGTGCACCTGGTGCAGGGCCGCGTCGAGTCCATCGCGCCGCACCACCCTGCCCAGCCCCCGGCCACGGGCGCCACCTGGGACCTGGCCGGCGCCCTGGTGCTGCCCGGCCTGGTGGATGCGCACACCCATCTGGACAAGGCCTTCACCCTGCCGCGCATGGGCACGGTGAAGCCCGGCCTGCTGGGCGCCATCGAGGCCATGATGGTGGACCGCCAGGGCTGGACCGACGCCGACATCCGCACCCGCGCCAGCCGCGCCCTGCAATGGGCCTGCGAGGCCGGCACCGTGCACCTGCGCACCCACTGCGATTGGTGGGAGCCCGATGCGCAGCCGCTCGCCTGGAACGTGCTGCGCAGCCTGGCGCACGAATGGGCGGGCCGCCTGCTGCTGGAGCGCGTGGCCCTGATCCCCCTGCACCTGTACACCGAGCGTGCCACCGCCATGCGGCTGGCCGCCACCGTGGCCGACAGCGGCCCGGGCGCGCTGCTGGGGGGCTTCGTGCATTCCACGAACTGGGACCCACAGGCCCTGCGCCACCTGTTCGAGGCCGCGCAGCACCACGGCCTGAACGTGGACCTGCATGTGGACGAGGAGCTGCACCCCGGCGCCCAGGGCCTGGCCACCACGGCGGCGCTGCTGCAGGAGCTGCGCTTCGACGGCCACGTGGTCTGCGGCCACACCTGCGCGCTGGCCGCGCAGGACGAGGCCACCGCCCTGGCCACGCTGGACGCCGTGGCGCGCTGCCCCATCACCCTGGTCACCCTGCCCATCACCAACCTGCTGCTGCAGGACGCCACCACGGGCCGCACGCCGCGCCAGCGCGGCATCACCCTCATCAAGGAGGCGCATGCGCGCGGCATTCCGGTACTGGTGGCCAGCGACAACATCCAGGACCCGTTCTGCCCCGTGGGCAGCCTGGACCCGCTGGAGGCCCTGGCCACCGGCGTGCTGGCGGCGCAGCTTGACGCGCCGTTCGACCGCTGGTCCGAGGCTCTGTGCCGCAGCGACTGGCTGCGCCGCGGGCCCGATGCCCTGCCCTTGCAGCCCGGTATGCCGGCCGACCTGATCGTCTTCCAGCAGGCCGATGGCTGGGGCTTTCCGTCGCGCACGCAGCAGCGCGTGGTGCTGCGCCAGGGCCGCGTCACCAGCGGCCATGCCAGCGCGGCGTGGCATGTGGCCAACGCCACCCCAGCCCCCTCCCCCATTCCTGTACGGAGCCTTGCATGACGACCGCTTCCAACACCCCCTCGGGCATCGCCCAGCCCCTGGCCCGTTACGCCGCCTGGCGCCGCGCGGGCGACCTGGTGTTCCTGTCCGGGATCATCGCCGTGGACCCTGCGGCCAACCGCATCGTGCGCGGCTACGCCGACATCCCCGACGAGGCGGCCACGCTGATCGGCCGCACGGGCGAGTTCAGCAGCGACATCAAGGAGGGGCCCATCCTGGCGCAGAGCTGGTATGTGCTGGACCGCATCCGCCAGACCATCGAGGCCGCGGGCGGCCAGATGTCCGACGTGTTCAAGCTGGTGCAGTACTTCAAGCACCTGGACCACTTTCCCCAGTACAGCCGCGTGCGCAAGCTGTTCTTCCCGGGTGAGCCGCCGGCCTCCACCGTGGTGGAGGTCACCGGCATGCTGCCCACGGCCGACATCCTGATCGAGGTGGAAGCGACTGCCTACCTCCCCTTGCGCTGACCTCCACATCCCCTTCACGAAAGACCCGCCCATGCTGCACGGCTACACCCCGCCCCACCGCTACCTGCCCTACCTGAGCTGGACCGAGATCGTCGACCTGCCGGACAAGGAGAACACCGTGATCGTGCTGCCCACGGGCGCCACCGAGCAGCACGGCCCGCACCTGCCCTGCGCGGTGGACACGGTGATCAGCGCGGGTGTGGTGGGCCATGCGCTGGCGCGCCTGCCGGCCGAGGTGCCGGCCTTTGCCATGGCCCCCATCACCTACGGTAAGTCGGAGGAGCACCTGCACTTTCCGGGCACCATCACGCTCAGCGGCGAGACCCTGCTGGCCACCATGAACGAGGTGGGCGAGTCGGTCTACCGCGCGGGCTTTCGCAAGCTGCTGTTCGTCAACGGCCATGGCGGCCAGCCGCAGGTGATGGAGATGTGCGCGCGCGAGCTGCGCCTGCGCCATGGCGACTTCATCGTGGTGCCCAGCTTCACCTGGCGCGTGCCGCACGTGGCGGGCAAGTACCTGTCGGAGCAGGAAAAGAAGCTGGCCATGCACGCCGGCCATGCCGAGACGGCGCTGATGCTGGCCCTGGCGCCCGACACCGTGCACATGGAACGCGCGGTGGTGAACTACCCGCCCGTGTTCGGCTCGCCCCTGCTGTCGCCCGACGGCCGCCCGGCCTGCGCCTGGAGCGCGCGCGACTTCGGGCCCAGCGGCATCATCGGCGACCCGCTGCCGGCCACGGCCGAGCAGGGCCACGCAATCCTCGACTCGCTGGCCGTGAGCTGGGCCGCCGCCATCACCGAGCTGCACCAGCTGCGCTGGGCCCCGCGCGCCGAAGCCACCTGGGGCCGCGCCAACCACACGGGCCATGTGGAGAGCTCCACCGCCCTGGCTTGAAACCTGCGAACGCAGCCGCATCCATCCCCCCTTTTCGTCCCTGTTCCCCCTCCACCACCTACCGGAGCACTGCCATGATGAAGAAGACCGCCTCCCGCCTTTCCAAACTTGGTGCAGCTGCGCTGCTCGCTGTTGGTGCCGCCGGCACCATGCAGGCCCACGCGCAGGAAAAGTTCACCTACATGACCAACTGGTACGCGCAGGCCGAGCATGGCGGCTTCTACCAGGCGGTGGCCACGGGCCTGTACAAGAAGTACGGCCTGGACGTGACCATCAAGATGGGTGGCCCGCAGGTCAACATCGTGCAGATGATGGCGGCCGGCCAGGCCGAGTGCGTGATGGGATCGAGCGACCTGCAGATGATCCAGATGCGCGAGGGCGGTGTGCCCGTGACCACGGTGGCGGCCGTGTTCCAGAAAGACCCGCAGGTGCTGATCGCGCACGACGACGTGAAGAAGTTCGAGGACCTCAAGGGCAAGACCATCCTCATCGCCTCGTCGGCCCAGCGCGGCTACTGGCCCTGGCTGAAGGCCAAGTACGGCTTCAACGATGCGCAGACGCGGCCCTATACCTTCAACATCCAGCCCTTCGTGGCCGACAAGAACACCGCCCAGCAGGGCTACCTGACGTCCGAGCCCTTCGCCATCGCCAAGGCCGGCGTGAAGGCCAACACCCTGATGTTCAGCGACCAGGGCTACCCCGCCTACGCCACCACGGTGAGCTGCATGGACAAGACCGTGAAGGAGCGCGGCACCGCCGTCGCCTCGTTCGTGAAGGCCACCATGGAAGGCTGGAAGAGCTACCTGGCCGACCCGGCCCCGGCCAATGCCCTGATCAAGAAGGACAACCCGAACATGACCGACGAACAGCTGGCCTACAGCGTGGCCAAGCTCAAGGAGATGGGCATGGTGACGGGTGGCGACGCGGCCAGCATGGGCATCGGCGTGATGACCGATGCGCGCGCCAAGGCGAGCTACGACTTCCTGGTGGAGGCCAAGCTGATCGACCCGGCCAAGGTGAAGCTGGCCGATACGTACAGCACCGCTTTCGTCAAGGACCTCAAGGTTCTTCCGTAAGCCCACCCTGCCCTGAAACAGCGGCCCCGGCCCCGCGCGCAGCGGGGCGGGCCGCATCCATCGAAAGGCGACCCCATGCAGTCCGCTGAGCCCACCCCCGCCGACCCGGCAACGACCCACCGCCCCACGCCCGCCGTGCAGGTGCTGTCGGCCGAGAAGACCTACCCCAACGGCACGCAAGCCCTGCTGCCGGTGGACCTGACCATCGAAGAGGGCGAGTTCGTCACCCTGCTCGGCCCCTCGGGCTGCGGCAAGAGTACGCTGCTGAAGATGGTGGCCGGCCTGCTGGAGCCCACCGATGGCCGGCTGCAGCTGTGGCACAAGCCGGTGGCCCAGCTGGAGGAAAGCGGCAAGAAGATGGCCTTTGTCTTCCAGTCGCCCACGCTCATGCCCTGGGCCAGCGTGCAGACCAATGTGCGCCTGCCGCTGGACCTGGCCGGCATGCCGCGCCAGGAGGCCGACGGCCGCGTGGCCGAGGCCCTGGCGCTGGTGGGCCTGTCGAAGTTTGCCAACGCGCTGCCGCGCGCCCTGTCGGGCGGCATGCAGATGCGCGTGTCCATTGCGCGCGGCCTGGTGACCCAGCCTGATTTGCTGCTGATGGACGAGCCCTTCGGCGCGCTGGACGAAATCACGCGCCACAGGCTCGATGCGGACCTGCTGGATCTGTGGCGCAAGAAGAAGCTCACGGTGATCTTCGTGACGCACTCGATCCACGAGGCGGTGTTCCTGTCGAGCCGCGTGGTGATGATGGCCGCGCGCCCCGGCCGCGTGGTGGAGGAGTTCCGCATCGATGCGCCCTACCCGCGCACGTCGGACTTCATGGTCTCGTCCGAATTCAGCCGCTACGCCAAGCAGTTGCAGGACAGCCTGCTGCGCGCCAGCGCCGACACCGAGGAGACCGCAGCATGAGCACCCCGTTCCCTTCCACCCCGGTGGCCAGCCCTGCGGCCGAGCGCACCGCCCCGCCCGCCCGCGCCATCGCCGCTACCAAGCCTGCCGTACGACCGCGCGTGCCGCTGATGGCCCAGCCCCGCGTGCAGCGCGTGGTCTACCCGCTGCTGGTGGGCCTGGTGCTCATCGCACTGTGGCAGGGCCTGGTCACGGCGATGGAGCTGCCGCCCTACCTGGTGCCCTCACCTTTGCTCATGCTCAAGACGCTGTTCACCGACTGGGCGGCCCTGGGCGGCTCGCTCTGGGTCACCGTCAAGATCACCGTGCTGGCCTTTGCTGTGGCCACGGTGGCGGGGGTGCTGATCTCGTTTCTGTTTGTGCAGAGCAAGCGCATCGAGACAGCGCTGTTCCCGTACGCCGTGCTGCTGCAGGTCACGCCCATCGTGGCCGTGGCGCCGCTCATCATCATCTGGGTGAAGGACCCGACGGCGTCGATGGTGATCTGCGCTGCGCTGGTGGCGCTGTTCCCCATCATCAGCAACACCACGCTGGGCCTGCGCAGCGTGGAGCCGGACCTGCAAAGCTACTTCAAGCTCAACCGCGCCACGCGCATGCAGACCCTGCTGCGCCTGCGCATACCGAGTGCGCTGCCCTACTTCTTCGGCGGGCTGCGCATATCCAGCGGGCTGGCCCTGATCGGCGCCGTGGTGGCCGAGTTCGTGGCCGGCACCGGCGGCCAGGGCGCCGGGCTGGCCTACCAGATCCTGCAGGCCGGCTTTCAGCTCAACATCCCGCGCATGTTCGCTGCGCTGCTGCTGATCTCGCTGACCGGCGTGGCGCTGTTCGCCCTGATGGCCTGGGGTACCCGGCTGGCCCTGGGCAGCTGGCACGCCAGCGAAAACTCGCACGACTGAGCCCACCACCTACCCGGACCGCATCCATTTTTTGACACTGCGCACGCGTGGTGGGGGCCGCGCTTTGCCCGCCCCACGCCACCCGCCGCACCGACAGGAGAGACAGACATGACCACCACTGCCCACCAACTGCCCGAACAACTGCCCGGCCTGGACTGGATTGCCGACCCGCTGCGCGTGGGCCGGCTGTCGCAGGACTTCGCCTGGTTCAGCCCTGTACTCAAGCGCGACCTGGCCGGCAAGCGCGGCGACGTGGCCGTGCGTCCTCGCACCGAGGACGAGATCCGCCAGGTAGTGGCCGCCTGTGCAAAGGCGCAGATCCCCCTCACCGTGCGCGGCAGCGGCACCGGCAACTACGGACAGAGCACGCCGCTGCATGGCGGGGTGATCCTGGACCTGTCGGGCTACAACGGCTTTGGCTGGGTGCGTGGCGGCGTGGGCCGGGCGCAGGCGGGCATCCGCCTGTCGGACTTCGACGCGCAGGCCAAGCCCCTGGGGCAGGAGCTGCGATGGCTGCCCTCCACCTACCGCAGCGCCACGCTGGGCGGGCTGTTCGGCGGCGGCTTTGGCGGGGCCGGGTCGATCAACCACGGCCCGCTGGCCGCACCGGGCAACGTGCTGGCCGTGCGCGCCATGACGGTGGAGCCCGAGCCCCAGGTCATCGAGCTGCGCGGCCCTGAGGCCATGCTGCTGCACCACACCTACGGCACCAACGGCATTGTGCTGGAGCTGGAGGTGGCGCTGACCCCCACGGTGGCGTGGACGGAATGCATCGTCACCTTCACTGAGTTCGACGCCGCGCTGGAGTTTGCCGACCGCTTCGGCGCCGCGCCGGGGCTGGAGAAAAAGGAGGTGTGCTTTCTGGCCGCGCCCATCCCCGCCTACTTCACCAGCCTGGCCGAGCACCTGCCCGCAGGCTGCCACGCGGTGATGCTGCTGGTGGCCTCGCACTCCGAAGACGGCATGCGCGACATGGCCACCCGATACGGCGGCAACGTCGGCTACCGCAAGACCGCCGACGAGGTGGAAAAGAGCCACAAGACGCTGCTCGAATACACCTGGAACCACACCACCCTGCACGCGCTGAAGGTGGACAAGACGCTCACCTACATCCAGAGCGGCTTCAACCCAGCCACCCGGCTGGAGCAGGTGAAGGCGCTGGAGAAGGCCCTGGGCAGCGAGGTGATGATGCACCTGGAGTTCCTGCGCACCAAGGAAGGCGCCTTCAACTGCAGCGGGCTGCAGATCATCCGCTACAGCACCGAAGAGCGCCTGAACCAGATCATGCAGATCTACCGCGACCATGGCGTGCAGATCAACAACCCGCACGTCTACATCGTGGAAGACGGCAAGCAGAACAACCTGGACCCGGCCGTGGTGGGCATCAAGCAGCGCTTCGACCCGCAGGGCCTGCTCAACCCCGGCAAGCTGCGCAGCTGGGTACCTCCTGTAGCCAAGGTGGCTTAGTGCCCTGCGGATTTGCCTTCAACCAGCTAGCGTCGTTGGGGAGCCTTGCCGTGCAAAAGCACTGTCTGCGGCTCCCCGCCTAGCTATCCGGCTGAATGCGATCCTTCAAAGCCGCCGTGCAAAAGTCGCAGAGGCATAATCAGCTATTCATTTAATAGCAGCCGCGCAGCTCGGCAGTGATTCATCCATGTCCTGGCACGCCCGCCTGCAGCTCGACTACACCGTTGAAGAACCCAACGCCCGCACCGTGGCACGGTACGAGCACAACGGCCCGCTGCGCATCCTGCAAAGCCTGTACCCCGAGGGCGACGCCATCTGCCACAACGTGCTGGTGCACCCGCCCGGCGGCCTGGTGGGCGGCGACACGCTGGACATCGCCGCCACCGTGGGCCCGGGCGCGCACGGCCTGGTGACCACGCCGGGCGCCACGCGCTTTTACCGATCCACCGGCCCGCTGGCGCTGCAGCGCAGCCACCTGACACTGGCCGAGGGCGCGCGCCTGGAATGGCTGCCGCTGGAGGCCCTGTGCTACAGCGCCTGCAATGCCGAGAACCACCTCACCCTGAACCTGGCGCCTGGCGCCGAATGCATGGGCTGGGACGTGACCGCCCTGGGCCTGCCCCATGCCGAGCAGCCCTTTGTGCAGGGCCGCTTCGTGCAGCACCTCACCGTGCCCGGCCTGTGGCTGGAGCGCGGCGTGATCGATGCCGCCGACGAGCGCCTGCTGCAAAGCCCGCTGGGCCTGGCCGGCCAGCGCTGCATGGCCAGCATGTTCTTTGCCGCAGGCAGCGCGCTGGAGCGCAACCGCCGCGACGCCGCACTGGACGCGGCGCGCGCGGTGATGGATGCGCACCCCACCCTGACCGCCACCGCAGGCGCCACCAGCCCCAACGCGCAGATGGTGGTGGTGCGCGTGCTGGCCCCGCAGGTGGAGCCGGCGATGAAGCTGCTCAAGGCCGTGCGCGTGGCCTGGCGCGAGCAGATGTGGGCGCTGCAGGGCGAGGCGCCGCGCATCTGGGCGATGTAGCCCCACTCGACACACCCCACACAGGAGCCATTCGCCATGCCTACACCGCAACGCAGCGCGGCCACGCGCCACTTCTCGGGCACCTACGCCGAAGCCCGCACCAAGTTCCTCGAAGCCGCAGCGCACAGCGGCGCGGCCATCGAGTCCTTTGTGCACCCGGAGCACCGGGGTGCGCTGGGCGAAGAGCTGGCCACCGACGTGGCGTTGGTCGGCGCCATCGGTGCGCAAAAGATCCTGCTTGTGACCTCGGGCACGCATGGGCCCGAGGGCTTCTGCGGCTCGGGCACGCAGGTCGCCACGCTCCACGATGCCGACCTGCTCGCGCGGCTCGAACAGGCCGGCGTGGCACTGCTGCTGGTGCATGCGGTCAACCCGCACGGGTTCTCGCACCTGCACCGCACCAACGAAGACAACATCGACCTGAACCGCAACCACATCGACTTCAGCGCGCCGCTGCCGGTGAACACGGCGTATGCCGAGGTCGAGCCGCTGGTGCTGCCCGCCACCTGGCCACCCACAACCGCCGACGACGCAGCCGTGGACGCCTATATTGCCCGGCACGGCATGGCCGCCTTCCGCAATGCCGTGTTCAAGGGGCAGTACACCTCGCCCGACGGTTTGTTCTACGGCGGCACCGCCCCGTCGTGGAGCAACAGGACCATCCGCGCCATCCTGCGCAAGTACGCGGCAGCCGCCACGCACCTGGGCTGGATCGACGTGCACACGGGCCTGGGCCCCTACGGCCACGGCGAGAAGATCTACCCGGGCCGCAACACGCCCGAAGACCTGGCGCTGGCCCAGTCCTGGTGGGGCGCCGACGTGTTCTCGCCGTTCTCCGGCGACTCGGCCTCGGCCGATGTGTCGGGCCCGGTGGTCACCACCGCATTCGACGAATGCCCCAACGCCCGCATCGCGCCCATGGGCCTGGAGTTCGGCACCGTGCCCGAGCCCGACATGCTGTACCGCCTGCGCGCGGACACCTGGCTGCGCCGCCACCCCGAGGCACCCGCAGCGCAGCAGCGCGAGATCCGCGCCCAGCTGCGCGACACGTTCTACTGCGACAACGAGGAGTGGAAGGGCATGGTGCTGGGGCAGACGCGGGTGGTGCTGCTGCAGACGCTGCAGGGGTTGCGCAAGGCTTGAGGGGCAGCGGGGCCACAACAAGCGCGCCGTGGTCGCCACCCCATCACCGCGAGTTCAACGAGAAGTCTCTCCTGCCCCCTCCGATAACTTCTCGCCCAGCAGGTTCGCCGTGTACCGCAGCCGGTCGATGTCCGCATCCTTCTGCACACCCCGGCTGAAGCAGCACAGGGTGCCATAGACCTGGCCGTCGGCCAAGCGCACGGGGGTGCTCAGGTGGGTGCCGATGGTAAATCCGGGGTCGGGCGCCTTCCCTGCCCTGACGAGGGGCGCTGCATCGTCGATCTTCTCTGGCAGACGGCCCTCGACGACATACTGGCACCAGCTTTCTTCGGCCGGATCGGACATGCCGGGCTGAAGCAACGGGAAGTCGGGCGCGTTGTCCACGGCCTGGAAAGTGCGGCGGCCGTCTGCGATCTGGGAGACGAAGGCCACGTCCATGCCCAGGCGCTTGCGCAGCAGTTTCAACACCGCAGGCACCACCGCGGGCAGTTCGTGGTCGGCAGAGTCGCTGGTGGCGACCAGCATCTCGGAAATGGTGACATCCAGGTCGTCGGGGTTGTAGTCGAGCATGTGCATACCTACCAGTCTAAACCGCGACTGAGCAGGCCAGCGGTAAGCAGACGTATGGTTTTGTTGCGTGCGTTTCGCACACTCGCGGCCCCAACACGCGCCCTCAACGACAACCCGATCCCGTGCAGGCCTGCTTTTCCTGGCTGCTGTTGAGGTTGACGACCATGCTGTGCCCCAGGTCTCCGCCGGGGGCGGGCACGCCCTTGGGCACGATGAAGGAAGCGGAGTGCCCCCCGTACAGCCCTGCGGGAAGGGTGAAGGGCTTGAGCACGACGTAGGTGTTGCCCAGGTACAGGTTCGGTATCTGCACTGCAGGCCCCGCGCCGGGTGCCTGGCCTGCGACGGGGGGTATGTCGGCCTTGCCCGCTCGGCTGTTGTTTGCGGCCAGCTTCTGGTAGTGCCTGCGCACGGCCTGGACGTCGCCATCGACCGCCATGCGCAGCAGGCCCTTGCGCACGCCCAATTCCAGGCCGGCCTTGCCGGCCAGCAGCGCATCGGGACTGCGAAAGGATTCGACCGCCGTATCGGGCGAGCGCATGGGCGCCGTCGGCGCACGGGAGGACTCTGTGATGAGGATGGCCCCCTCGGGCGCCTTGTCGTAAACCCTTTTGGCCTCCTTGCCGAACACGGCGCGGGACTTCGGGTTGACCCAGGCCAGGCTTTCGCCCAGATAGGCATAGCCACACTCGCCTTGTTCCGTGTGGGCCGAGGTGATGATGGGCGTGCCGGCAGGAAGCCCGGCCACAGCCTGGCGGTGGTAGCCCGTGGCAAACACCGCGACGACCCGGGTCCCCGCTGTCCAGCCGACGGACCAGACAGACGGCTCGTACGCGGCCAGAAGCAGGGCCACTGGCTTGTCTGCATGCACCGTGACGTCGAAGACCGTGGCGTCGTTGCCGCTCTGGTCGATCTGGAAGCCGGCGGGGCGCCCACCGTAGCTACCCGCTGCAATCACGATGGTGTCCCGGGGCAACACGCCCGTGCCGGCAAAGGAGCACGCCGCAGCGGGCGTGGCAACAGCCATCTGGGCCGCAGCGCCCTGGGCATGCACCGGCAGACACGACCGCGCCACGACAACCGCTACTGCCGCAGCTGCTGCAGCGCTGGAACGCGCCCGGCCCAGGCATGCCAATGAAGAATCAGAAGAAAAGAGACGAGGGATGGCGGTAGGTGAATTCACGGTGCCGATTGTGGTGCAGCGCGCCGGGTCCAAAACCCAGGCGCGCGCACCCACAGCCCCAACGACAGGCCGGCATCAATGCCGCATCACGCTGCCCCGGTCGCCGCCGGCACCTTCAGCAAGCCATCGGCCTTGAACATGGCGCGGATGCCGCGCACGGCCTGGCGGATGCGGGCCTCGTTCTCGATGAGGGCGAAGCGCACGTACTCATCGCCCTGGTCGCCGAAGCCGATGCCGGGCGAGACGCAGACCTTGGCCTTGTCGAGCAGCTGGCGCGCGAATTCGAGCGAGCCCAGGGCGCGGTAGGGCTCGGGAATGCGGGCCCAGATGTACATGCTGGCCTTGGGGCAGTCCACGGCCCAGCCGGCTTCGGTGAGGCCTTTGTACAGCACGTCGCGGCGACGCTGGTACTGGGCAGCGATGTCTTTCACACACTGCTGGTCGCCCTCGAGCGCGGCGATGGCCGCGACCTGCAGGGGAGTGAAGGTGCCGTAGTCGTGGTAGCTCTTGATGCGGGCGAGCGCGGCCACGAGGTCGGGGTTGCCGACCATGAAGCCCACGCGCCAGCCGGCCATGTTGTAGCTCTTGGACAGGGTGAAGAACTCCACCGCCACGTCCTTGGCGCCGGGCACTTCCATGATGCTGGGGGCGCGGTAGCCGTCGTACACGATGTCGGCGTAGGCCAGGTCATGCACCACCAGGATGTCGTGCTTCTTGGCCAGCGCGATCACGCGCTCAAAGAACGACAGCTCCACGCACTGCGCCGTGGGGTTGCTCGGGAAGCCGAAGATCATCATCTTGGGCTTGGGGTAGCTGCCGCGGATGGCCTTTTCCAGCTCGGCGAAGAAGTCCACGTCGGGCGCCACGGGCACGCTGCGGATGTCGGCACCGGCGATCACCGCGCCGTAGATGTGGATGGGGTAGCTCGGGTCGGGCACGAGCACGGTGTCGCCCCGGTCCAGCGTGGCCAGCATCAGGTGGGCCAGGCCCTCCTTGGAGCCGATGGTGACGATGGCCTCGGTGTCCGGGTCGATGTCGACCGCATAGCGGTCCTTGTACCAGTGGCTGATGGCGCGGCGCAGGCGCGGGATGCCCTTGCTGGCGGAGTAGCCGTGGGTGTCGGGCCGCTGGGCCACCTCGGTGAGCTTGGCCACGATGTGCGGCGGGGTCGCGCCATCGGGGTTGCCCATGCTCATGTCGATGATGTCCTCGCCACGGCGGCGGGCAGCCAGCTTGAGCTCGGCCGTGATGTTGAAGACGTAGGGGGGGAGGCGATCGATGCGCGCAAAGCGGCGCTTGCCCTGAGAAGCAGACATGCTGGTGAACTTTCACGTAAGCGCCCGGAACCGTCCGAGCGACGTGGCCAACAATGGGGTTGGCCCGCGTTCACTGTAACGCAGAACGCGGTGGCCGGTCTGCAGAGGGCGGCGCTGTAGCGCCGCCGCTACGCTCAGGCCTTGAGGCCCGCCGTGGCGCGCTGCGTGTTCCGCTCGCTGCCCATCGACCACGCGAAGATGCCCACGCCGCAGATGCCCAGCACCACGCCCACCCAGCCGGTGGACGTCCAGCCCAGGCCGGCCGCGATGGACACACCGCCGAGCCAGGCGCCCAGCGCGTTGGCGGCGTTGAAGGCCGAGTGGTTGAGCGCTGCGGCCAGGGTCTGCGCATCGCCGGCCACGTCCATCAGGCGGATCTGCAGCGCAGGGCCGATGGCGACCAGTGTGCCCAGGAAGAAGGTGGCCAGCGCGGCGCTGACCGGGTGGTGTGCGGCGGGCACGAACAGCGCGAGCACCACGATGGACCACAGCAGCACCTTGCCGATGGCGGGCATGAGGGCCTTGTCGGCCATGCGCGAACCGACGATGTTGCCCGCCACCATGCCCAGGCCGAACAGCGAGAGCACGAAGGGCACATAGGCGGGCGAGAGGCCGGCCACTTCGAGCAGCGTGGGCTTGATGTAGCTGAACACGGCGAACATGCCGCCAAAGCCGATGGCGCCGATGCCCAGGGTGAACCACACCTGCTTGCGCGCCAGGGCGCCCAGTTCGCGCAGCGGGCTGGCACCGTGCGACGCCGGCATGTCGGGCACCCACAGGCGCACCATGACCACGGCGGCCACGGCGATGAGCCCCACGAAAACGAAGGCCGCGCGCCAGCCGAAGTATTCGCCCAGCGCCGCCGCAATCGGCACACCCACCAGGGTGGCGGTGGTCAGCCCCAGCATGACCCAGCCCACGGCGCGCGCGCGGCGCCCGGGCGGCGCCAGGGCCGCAGCCACGAGGGCGGCCACGCCAAAGTAGGTGCCGTGCGGCAGGCCGGTGAACAGGCGCATGGCGCTGAGCGACAGGTAGCCCGGCGCCAGGGCCGATGCGAAGTTGCCCAGCGCATACACCACCATCAGCGCCATCAGCAGCGCACGCCGGCCCCAGTTGGCGCACAGCACGGCCAGCACCGGGGCGCCGACCACCACGCCCAGCGCATAGGCGCTGATGACGTGGCCGGCCTGCGGGATGGTGACCCCGATGTCGCGCGCCACCTCGGGCAGCAGGCCCATGATGACGAATTCGCCCGTGCCGATGGAAAAGCCGCCGACCCCGAGGGCCAGCACGGCGCGCACCAGGGTGCGGTCGTCGGTGGGGGTGTGGGCGATGGGCGACGACGTGGGAGACAGGGGCGCGGTCATGGCGGCAGCAGCAACAGGGCAGCACTGCATTGCACGCGATGGCGCAGCGCAGGACATGCAGGGTGTGGAGAAGAAACGGAGTTACGGGGGTAAACCCGAATCCTGTAACCATAGCATGCCTGGCCAAAACGCGCTGGCGGCGGGCCTGCTACGCTTTGGCCTTCGTTCCCAACCAAGGCCAGCGAATGACCACACCACCGAGCACCGCAGACGAGCTTGCCAGCACCGTGAAGGTATTGGCCTTCGACATCTTTGGCACCGTGGTGGATTGGCACGGCAGCATCGTGCGCGAGATGCAGGCGCTATACCCTGCCGTGGATGGAGATGCCTTCGCCATCGCCTGGCGCAGCGGCTACCAGCCGGCCATGGCGCGCGTGATGCGCGGCGAGCAGGGCTGGACGCGCATCGACGCGCTGCACCGCGGCATCCTCGACGAGATACTGCCGAAATTCGGTCTGGCCTACCTCACCGAGGCCGAGCGCTGGCACCTGAACCATGTGTGGCAGCGGCTGGACCCTTGGGCCGACAGCGTGGCCGGGCTCACGCGGCTCAAGCAGCGCTTCACCATTACCAGCCTGTCGAACGGCAACATCAGCCTTCTGACCCACATGGCCAAGCGCGCGGGACTGCCGTGGGACTGCGTGCTCAGCGCGGAGGTGTTCCGCGCGTACAAGCCCCACCCGGACACCTACCTGGGCGTGGCGCGCATCTTCGACCTGGAGCCCGCCCAGGTGGCATTGGTGGCCACCCACCACGACGACCTGGAGGCGGCGCGCGCCTGCGGGCTGCGCACCATCTATGTGGAGCGGCCCCTGGAACTGGGCGCTGCCCGCCCCAAGGACTGCACTCCGCAGCCAGGCAATGACCTGCACACCCGCGATATCGTGGACGCAGCCCAGCGGCTGGGCTGCTGAGCGCCTGATCAACCCTGACAGCGGAGAAGAACGAAGCCTTACCGCGCTGCCACCAGCAGCTGCACGAACATCTGCACCTTGGCGTGGCACTCGGGGCTGATGGAGGTGAACTCCAGGCCCGCCAGCCACTGCTCGCCCTCGGGCTTCAGGGTGATGACGCGGGCATACACATCGGTGGCGCGGTACTCGACCAGGGTCAGGTCGAATTCGAGCTTGATCTCGCTGTGCAGGGCGAGCCGCTCGGTCATCTCCACCAGCAGGCCGTGGTAACCGATGTCGCGGATGGCGGTGTGCACGATCTGCGGCACGATGATCTTGTCCTGGATGCGCTGGCACAGGCAGGGCAGGCGCGTGTCCACGCGGTGGCTGCGGCGAAACTCCTGGCGCGGCACCTTGAGCTTGCGCGAGGGGATGGCCACCAGCTCGCGCAGGCCCACGGGCTGCTGGCGCCCCTTGACATAGACCTGCATGGGGGCTGATGCCGACACCAGCCCCCAGCAGCGCTGGTAGGTGGCCTCGCTGATGAGCACCTGGCCGCGCAGACTGAAGGCCTCGATGCGCGAGGCGAGGTTGACCTCTTCGCCGATCACGGTGTATTCGGAGTACACGTCGGAGCCGAAGCGCCCGGCCATCACCGTGCCGGTGTTCACCCCGATGCCCAGGAACACCTCGGGCAGGCGCTCGCGCATGTGGGCCAGGTTCAGGTCGCGCATGGCCATCTGCATCTCGACGGCGCACATCAGCGCCCGGTCCACATCGTCGTCGCTGGCCGTGGGCGCGCCGAACAGCACCATGATGGAGTCGCCCATGAACTTGTCGATGGCGCCCTGGTGCTTGAAGACCACCTCGCTGAGCACGGCCAGGCAGCGGTTGAGCGCGGCGATCACCACGCCCGCGGGCAGCGATGCCGACAGCGCCGTGAAGCCGCGCAGGTCGGCCAGCAAAATGGTGACCTCGCGCGGTGCCGCCACCACGCTGTCGTCAGCGGGCACGCCTTCGGGCCCGTCGGCGCCGCGCAGGATGGCGGCCGCCTCGGCCGCGGCCGCCTCGCCCAGCGGGGCGCCTGTCTCGCGGGCAATCAACGCCTGCAGGCGGCGCAGGGCGTCGTGGTTGAATTCTTTGTGCATGGGCAACAGGCGGGGTTCCACAGGGATCCGGGCACTGCCGGGCACGGCAGTCCTCTCCAGCCAGAATAGGCGCGGCCCGCGGGCCGGTCAAGCCGACCCCGGGAAAACAACGACAACAGGGGAAAGCGCCTTATGATCGCCCGGCAGTCGCCGTGCTCGCATCAACCCGCAGCGAGGGCCCCTGCGCACTGCACCACCTGGTCGAGCTGGCCGAAGGGACCAGGGTGGCCCTGCCCATCGAGCGCCACCATGCGCACCCGCTCGCCAAAGCGCAGAAAGGGTGTGCGCGGCGCACCCTGGGCCAGGGTTTCGAGCATGCGGCGCTCGGCAATGCAGCTGGAGCCCATGGCCGCATCGGCATTGGAGACGGTGCCCGAGCCGATGACCGTGCCGGCCGACAGCCGGCGTGTGCGTGCGGCATGGGCGATCAGCTGGCCAAAGTCGAAGTGCATGGCACCGCCGTGCGGGTGGCCGCACCAGGCATCGTTGCGGTAGGTCTGCAACTGCAGGTGCACGCGGCCCTCGCGCCAGGCGGGACCCAGCTCGTCGGGCGTGACGGCGATAGGGGCAAATGCCGTGGCGGGCTTGGCCTGCACGAAGCCGAAGCCGCTTTTGGCCTCGCGCGGGCCAAAGCCGCGCAGGCTCCAGTCGTTGAGCAGCACGACCAGGCGCACATGCTGCAGCGCCTGCCGGGCGCTGACCCCCATGGGCGTGGCGCCCAGCACCACACCGAACTCGCCTTCGTAGTCGATGCCGTCGTCTTCCGAAGGCAGCGGCACCGGGTCGTGCGGGCCCAGAAAGTCGTCGGCCGCACCCTGGTACATGAGGGGGATGGTCTCGAAGTCGGCAATGGGCGGGGTCTTGAAGGCGCGCTCCATGAGCCGCCCGTGGTTCAGGAAGGCCGAGCCGTCGAGCCACTGGAAGCTGCGCGGCAGCGGTGCCGCGCACTGGCGTGGATCGAAGGCAATGGCCCCCACGCTGGTGCGGGCGTCGGGGATGTCGAGGGCCTGCGACAGGCGCGTGAGGGCAGGAAGCACCGCATCCCAGCGCTGCAGCGCATCGAGCAGGGTGGGGGCCACGGGGCTGGCGTCCACGCAGTGGGCGGCATCGGCCGAGACGATGACCAGGCGGCCGTCGGGCTGGCCGTTCTTGAGGGTGGCGAGCTTCATGCCGGTTCCTTGCGCAAGGGGAGTACCGGATCGAAGATGGCGACGGCGCGCGTCCAGCCGGCGGAGGCGCCGCGCACCTTGACCGGGAAGCAGGAGATATAGAAGCCGCTCGCAGGCAGGGCTTCGAGGTTGTGCAGTTTTTCGAGGTGGCAGTAGCCGATGTCGCGGCCGGCCTTGTGGCCCTCCCAGATCAGCGAGGCATCGCGGGTTTCGGCATAGCGCTCGGCGGTGTAGGCGAAGGGGGCGTCCCAGCTCCAGGCGTCGGTGCCCGTGAGGCGCACGCCGCGCTCCAGCAGGTACATGGTGGCCTCGTAACCCATGCCGCAGCCCGCGCGGGTGTAGCCCGCCGTGCCGTAGGCGCTGCCCGCACGGGTGTTGACGACCACGATCTCCAGCGGCTGCAGGGTGTGGCCGATGCGCGCGAGCTCGGCCGCCACGTCGGCGGCCTGCACCACGTAGCCATCGGGCAGGTGGCGAAAGTCGAGCTTCACGCCGGGCTGGAAGCACCAGTCGAGGTCCACCTCGTCGATGGACAGCGCGCGCTGGCCGCCGTCCATGGTGGATGCGAAGTGGTAGGGCGCATCGAGGTGCGTGCCGTTGTGGGTGTTGAGCTGCACGTCCTCGACCGCCCAGGATTCGCCGTCGGGCAGGTCCTCCTTGCGCACGCCGGGGAAGAAGCGCGCCAGGTCGTCGAAGCTCATGTGGTGGTCGATGTAGCTGATGCGCGGGCCCAGGCCCGGGGGGTCGGAGACGACATCGTTTTCAAGGTGCATCGAGATATCGACGATGCGGCGCGGGGATGGGGTGGACATGGCTGAAAGACTTTCTCAGGATTCCGCGGTGAAGCCGGTTTGCTTGATCAGGCCGCGCCACTGGTCGGCGTCGGCCTGCAGCATCCGGGCCAGGTCGGCTGCGCTGGAGGCACGGATCTCCAGCCCGTACTGCTTGCCGAAATCGACCACCTCGGGCTGGGTGAGCGCGGCCTGCAGCGCGTCGGACGCACGCTTGACCACCTCGGGCGTGGCCTTGCCGGGCAGGAAGAAGCCATACCACTCGCTGACCTTGAGGGGATAACCCAGCTCCTGCAGGGTGGGCACCTGGGGCAGGAACACCGAGCGCTTGCCCCCGGCAATGGCCAGCACGCGCAGCTTGCCGGTTCTGGTGTGCTGCAGGTAGTCGCCGATGGGGCCCCAGAACGCCGGCACCTGCCCGCCCAGCAGGTCCTGCACGCCGGGCACGGTGCCGCGGTAGGCGATGTGGCGCATGTCCAGCTGGGTGATCTGCGACAGCAGCACGCCCACCATGTGCGGCATGGAGCCCGCGCCGGGGCTGCCGTAGTTGGCGTTGCTGGGGTTGGCCTTGAGCCAGGCCAGGAAGTCCGCCAGAGTGCGCACGCTGTCGGGCACGCCCGGGCCCACGGCCAGGCCGTGGTCGGTGTGGGCAGCCACCGAAACGGCCGCCACATCGGCCAGCCCATAGCGCAGCTTGGGGTAGGTGTAGGGGTAGATGGACAGCATGGACGAAGGCGTGATGAGCAGGTTGGTGCCGTCGGCCGGGCTGTCACGCAGGCTGAGGATGCCGATCTGCCCACCCGCGCCGGGCTTGTTCTCGACCACCACGGCGCCGGCGTACTTGCCACGCATGCGGTCGGCCACACGGCGGGCCAGCGCATCGATGGGTCCGCCTGCCGGAAAGCCGATGAGGATGCGCGCGACATCCGGGATGCCCGTGGCGGCCTGGGACGCCCGGGCCCAGGTGGATGGCAGCAGCGCGGCTGCGGAAAGCTGGGTGAACCGGCGGCGGGTGGTCATGGATTTGTCTCCTGTGGGAATGGACTGCAATGGCTGCTACAAACGGCGTAGTGAAGGCGGCAGGCCCTGTGCAAGCCGCCTCTGCGAAAAATTATACGAACGTACAAACATTGCATCACTGGGGTTTGTACGAGTGTTCAATTGTTTTGTACATACGTATAAATCGAACCATGCCACGCACCAAACCCCCTGCCCCCGCCTTGCCCGAGGCATCCCCTGCGCCGCGCAAGCGCACCACCGGCAAGGCCCTGGCCAGCCCCGACGACAAGCTGGCGCCGAACCGCCAGGCCAACATCCTGCAGGCGGCCGAACGCCTGTTTGCCGCGCGCGGCTTCCATGGCGTGTCGATCCGCGACATTGCCGACGAGGCCGGCGTGCCGCTGGCCCTGGTGGGCTACTACTACGGCCCCAAGCTGTCGCTGTACCACGCGATCTTTCGCGCCCATGCGGGCTACATCGGCGTGCGCCTGCAATCGCTGGCCGATGCGCAGCGCGCCGCCGCCCCCGAGCACCTGCTCGACGCGATCGTCAAGGCCTTTGTGCTGCCCGTGCTGGAGGTGGCGAGCCAGCCGGCGGGCCAGCACTTCCTGCGCCTGCTGTCGCGCGGCATGAGCGACCACCTGGAAGAGGACGAGCCCATCATCCGCGAGCTGTTCGACCCGCTCGCGCACTCCTTCATCGACGCCATCGCCAGCGCCCTGCCCCAGGCCACGCGCAGCCAGGTGGCCTGGTGCTACCAGTTCGCGCTGGGTGCGCTGCTGCACCACGTGAACGACCGGCGCATCGAGCGCCTCTCGTTCGGCCAGAACCAGCCCGGCGACGAGGCCACGGCCGGGCCGCTGCTGGTGCGCTTCATCGCCCACGGCATGCGCGGCGCCTGCGGCGGGCCGGTGCACTGATGGCCCCGCAGTCCATGCGCCTGACCGGCGCGCCCTGACGCGGCGCAGGCCGCCCCACGACACCGCTTCGACGCGCCGGTGGCATGCCACCGGTGCGTGAGCCTGCGCGCGCCCCTGCCAGGACGGCAGGGGCGCCGGAGACAGCGCCTGCCCGGCGCTCCCCCCACCACGCCCTGCCCCTCGGAACGCTCGCCTTGCGAGCGCGCCGTGGACGGGTGCGGCCTTTTCCCGACCTTCCCCATCCACCAGCAACCACCGATTGGAGACAGACCATGAAATCACCCCTGGGCAAATCCGCCCTCCTGGCCAGCACGCTGGCCGCCTTCAGCAGCACCAGCGTGCACGCCCAGCCGGCCACCGGCCCGGGCCTGCATCTCTATGGCCTGGTGGATGCGGCCGTGGGCCGCTTCGAGGGCGCAGCCGCCGGTGTGAACGCGCTGGACCGGCCCATCGGCAAGCTCGAAGGCGGCGGCATGTCCACCAGCCACTGGGGCGTGCGCGGCAACGAGGACCTGGGCGGCGGGCTCACGGCGGCGTTCGAGCTGTCGTCCTTCCTGCGCAACGACTCGGGCGCAAGCGGGCGCAGCGACGCCCTGCCCGCGCCGGTGAACGTCGCGGCGGACCCGGTGTTCTCGCGCGCGGCCTGGGTCGGGCTGGCGCACCCCGGCTGGGGGCGCGTGCGCCTGGGCAATGTCACTTCGCTCTTGTTCCTGAACAGCATCACCTCGAATGCGTTCGGCGATTCCACCGTCTTCGGGCCGCTGAACCTGGTGACCTTCATCGGCGCGCCGCTCACGGGCGGCACGGGCTGGGCGAATTCGGTGGTGTACGACAGCCCCGCCTGGGCGGGGGCCACCGTGTCGGCTGCGCATGCGCTGTCGGAGGGCCAGGGCGGGGGCAACAGCGCACTGCGGGTGGCTTACGGCCAGGGCCCGTTCGCCGCATCGCTGGCCTGGCAGAGTGTGAGGAAGAACCCCATCACCTTTGCCGACGGCACCTCGCCCAACGACACGCGAGCCTGGCAGCTGGCGGCTTCGTACGACTTCACGGCGGTAAAGGTGTTCGCCCATCTCGGCCGCATCCAGAACCGGGGTACGGCCGCGGCGCCGCTCGACCTGGCTTACCGCGTGTGGGATGTGAGTGCTGCCGTGCCCATCGGCGCCGGCCGGCTGCTGGCCGGCTATGCATCGCGCCGCACGGACGATGCCGTGGGGCCGGTGCCGGCCACCGTGGCCGGGGGCAATCTGCAGCGGCGGGTGTTCACGGTGGGGTACGACTACTTTCTGTCCAAACGCACCGACGTGTACCTGATGGCCCTGCGCGACAGCACGCGCACCCAGACCTTGCCGGCACCGCCGCGCGTGCTGGAGGCGCAGGGAACCAGCTTCGCGCTGGGCATGCGCCACCGGTTCTGAGGATCAGATGGCCAGGGCGCCCTTGGGGTCATCTACCCACTGGCGCTGCACGCAGTGGAAGGCGGCACGATCGGGGTCATAGTCCCAGCGCGAGGCCCAGCGCTGCGCCTTGTCGGGGTCCTGGAGGTCCGCTTCGTGGCTCAGGATGACCAGGCTGTTGGGGTAGCCGTGGCGCAGGCGGTGCGATACCGCCGTGCCGGCCTGGCTGACCCACAGGCCGGGCAGCGGCTGCAGCAGGCCGGCGGCGTGGGCGTGGCCCGACAGCAGCATCTGCGCGCCGGCATCGCGCCAGCGCAGCAGGGCCTCGTCGGCGCGTGCGGGGCGGTGTTCCTTGTCCTGCGCATTGCGCGCGGTGAGCGGGTGGTGGGCGACGACGATGCGCCAGGGCTCTTCGTAGGCCTCTGCCAATTGCTTCTCGACGCGCGCGATCTGCGCGCTGGAGAGGCTGCCGCGCTCGTGCCGCCACGGCCGGGTGGTGTTCACGCCGACGATGAAGAAGCGGCCCAGCTGCCGCACGGGCTCCAGGTCGTTGCCGAATTCGTGTGCAAAGCGGTCGTAGGCCCGACCCCAGCGCAGCCACCAGGCAAACAACGGCAGGTCGTGGTTGCCAGGCAGCACCACGGTGGCGCCGGCATCGAGCCCGCGGATGAAGCTGGCGGCCTGCGCGAACTGGGGCGCAGTGGCGCGCTGCGTGACATCGCCCGAGACCACCACCACCGAAACGCCCAGTTGCCGCGCCAGCGCCTGCACGGCGCGGCAGACAACCGGCTCGTGGGCGCCGAAGTGCAGGTCGGACAGGTGCATCAAGACGGACATGGGTGCAAAGGTGCTGTGGTGCGCAGAGTCGAGTGTGAGAGAGAAGCGGAAAAAAGTCAGCCCAGCGCAGGCAGCGGGGTGATGGCGGGCGGAGGCGCGGGCTCGGACGCCGGCACCTCTTGCACGGGGTGGCTTGCAGCCACATCACCGCCCGCCGGTGCGGACGTGGGGTCGCGGTCGAGCGTGGTGCGCGTGACCAGCCACAGCGGCTTGTCATGCACCCGAAAGCGCAGCGGCGGCGCCATCCATTCGCGCTCTCCGTCGAAGGCCACCTTCACCTGGGCGGGGCGCCAGCTGGCGGGGGCGACGGTCATCTCGGCACAGGCCATGCTCACCACGGCCGGGTCGCGCGCCAGCTGGCCGGTGGCCGCGTTCCAGACCGTGCGGGCCACGGCCCAGCGGTCCTGCGGCTGCAGCAGGACGACGGCGAGCTGGCCGCCCTGGGCCACCGACTGGGCCTGCATGAGCCCGACACGGCCCAGCTGCAGCGGGTTGTTGCCCACGAACAGGGTGGTGACCAGGTGCTCCTCCTGCTGGGCCTGGGCGCCTTCGTGCGTGCGCATGATGACGCGCCAGCGGCGCCCGCCGGCCGGGCGGAACATGCTCCACACCGCGGACAGGATGGCCACCATGCGCGAGCGGCCAAAGCGCCTGGAGGCCATCTCGCGCTCGGCCAGCAGGCGCGGGTACAGGCCCACGGCAGCGTTCACCACGAACATGCGGTCGTTGACGAAGCCGACCTGCACGGGGCGCATGTCGCTGTGCTGCATGGCGTGCAGCATGTCCTGCACGGCAATCTCGGGGTCGAGCGCCAGGCCGTGCTCGCGGCTGAAATAGTTGAAGGTGCCCATGGGCACCACGCCCATGGCCACGCCGGCCTGCAGCGCTGCCGCGGCGACCGCGTTGATGGTGCCGTCGCCACCGGCGGCCACCACCAGCCCGCCATCGGCCTGCGCATCGCGCACGGCCTGGTAGGCCAGCTCGACGATGTCGCCGCGCTCGTCGGGCACATGCCACACCACGTCGTGCGCATGGGCCGCAAAGGCGCCTTCGAGCTTGGCGCGCACCAGGTCGAAGTCGGCGCCCGGGCGCTTGGGCACCACGAGGTGGATGCGCCCATGGGGGTGGACGGCAGGGGGACGTTGGGCAATGGTCATGGGTGAAAGGCAAGGCTCCGGTGGTGCGGCGGCTGGCCACCGCGGCCGGGCCGCGGCGGCACAAGGGCCGCTATCGCACCATCGTGCCCGGGTCTTGCGCACGGGCCTGTCAGCCACGGCGCTGTGCGCCTGTCGGCGCCTTGTCCTACATTCACACCCGGTGCGAAGGGGTGATGTGCGGTGCGATACAACCGGCAGTATCGACCCAGAACCGGACGCTTGCCAGTGAACCCCATGAACGCCACCACCATCGGCCACCTCATCGCCAGCCACCCCCTGGGCTGGTGGCTGGCCGGCCTGGCGCTGGCCGGCCTGGCAGGCGCCGCAGCGCTGTGGGGCCTGCGCAGCGTGCGGCGCCATGGCGGTCCGCTGCTGCAGCGCACGCTGCCCATGGCCATCGATCCGCGCTGGGCCCTGCTGGCGGGCATGCTGGCAGCCGCCTGTGCCATGGTGCTGGCCGGCAGCATGATGGCCGAACTGGCCGAGAGCGGCAGCGAGCAGGACGGCGACTGGGGCACGGTGGACGATGCCATTGCCGACGCCTTGCGCCTGCACGCCGCCACCGGGGTGCTGCGCTGGTTTGCCACCCTCACCCATCTGGGCGACACCGCCGTGCTCACCGCGCTCACGGCCCTGGTGACCGCCGGCCTGTGGTGGCACGGCCAGCGTTTGCTGGCCACCGGCTGGCTGGCGGCCCTGGCAGGCAACGGGGCGCTGACGCGCATCCTCAAAAGCATCTTCGAACGCGCCCGGCCCGAGCATTTGCACCACGGCGTGGCGCAGGCCGACGGCTACAGCTTTCCCAGCGGACACAGCAGTGCCTCGATGGTGGCCTACACCCTGCTGGCCTACCTGGCCACGCGCCTGCTGCCGCTGCGCTGGCATGTGCCGTGCGTGGTGCTGGCGGGCATGCTGGTCTTCACCACCGGCTGGAGCCGCATGGTGCTGCAGGTGCACTACGCCAGCGACGTGCTGGCGGGCTGGCTGCTGGGCGGCACCTGGATGGTGTGTACGGTGCTGGTGATCGAAAGCGTGGCGCGTTGGCGGCACCGGGGGGACGCCACGCCAGCGCCCGGTTGAGCCGGGCCCCGGCCTGGTTCAGGGCCGCGCCGCAATCACCGGCAGCACCACCCGCGACGGCGCGCCCGGCCCCATGTGCACGCTGTTGCGCGCTACCACGCGTGGCCCCGCGCTGCCCTCCGGTGCACCGGTGTTGGGGTTGACGTCGAAGCGCGGGAAGTTGCTGCTAGAGATGTCCAGCCGGATACGGTGCCCCCTGCGGAACAGGTTGGAGGTGGGCATGGGCTCGATGGTGATCTGCACCACCTCGCCGGGCCGCATCATCTCGGGGGCCTCCCACGAACGCCGGTAGCGGCAGCGCAGGATGCCATCCGTGAGGTTCATGGCATAGCCTTCGGGGTAGTCGGCGCTGGGCGGGTACTGGTCGATCAGCTTGGCGGTGAAGTCCGTGTCCGGGGCCGAGGACGATACGCAGAGCTCGATGGTGATGGGCCCAGAGACTTCCATGTCCTCGTCGAGCACCGGCGTCTGGAAGACCAGCACGTCGGGCCGCTGCGCCAACGGGCCATGGGGCGCCCGGGCCCCGAAGGTCTGCCCGCTGGTGCGCTGGTCGTAGGCGCCCGCCACCATCAGCGGCTCGCCCGAGGTGATGGAGCCGCCGAGGGTGGGCACTGGGGACGCGGGGTCGAAGTCGAAACCCAGCGCGTCGTCGCGGTCCGGCTGCACGGGCGAGAGTGCGCCGTCCGCCCCCAGGTACCAGGGCACGAAAGCGGTGCCGGGCACGGGCCAGTGGCTGGCGCTGCGCCATGTGCCGCCGTGGTCGAGCCGGCCGGCGGGCGTGCGCCGCCCCGAGCCGCCGCCCATGCGAAAGTAGCGCACGCTGTCGTCCATCGCCGGTGGCAGGGGTTGGCCCTTGAGCCAGTGGTCGAACCATGCCAGCCGCATGGCCACATAGTCCGGTGCGAGCGATCCATCGAGCACGGCGCCGGGGCCGAAGTCCACGTCCCCGGCATACGGCACGCTGCGCTCGCCATGCGTCCAGGGGCCGAGCACCATGCGCACACTGGGGTTGCCACGCCCGGCCAGGCCCAGGTAGTTGTCGGTGGTGGTCTGCGCATAGGGATCCCACCAGCCGCACATGAGCATCAGGGCCACGCCGTCCAGCGCCCCGTAGTGGCCGGCGGCATACAGCTCGGGCTGGCGCCAGTAGTCGTCGAAGGCGCCTCGCTCCCATTGGCCGAAGAGGTAGTCCTCGTACTCTGGCGCCCACTGCAGGGGCGAGTCGCCGCGCGACCAGGGCAGGCGCAGGAACCACTCGCCGATATCCGCCTGCGCCAGCGCCTGGCGTGCGGCATCGCCCAGCTGTGTGCTGCCGCTGCAGGCGTTGCGCAGTGCCCAAACGGCCTGCTTGAGCTCGAACGCGCCACCATGGCGGATGCCGCCGCGGTAGGCATTGGCAAAGCCGCCGCACTCGAGGAACATGGCCTTGAGGCCCGCGGGCCGCTGGCTGGCCAGCGCCGTCTGGGTGTGGGCTGCGTACGACAGGCCGTAGGTGCCCACGGCGCCGCGGCACCAGGGCTGGGCCATGATCCACTGCAGGGTGTCGGCCCCGTCGTGGGCCTCGCCCAGGTACTTGGTGAACTGGCCTTCGGAGTCGAAGCGGCCGCGGCAGTCCTGCACGACCACGGCGTAGCCGGCCTCGGCAAAACGGGCGGCCACTTCGCCACGCCGCAGGGGCGCGGGGTTGGCGGCCGTGCGTTCGCGCCGGGTCTCGGCGTTCTTGCCGTAGGGCGTGCGCTCCAGCAGCACAGGCCAGGGGCCTGGGGACTGTGTGGGCAGGTAGAGGTCGGTGGCCAGGTGCACCCCGTCGCGCATGGGCACGCGGTGGGTGTGCCGGGAGACGCTACCACCGGCCGCCGCCATGGGCGTCGTCGTTGTTGTTGTCATCGTCATGCTGTGGCCCCGGTCAGTCGAGCTTGAGGTTGCGTTCCTTGACCAGCTTGGCCCAGCGTGCCGTGTCTTCCTGGATGAAGCGCGCCAGCTCCTGCGGCGTGGTGGGGGCCGGCTCAGCGCCCTGGGCCACGAGCAGGTTGCTCACCTCGGCATCGGCCAACGCACTGTTGAGCGCTTTGCCGACCTTGCCCACCACATCGGGCGGTGTGCCCGTGGGGGCGAACAGGGCGTACCAGATGTCGTACTCGAAATCCTTGACACCGGCCTCGGCCATGGTCGGCACCTGCGGGAAGGCGCGCGAGCGCTTGGCGCTGGCCACGGCCAGGGGCACGAGCCGGCCGGCCTTGATGTGCGCGAACACGCTGGGCACGGCGTTCATGCCCAGTTGCACATGGCCGCCCACCAGCTCATTCACGGCGGGGCCGCCGCCCTTGTAGGGGATCTGGACCATCCTGGTGCCCGTGGCCGCCTGGAACATCTCCATCGACAGGTGGCCGGGGCTGCCATTGCCGCTGGTGCTGTAGTTCAGGGTGCCCGGGCTCTTGCGCGCCAGGTCGACCAGCTCGCGCACGGTGCGGGTCTGCAGACCCGGGTGCGTGGTGAGGATGGGCACGTTGATCACCACCCGGCCCACGGGCACGAAGTCGCGGGACGGGTTGTACGGCAGCTTGCTGGACAGCAGTGGCGCCGTGACCATGCCCGAGCCTGCGCCCATGAGCAGGGTGTAGCCGTCGGCCGCGGACGAAGTGACCGCCTGGAAGCCGTGCGCACCGGGCCGGTTGTCGATGACGACGGGTTGCCGCCACTGCTCCGACATCTTGCGTGCCACCACACGCATGGCCGTATCGGCAGCTGCCCCTGCCGGGAACGGGACCACGATGCGCACGGGCTTTTCAGGAAAGTCGGCCGCAGCCACGGCCAGGGGGTGGTACAGGACCAACGAGACGCTTATCAGCGCGAGGGCTTTCTGGATTCGGGACATGGGGGAACTCGGGGTCGATGGCAAGGAGGAATGGAGCTGGGGTTGCAGGGTTTCAGAAATCATGGCGCACTCCCGCGCCCACCACGCGCACGGCCACGTTGCTGCGGCTGGAATCGATGCCGTCGCGGTCGAGGAAGGCCTGCAGCTCGGTGCGCTTGGACAAGGCATAGGTGTACGCGACCTGCTGGCGCTTGCGAAGCCCCCGCTGCGAGGCCAGCACGTCGCGCTGCATCAGGTTGACCACCAGGGCGTGCGGGCCCGTGGAGAAACGGCTGCCCACCAGCCAGTAGTCCACGTCGGCACGCACGGCAGTGGAGGCTGCCGCATAGCGATCGCGGCCCAGCAGCACATAGGGCTCGATGGCGCCGAAGTCGTAGCGCAGGCCCAGCTGCCATTTGCTCGCGAACTCGTTGGCCAGCAGGCCGCCCGGGCGCCGGTCCGTGCCGTAGCCGATGCCTGCGGACCAGGGGCCGTCGGCGTAGTTGAGGCCCAGGTCAAGCGACCTGGCGCCGTTCTCCTGCTCGGGCGTCTTGGCGTCGCCGCGCAGGTAGTAGCGCGCACGCAGGTTCACGCCACCCCAGGTCGGGCTTTGGTAGCCCAGCGCATTGGAGGTGCGGTTGCGCGCATTGAGGATGGAGGTGCCGATGGCCGTGGCCCCGGCGTCGTTGGCCGCGAACGAGGTGATGCGCGTGACCTGCGAGTACAGCGGCGAGCCCGTGGGGTTGGCCGAATCGAGCCGGCCCAGCGCCAGCGTGCCCAGGCCACCGCGCAGGGCCACGTAGCTGTTGCGGAACGCAGGCGTGGTGGCGGCGCCCGAGTCGGCCTCGAGCCCCATCTCCAGGCCGAACAGGGCGGCCATGCCATCGCCCAGGTCCTCCCTGCCGCGAAAGCCCAGGCGGGACGCGTTGTCGCGCTCTTCCATGGCAGAGCCGGCGTTGCCGGTCTTGGTGTTGTTGACGGTGAGCCGCACCTGGCCGTAGACCTGCAGGTCTTGCGTTTGCGCCGTGGCGGGTGCGCCGGCAGACAAAAATACCAGGCTGCTGGCAGCCAGCGCGGCGGGGGAAATGGGCCTCATGAAGTCTCGCTCCTTGAATCGGATGTGGGTTCTGACGCCACGAATTCTGTGGAGCGGGGGGCTTGCCCACAACGCTATGACGAAGCCGTATTACCCTATGCGGATTGCTGTGTGTTTGCACCCGAGCGGGGCCGGTGCAAAGATGCGTGCACCAGGCCTGTACACACCGTTTGAACGTCCATGAATTTCAAGCAGCTCGAGGCCTTCCAGGCCATCATGCTCAGCGGCTCCACCACCGGCGCGGCCGAGCGCCTGGGCCTGTCGCAGCCCGCCATCAGCCGGCTGCTCGCGCAGCTCGAAGAGAGCCTGGCGCTGCGCCTGTTCGTGCGCGAGAAGGGCCGCCTGACGCCGACGGCCGAAGCCCAGGCCTTGCGCAACGATGCCCAGGGCCTGATGGACTCGGCCCAGTGCTTTCGCCGGCATGCCGAGCAGCTGCGACTGGGAGGATTCAAGCGGCGCCTGCTCAAGGTGGCCGTGCCCAATACGCTGGCCACCACGCTGATGCCCACGCTGGCCAGGCGCTTCATGCAGGCGCACCCCGATGTGGTGCTGGAGGTGCTGTCCGGCTCGTACAGCGACGCTGAGCAGGCCCTGCTCGGCCGCGAGGCCGACATCGGCCTGGTGCGCCTGCCGATGGAGATGCAGGGCTTGGCCACGCGTGCGACGCTCGACTCCGAAGCGGTGTGCATCATGCCCAAGGGCCATGCCCTGGAACAGCTCGCCCAGGTGAGCCCTGACGACCTGATCGACTGCAGCCTGATCCTGCTGGGCCGCCAGCGCCAGATACGCCACGAGATCGACATGGCCTTCCGCCAAAAGCGCGTGCAGCCACGCGTGGCGCTGGAGGTGCACTCGGTGAGCGAGGCCTGTGCCCATGTGGCGCAAGGCCTGGGGGTGTCCATCGTCAACGCGCTGCTGGCGCGGCATTGCCCCCAAGGCGGCATCAGCTCGCGCCCGTTCAAGCCCCACATCGGCTACCAGCTGGGCATCGCCACGCTGAGCAATGCACCGGCCTCGCCCTTGCAAGACACCTTCACCCGGTTGCTGGTGGAGGCGATGGCGCTGCCAGCCGCTGCGGTCAAGGAGCAACCGGCAAAACGCACCAAACCCGCCAAGGCGGGCTGATCCTGGGACCGATCAGATGGCGACCAAGTTGCGGATGCCCTTGGACTCCATCTCGCTGCCAGGTCCACGGGCGATGACCTCGCCACGCTCCATGACCAGGTACTGGTCGGCCAGTTCCTGCGCGAAGTCGTAGTACTGTTCGCACAGCAGGATGGCCATCTCGCCCTTGTCGGCGAGCATGCGGATGACGCGGCCGATGTCCTTGATGATGCTGGGCTGGATGCCTTCGGTGGGCTCGTCCAGGATCAACAGGCGCGGCCCGGGCGCAAGGGCCCGCGCGATGGCCAGCTGCTGCTGCTGCCCACCCGAGAGGTCGCCCCCGCGGCGGCGCAGCATCTGCTTGAGCACGGGGAACAGCTCGTACAGGTGCGGCGGCACGGGGGTGGAACCGCTCTTGTAGGCCAGGCCCATGCGCAGGTTCTCTTCGACGGTGAGGCGGCCGAAGATCTCGCGGCCTTGCGGCACGAAGCCGATGCCGGCGCGGGCGCGGTCGTAGGGGGCGGTCTTGTCGATGGCCTTGCCATCGAACTGGATGGAGCCGCTCTTGATGGGAACCAGGCCCATGAGGCTTTTGAGCAGGGTGGTCTTGCCTACGCCGTTGCGGCCCAGGAGGACGGTGACCTTGCCGGGTTCGGCGGTGAGGCTCACGTCGCGCAGGATGTGGGAGCCGCCGTAGTACTGGTTGATGTTTTGGACGGTGAGCATTGTGCTGGCCTATATCTGGTTCACGGGTTCATCGTGCTTGCAATTGGGAGCAGTGGTTGCGGCGTGCCTTGGCAGGGGACGGGAGCCGGGTCTCGGCCCGGCGGCCGAGGTACTTGTTCTTTGCTTCGCCAAAGAAAAGTACCCAAGAGAAAGGCGACCCCGCTGCCCGTGTCCCCTGCGCTGCGCTCCGGGGCAACCTGCGATGCTCGGTCCTGGGGTGCGCCGAAGAACTCCCTGCGCGCCCTCTGCGAGGGAGCTCCGGTCAGACAGCTTCGGCGAGCCAGACAACGATGCGCGTGTCCTTCGGCACGCGCTCACCCCAGGCCCTGCGCTTCTCGGCACGGTCAGAAGGGGG